>NZ_CP084712.1:4337992-4679489 GCF_023822045.1 Sphingopyxis sp. USTB-05 | reverse complement strand
CGCTCCGCCCTTTGCGTCTTGCCCATGCCGATTGCTGCTCTCTATCACGCCGTGCCGCCCCCTCAGGTCCCCGCGCGCCGGACGATCGGGCGGCCGGCCACGCGCCGATCCGTCCGCTGCGCAAGTGGCACAGCTTTCCTGTCCGAGACAAAGCGTCCCGAAAAGTTGCGAATCATGTCGATGTGGCGGCCGCCGGCGAAGGCCGACGACGCCCCTGTCTAGTCAGGGGTCGCCGAGTCGATCAAGGGGCGCCCATGTAAAAATACTGAAATAAAAATCTTGACTCATCGGGGGCACCGGAATCGCGCCAGCGTGCCATTTTTCCTTATATTTTCAATGAGTTAAATGTGACAATCCAGAGACGAAACAACGAATCGCCGTAATTCCGTCACTTACCGCGCTGCAACACTATTGCCATCGCGCTGTCACAATATCGGACGCAAAAAAGGACCCGCGGGCAAGATGCCAGCGGGTCCTTTTTGTTCCCTTTCGGGACGAGCCGGTTCAGGCGATCGCGTTGACGCTTTTCGTCAGGCGCGAGAACTTGCGGGCCACGGTGTTCTTGTGGAGCACGCCCTTGGCAACGCCGCGCGCCATTTCAGGCTGCGCCGCCTTCAGTGCGGTCGCGGCCGCATCCTTGTCACCCGCTGCGACGGCGACTTCGACCTTCTTCACCAGCGTGCGAATGCGCGAAACGCGATTCTTGTTCACGACGGTGCGCGCGGTGTTGCGGCGGATGCGCTTCTTTGCCTGCGGCGTATTGGCCATAAATTCCTCTAGTCTTTCAAACGGTCTACATGGTCGGAGCACAGCCTCAGCGGAGCAGCCGAATCGCGCAATTTGCAGCGAATCAATGTCCGGATGCGGCCGGTTCCGGACGACCGGACCCTGCTCGAAGGGTGCGCGCATAGCGATGAAGGGTGATTTGGTCAATGGCTTTGCGGGTGATTCCCCGCATTATCGTTGGCATTTCGGGCAATAAAAGGTCGACCGGCCCGATTGCACGATACGCGCGATCGTCCCGCCGCATTCGCAGGCCTCGCCTTCGCGGCCATAGACACGCCAGTCCTTCGCGAAATAGCCGAGGTCGCCTTCGGGGCTGAGGAAGTCGCGCAAGGTCGATCCGCCGGCCGCGATGGCGGCGATCAGCACCTGCTTGATCGCGGGCACCAACACCGCAAGCTTGGCCTTCGATACGTCGGCGGCAGGCTTCACCGGCGAAATGCGCGCCATGTTGAGCGCCTCGCAGACGTATATATTGCCCAGCCCTGCGACGATCGTCTGGTCGAGCAGCATCGCCTTGATCGGTGCACGCCGTCCCGCCAGCGCCCTGGACAAATAGGCGGCGTCGAAAGCATCCGACAGCGGTTCGGGGCCCAGCGTGACAAAGGCGGGAAACCGCATCAGCGGATCACCCGACACCAGGTCGACCGATCCGAATCGCCGCGGGTCGTGGAGGAATAGCCGATGCCCCGCCCCGGTTTCGAGCAGCAGATGGTCGTGCTTGCCCGCCTCGCCGCCCTCGGTACGCCAGCGCCCCGACATGCCGAGATGAAAGATCATATGATCGTCGCGGTCGGTCGAGATGACGCCATATTTGGCGCGGCGCGACAGGCCGGTGACCGTCGCGCCGGTCAGTCGCTGCGCGAGGTCGGCGGGAAAGGGGCGGCGCAAGTCCGGACGATATGTCGTGACGGCGGTCAGCCGCTGGCCTTCGAGAAACGGCGCGAGGCCGCGGACAGTGGTTTCGACTTCGGGGAGTTCGGGCATATCGCCTATCGGGCTACGCGCCATTTGCGCGGGCGGCAAGGCCCCGCTAAAGGCCGTTCGACTTTACCACTCCCCCGCAAAGGCGCGCACTCCATGGCCACTCCCGACACCGTCAGCTTCGGCTATGAACAGGTCCCTGCGGGGGAAAAGACCGCAATGGTCGGCGAGGTGTTCAGCCGCGTCGCGCGCAAATATGACATCATGAACGATGCGATGTCGGGGGGCATGCACCGCCTGTGGAAGGATCGCTTCGTGCGCCGCGTGAAACCGCGCGAAGGTGAGACGATCCTCGACATGGCGGGCGGCACCGGCGACATCGCCTTTCGCATGGAGCGCTTCGGCGCCAGCATCACCGTTGCCGACATCAACCCCGACATGCTGGGCGTGGGTGTCGAACGCGCCGCCGAACGCGGCATCGACAGCCTCGTCTGGTCCGAACAAAATGCCGAGAAGCTGTCGTTTCCCGACCAGTTTTTCGACGCCTATACGATCGCCTTCGGCATCCGCAACGTCACCGACATCCCCGCCGCGCTGAAGGAAGCGCACCGCGTGCTGCGCTATGGCGGGCGTTTCTTCTGCCTCGAATTTTCGACCAACGAATGGCCGGGTTTCGCGCAGGCCTATGACGCCTATTCGCACCATCTCGTCCCCAAGCTCGGCAAGCTGATCGCCGACGATGAGGACAGCTATCGTTATTTGATCGAATCGATCCGCCGCTTTCCGCCGATGCCCGAATTCGCGAGGATGATCCGCGAAGCCGGCTTCACGGCGGTCAAGGTCGAGCCGATCCTCGGCGGGCTCGTCGCGATCCACAGCGGGTGGAAAGCTTGACCCGACCCGTCACCCATATCGTCCGCCTGCTGAAGTGGGGGCGCATCCTTGCGCGTCACGGCGCGCTGCGCGGAATCGAGAGCGCGCCGCAGACCCCGCCGGGGGTCAAGCGCCTCTGCCGCATTGCTCGGCTAGGTACGATCCAGCCAAAGATACCCGACTATGCCGCGGCCTTTCAGGCGATCGGCCCGGCCGCGGTCAAGCTCGGCCAGACGCTCGCAACGCGTCCCGACCTCGTCGGCGAGGAAGCCGCGCACAATCTGCTGACGCTGCAGGACGCGCTCGCCCCCGTCGCCTTCGAGCGCATCCGGCAGGAAATCGAGGCGACCTTCGAGGTTCCGCTTGAGAGCCTCTATAGCGAATTCGATCCCGAACCCATCGGATCGGCGTCGATCGCACAGGTCCACCGCGCGGTGACGACCGATGGCCGCAAGGTCGCGGTAAAGGTGCGCCGTCCCGGAATCGACAAGCAATTCGCGCGCGACATCGAAACCTATGAATGGGCAGCCGCGCATCTCGAGGCGCTCGGCGGTGAAGCAACGCGGCTGCGCCCGCGGCAGGTGATCGCCAATTTCCGCCGCTGGACGCTTCGCGAACTCGACCTCCGCCGCGAAGCCGCCTCGGCGTCCGAACTTCGCGACGCCATGGTCGGCGTTCCGACCTATGAGGTCCCCGCCATCGACTGGGACCGTACCGCGAGCCGCGTCATGACGCTCGACTGGATCGACGGGATCAAGATTTCGCGCCGCGACGCGCTGATCGCCGCCGGGCACGATATGGAAAAATTGTCGGCGAACCTCGTGAACGCCTTCCTGCGGCAAGCGATCGCCGAGGGCTTCTTCCACGCCGACATGCACCAGGGCAATTTGTTCGTGAAGTCCGACGGCACGATCGCCGCCGTAGACTTCGGCATCATGGGGCGGATCAACCGGCAGGCGCGCTACTGGCTCGCCGAAATCCTCTATGGGCTGACCACGGGCAATTACCGCCGCGTCGCCGAAATCCATTTCGAGGCGCAATATGTCCCCGACTATCACAGCGTCGAGGAATTCGCGACGGCGTTGCGCGCGGTCGGCGAGCCGATGCGCGGCAAGCCGGTGAGCGAGCTTAGCGTCGGGCAGATGCTCGACGGCCTGTTCGCGATCACGCGCGATTTCGACATGCAGACCCAGCCGCATCTGCTGCTGCTGCAAAAGACGATGGTGATGGTCGAGGGCGTCGCCACGATGCTGAACCCCAAGATCAATATGTGGGACGTCTCGGGCCCGTTCGTGAGCGAATGGATCCGCGACGAACTCGGCCCCGAGGCCGCACTGGCCGATGGTTTGCGCGAACAGGGCAAGACGCTGGCGCTGATCCCCGACATCATCCGCCGCCTCGACGCGCAATTGCCGAAGAAGGGCGCCGCGCCGCCCGCACCGCCGCTGCCCGACATTCCGTTGATGTGGGATTCGGGCGAGAACCGCCGCTGGTGGCGTTATGCGCTGACCGCGCTGGCGGGTGCGGCGGCGGGCGCCGCGGCATTGTGGGCGCTGGGGATCAGCTAGAGGTCAGGTCCTTCAGCGCATCCTTCTCGGGCTTCTTGCCAAGGTTGCGGATGCGCCAGACCACGACCGACAGCACGCCAAGCGCGCTGACCAGCGCGAGCAGCATCGTACGGACACCGCCAAGGCTGTCGGTCAACCGCGACACCATCATATCGAAGCGGCCGATCGCGTCGGCTTCGACATCGACCGCGATCATCCGGCTGTCGATCGTATCGAGCGGTTTGCCATTCTGTTCGGCAAGGCTTTCGACCTTCACGCCCAGCTTGAGCTGTCCGTCCTGCTTTGGCGAGACGGTCCAGTCGAACGAGAGCATGCGCGACAGCCCGCGTTCCTTGCACTGACGTGCCGGCCCGTTCAGCTCGAACTGTGTCGCGAGCAATTCGGCGCAGACCCACGAGCCGAGCCGAATGTCGACGGTCTTCACGTCGCCGGCGTCGGTCGCGCTGTCGACGACCTGCGCCGCGACCTCCTTCGCGCCGATCACCAGCTTGACCGGATAATCGCGCCCCATCGCCATCCGGCGGGGCGGATCAAAGGCGGCAACGCCGCTCTGCATCGTCGCGAGCAGGCCCGAATAATTGGCACATTCTTCGGGTGTCGCGAGGCCGCCGAGCTGCGGGCAGGCGATCTTTGCGGAGGCGCCCGGATCGCTCGCGGAGCCCGCAGCGGAATCGGCCAAATGCGTGGCCCCCGTCGACCCTGCACTGGCGCCCGGGATGTTGATATGCCCCTTGCGCGCGGCTTCGACCTGTTTCTTGGCCTGGGCCACGGCGGCCTTTGCTTCTTCATAGGCGCGCATGGCTTCGGCGCGTGCCGATTGCTGTTCGCGAGCAGCTTGCTGTGCCATTGCTTCCTGTTGGGCGCGATAGGCGGCCGCGCGCTCGTCTTCATAAGGCGAGGCCCCGCCCGGCGCAGGCGGCAGCATCTCGGGCGCCTTTTTTGCGTAACCGCACCCCGAAAGCGCAAGCGATATCGCAAGCACAAGCGTCCCGCCCCAAAACCCGTTCATTCAGCCCCCCATCCCCGAAGGCGACCCCCAATCGCGAAATTGCATGTTTACAAGGTCGCGTCCACATGAAGCCGCCATTGGTTACCGGATATTTACCTTAAATCGCCACTATCCGATCCTGACCAACCCCGGACGTGAAATCCGGAAAAACCGAGGTTTCATGCGCCACGACACCCTGATTGCCGAAACGATCCTCCCCGTCGACGCGCTGCCGCTCGAGGTTGCGGTCGTCGTGCCGACGCTCAACGAGGCGGGCAATGTCGAAAGGTTGATCGAAAAACTCTCGGTCGTACTCGCCGGGCGCGGATGGGAAGTCGTATTCGTCGACGACAATTCGCCCGATGGAACAAGCGAACTGATACGCCGCATCGGCCGCGGATCGCGGCATGTGCGGATCGTCCAGCGCGTGGGCCGCCGCGGCCTGTCATCGGCGGTTGTCGAAGGCATATTGGCGACGGCGGCCCCCGTGATCGCGGTGATGGACGGCGATCTTCAGCACAGTGAGGATGCGCTGCCGCAGCTGATCGACGCGATCGCGAACGGCGCCGATATCGCCGTTGGAACGCGCTATGTCGCAGGCGGCGGAATCGGCGACTGGGACAAGGACCGCGCCCGTATGAGCCGGCTTGCGACGCGCGCCGGGCAGATCGCGCTCGGCACCGATGTGAGCGACCCGATGAGCGGCTTTTTCGCGGTTCGCCGCGACGCCTTTGAACGCGCGCTGCCGCGCCTGTCGGCGATCGGCTTCAAGATATTGATCGACATATTGGCGTCGAGCCCGACGCCGCTGAAGGTCGCCGAAATCCCCTATCAATTCCGCACGCGCGAGGCGGGCGAAAGCAAGATCGGCGCACGCGTGATCGCCGAATATGCCGAGCTGATCGCCGACAAGACGATCGGCCGTTTCATCCCCGTCCGTCTGCTCAAATTCCTGATGGTCGGCGGGATCGGCGTATTCGTCCATCTCGCGGTGCTGCGCACGATCCTCGGCACTGGCAGCGCCTTCGTCACCGCGCAGACGGCGGCGGTGATGACCGCGATCGCTTTCAATTTCTTTCTCAACAACAGCTTCACTTACGCCGATCGCAAGCTCAAGGGCTGGCGCGTCGTCGGCGGCCTTGCCAGCTTCTATGCGATTTCGGCACTGGGCGCGGTCGCCAATATCGGCATCGGCACATGGATGGCGGGGCATGACGAGCGCTGGTGGGTCGCCGGGGTTGCCGGCGTCGTGGTCGGCGCGATCTGGAACTTCGCAATGTCGTCGGCGCTGACATGGCGCAAGTAGCGACCGCAAAGCGAGACTGGAACCGCTTCGCCGGCGTCTCGCGCCCGGTCGCAGCGGCGATTCTCGGCCTGCTCGTGCTGCTGATGGCGTGGGGAGTTGCCGGCGGCGTCGGCCGCGATCATGTCGAAGTCGCAAAGCCCTCTTCGGCGCATTTCGACGGACTCGTCGGCGATCATGCGCTTTATGCGCGCATCGCGCAGCGGGTTGAGGCGGGAGACTCCTATTATGCCGCGGCGGCGGCCGAACACCGCGCCGGCAATTATCCGCTGCGCCCCTTCGTCGCCGTTCGTCTGCCCACGCTCGCCTATATCGTGGCCGCGCTTGGCGAGCAGAAGGTGCAGTTCGCACTTCTCCTTATCGGCGGTGCCGCGGTCCTTGCGTGGTATCGGCGGCTGCGAACCGAACCGGACCTCCCGCGCACCGCCACGATCGGTGCCCTGTTCGTCGCTGCGAACCTGACGCAGTTGGCCGCACGCGAGTGGCTGTTCATCCACGAAGTCGCGGCGGGCGCGCTCGTCGCGCTCGCGCTCGCGCTCTATCGCCCCGCCCGCCCATGGGCCGCGATGGCGGTTATCGCGGCCGCGCTCGCGATCCGCGAGACCGTATTGCCGGTCGCAATGCTGTTCGGCCTCTTCGCATTGATCGACCGCGACTGGCGTGCGGCAGCGGGATGGCTCGCGATCGGCCTTTGCTTCGCCGCCGGCCTTGCGGCGCATATCGCGGCACTGGCGACGGTCACGACCCCCACCGATGCCGCGAGCCAGGGCTGGAACGGGCAAGGCGGCTGGATCGCCTACGTGTCGTTCGTCCAAGCCTCGTCGCTGCTCCGCTTCTTCGCGGGATGGGTCGGCGCACTGCTCGTTCCGCTCGCGCTGCTCGGCTGGGCGGCATGGCGTTCACGCCTGGGGCTGGCGACATTGCTGATCCAGCTTGGCTATGCGGCCCTGCTGATGGTCTTCGCGCGGCCCGCCAATTTCTATTGGGCGATGCTCGTGACGCCGACCCTGTTCATCGGGCTCGCCTTCGCGCCCGCCGCGCTCGCCGAAATCATCCGTTCGCTGCGCGGTGAAAAGCGAACTGTTCGAGCTGCCCCCGTTTAAGGCGTGCGCTTGAACTGAAGCCAGGAAGCGCATAACTGATGCGCGAAGGAGACGGCGATGAATCACCCCCTGTCGATCGCCCGCCCTAGCGCGCAGGCCTGCCACCGCTGATGCCCGCGCCGCGCATTCTTCTGATCATCGGCGGCGGCATTGCCGCGTACAAGAGCATCGAGCTCGTCCGGCTGCTGCGCAAGGGCGGATATGTCGTCCGCTGCGTGATCACACGTGCGGGCGAGCAGTTCGTGACGCCGCTGACGCTCGCGGCACTGAGCGAAAACAAGGTCTACACCAGCCTCTTCGACCTCAAGGATGAGGTAGAGATGGGGCATATCCAGCTCAGCCGCGAGGCCGACCTGGTCGTCGTCGCGCCCGCGACCGCCGATTTGCTGGCCAAAATGGCGGCGGGGATCGCCGACGACCTTGCAACCACGTTGCTGCTTGCCACCGACAAGCCGGTGCTCGCCGCGCCCGCGATGAATGTGCGCATGTGGCTGCACGCCGCGACGCGGCGCAATATCGCGACGCTGCGCGGCGACGGCGTGACGGTGATGGAACCCGACGAAGGCGAGATGGCGTGCGGCGAATATGGTCCGGGCCGGCTGCCCGAACCCGCGGTGATCAAAGATGCGATCGACGCGGCGCTTGCCAACGCACCCACGCCGATTCCGCTGACCGCTCCGGAGGCGCTGGCGGGCCAGCCCGATTTTGCGCCCGCGAACCGCCGCCCGCTCTATGGCCGCCGCATTCTGATCACCGCGGGACCGACGCATGAGCCGATCGACCCGGTGCGCTACATCGCCAACCGCTCGAGCGGGAAGCAGGGCTTCGCGATTGCCGCCGCCGCCGCCGAGGCCGGAGCCGAAGTGCTGCTGATCGCCGGGCCCGTCCCGCTGCCGACCCCGCCGGGCGTGATCCGCGTCGATGTCGAAACCGCCGTCGAGATGGCGGCCGAAGTCGAGCAGGCATTGCCCGTCGATGCCGCGATCATGGTCGCCGCGGTGGCCGACTGGCGCGCCGCCGATACTGCCGCGCAAAAGATCAAGAAGGATGGCAGCGGGCAGGTTCCGCCGCTCGCGCTCGCCGAGAATCCGGACATCCTCGCCGGCCTCGCCAAATCGTCCGAACGCCCGAAACTGCTGGTCGGTTTTGCCGCCGAAACCAACGACGTCATCCCCCACGCGCAGGCGAAGCTCGCGCGCAAGGGATGCGACTGGATCGTCGCGAACGATGTCTCGGCTGATCCGATGGGTGGCGAAAGCAACCGGGTACATATCGTTAGCAAAGACGGCGTAGATAGCTGGGACCGGCTTCCCAAGCAGGCCGTCGCCCGCAAATTGATGGAAAAGATCGCCGATGAGCTCGAAAAACGTGCACTCCTTGAAAGAGATTGAGATCGCCATCCAGCGGCTGCCCAACGGCGGCGGTCTGCCCCTGCCTGCCTATGCCAGTGACGGCGCAGCGGGCATGGATGTCGTCGCGGCCGAGACGCTGACGCTGCGCCCCGGTGCGCGCTACGCGGTCGCGACCGGCTTCGCGATGGCGATCCCGGCGGGTTACGAGGTGCAGGTCCGCCCGCGCTCGGGCCTCGCGCTCAAGCATGGCATCACCTGCCTCAACACGCCCGGGACGATCGACAGCGATTATCGCGGTGAGGTGAAGGTGATCCTCGCCAATCTTGGTGACGAGCCGTTCGAAATCAGGCGTGGCGATCGCATAGCACAGATCGTCCCGGCGCCCGTCCAGCGCGCAGCCTTCGCCGAAGTCGAGACGCTCGACGAAACGGCGCGCGGCGCTGGCGGTTTCGGGTCGACCGGAGTCGAAAGCGACGCGGTTGACGAGACTGCGGATGCGGCGGGCGTCGCTTCGCTATCGGGCATCAAGCTGCGCTGACGGTGCTCAGCGACGCCGAACTCGACCGCTATGCCCGCCAGATCATCCTTCCGGCCTTTGGCGGTGCGGGACAGGCGAAGCTGAAGGCCGCGCATGTCGCGATTATCGGCGCGGGCGGGATTGGTTGTCCCGCAATTACCTATCTGGCGGCGGCGGGGGTCGGCAGGCTGACGATCATCGACCATGATGTGATCGAATTGTCGAACCTGCAGCGGCAGCCACTCTTCACCGACGCAGATATCGGCGCGCTGAAGGCCGATGTTGCCGCCCGCGCGGCGCAGCGGATCAACCCGCATGTCGAGGCCATCGCGGTCGCCGAACGACTGGACAACGGCAATGCCGAAGCCCTGTTAGCGGACGCGAACCTGATTCTCGACGGCTGCGACAATTTCGAAACGCGGCTGGCGGTGAACCGCGCCGCGGTCGCGCTGCGCATTCCGCTGCTGAGCGCGGCGATCGGCGCGTTCGAGGGACAGGTCGCACTCTATGAGGGCTGGCGCGCGGGGCACGCCTGCTATGCCTGTCTGGTCGGTAACGATCCCGACCGGCCGGGGATCAATTGTGCCGAAACCGGCGTCATGGGCGCGCTCGCCGGAATGATCGGCACCATGGCCGCGCTGGAGGCCGTACGCGCGCTCAGCGGCTGGGGCTCCGCGTTGACGGGACGGCTCGCGATCGTCGATATGCTCGACCGGCGCTGGCGCGAGGTCGGCGTGCCTGAGGATCCCGAGTGCCCGATATGCAAGGCCTGAACATCATTGTCGCGGTTGCCGAAGGGCGGCGGCTCTATGCGGCGCTAGAGGCGGGAATGGCGGCGGCGGCGCTGGGGCGTCCGGTGCGCGTCTTCCTGCAGGGCGAGGCCGCAGCGCTGCTGCGCGAGCCGGTGGCGTTCGCCGGCGACGAGGCGCGCCGCGCCGCTGGGCAGCCCGACCTCGCATGGCTTGTCGAGGAAGCGATCGCGATGGAAATCGCGCTTTTGGTTTGTCAATCGGGCATGGCGCTCGTCGGCTTGGCGGCGACCGAACTCGTGCCGCACGTTCGCGCCGCGGGGCTGGTCAGTTTCCTCGCCGAAGTCGGCGCCGAGGATCGTCTGATCGTCTATTAGGACGAGTGTCCTCAGGGATTGTCGCAGACTTTGATCGCATCGGGCTCGGGGCGTTTGCCCTCGGGCTCGAAGCGGGCGAGGTAGCCGCCGGCATGCTGCTTGTCGTCATAGGAAACGAGCTTGTAGCCCACAGCCTCGAACTCGCAGACGAGCAGGCGGAAGGGCGTGCCGTGCTGCGCGATCGGACGGTCGCCGTCGACGACGAGTATCTGCCCCCCCTTGCGAAGCGCGGGACGCAGGCGCCACAGGAAGGCGTAGGGTTCGCCGATCTCGTGATACATATGGACCATGAAGATTCGGTCGAAGCTCGCCGCGGGCAGGCGCGGGTCGTCGACCGCGCCGAGTTTCAGCGACACATTGTCGAGCCGCTCGCGCGCGACGCGGTCGGCAAGACGCTCGATCACCTCGGGAATGATGTCCTGCGCAAGCACGCGCCCGCTCGCGCCGACACGCTGGGCAAGCCGCACCGTATAATAGCCGTCGCCCGCGCCGATATCGGCGACGGTCATTCCGGGGCGGACGTCGGCCGAGTCCATGACATCCTCGGCCTCGTTAACGCGGTCGCGCGCCTCCTCGGTCGACCATTTGGTCGATACGGTCGGCGCCACCGGCCGGTCGGCAGGCGGAAAGTCGCGTGCGCTTGTCGCGCGGTCGCTGCCGTCATCCCAAGGCGCATCGCAGCTGCCAAGCAGCGGCAAAAGCACCAGCGCGGCAAGGACAACCGCGCCCCGCATCAGTCGATGTCTTCCACTTCGACCTTTTCGCCCGTCACCTTCTGCGACAGCGCCGCCGCCATGAACGGGTCGAGCGCGCCGTCGAGCACGTCACCCGGCGCCGTCGAAGTCACTCCGGTACGCAGATCCTTCACCAGCTGATACGGCTGGAGGACATACGAACGAATCTGGTGGCCCCAGCCGATCTCGGTCTTCGCCTGATATTCGCCCGACGCGGCCGCCTCGCGCTTCTGGAGCTCGGCCTCGTACATGCGCGCCTTCAGCATCCCCATCGCAGTCGCGCGGTTCTTGTGCTGCGAGCGATCGTTCTGGCTCGCGACGACGATGCCGGTCGGGATGTGCGTGATGCGCACCGCCGAGTCGGTCGTGTTGACGTGCTGCCCGCCCGCGCCCGAGGCGCGATAGGTATCGATCTTGAGGTCGCCTTCGTTGATCTCGATCTCGATATTATCGTCGATCACCGGATAGACCCAGACGCTCGAAAAGCTCGTGTGGCGCCGCGCCGAGCTATCGTAGGGCGAGATGCGGACGAGGCGATGAACCCCGCTTTCGGTCTTCGCATAGCCATAGGCATTTTCGCCCTTCACCAGCATCGTCGCCGATTTGATGCCCGCCTGGTCGCCCGCCTGATATTCGACCAGCTCGACTTTCATCCGGCGCTTTTCGGCCCAGCGCATATACATGCGCTGAAGCATTTCGGCCCAGTCCTGGCTTTCGGTTCCGCCCGCGCCCGCGTGGACTTCGATATAGCAGTCGTTCGCGTCGGCTTCGCCCGCGAGCAGCGCCTTGATCTTGTCCTCTTCGGCGCGCGCGGCAAGGACGCCAAGCGAGGCCACCGCCTCGTCGACCATCGACTCATCGCCTTCCATCTCGGCAAGTTCGATCAGTTCGGCGGTATCGGTACATTCCTTTTCGATCGCACGCGTCGCGGTGATCGCCTCGTCCAGCCGGCGGCGTTCGCGCATGACTTCTTGCGCCGCCTTGGCGTCGTTCCACAGCGTCGGGTCCTCGACCTTTGCATTCAGTTCGTCCAGCCGCCGCACCGCGCGGTCCCAGTCGAGAAAACGGCGCAGCAGCGCCAGCGCGGCGCCAATCTTGTCGATATGATCCTGCGCTTCGGCGCGCATGTCCTTGCTCCTGAAATATGTTGATCCCGCCCTTACGGCCTCATGAGCCGCAGGGGAAGGCGGTGCGCGGCGTCAGATGATGCCGCCGCGGTCGTCGAGGAAATCGCTGTCGGTACGGCCGGTCGACCCCTTTTGCGACGCGCCGCCGGTCGCCCGCCGCTGTGTCCTGATCGGCTTGATTTCTTCTTCACGGATCGTGCGGCGCGGTTCGCTCTCGGGCTTGAAGGCCTCCCAGATGATCGACGCCTTCGGATCGGTGCCCGGCCAGCTACCGTAAACGCGGCGGCCCGACTGGCGATCGATCCGCACCATCCGCACGCCCTTTGGCGCCGAAAACGGAATCGGCTGGCGGTCGGCAAGCGCGGCGAGCGCAAAATCCTTGAAGATCGGCGCCGCATAGCTGCCGCCCTGCGCATAGCCGCCCATGCTGCGCGGCTGATCGAAACCGATGTACATGCCAGCGATGACATCGGGGGAGCCGCCGACGAACCACACGTCGTTCGGGCCCGAGGTCGTGCCGGTCTTGCCGAACAGCGGCACGCCAAGGTCACGCAGCCGCACCGCGGTCCCGCGCTGGACGACGCCTTCAAGCATATGCACGACCTGATAGGCGGTGATCGGGTCCATCAGCTGCTTGCCCGACCGGGCGAAACGCGGCATCGGCCGGCCATCCCAGTCCTTCTTGTTGCAACCTTCGCACGGCCGCCAGTTCGCCGGGAAAATCACCTTGCCGCGGCGATCCTGCGCATAGTCGATCACGCGCGGCTTGAGTTCGCGGCCGTGATTGGCGAGCATCGCATAGGCGTTGGTCATCTTCTCGACCGTCGTCGACCCCGCGCCGAGCGCCGTCGACAAATAGGGCTCGTGCTTGCCGATGCCCATCGTGCTGATCATTTCGACCACCGGCTCCATGCCGATCTGGCTCGCGGTGCGCACCGTCATCAGGTTGCGCGACTGTTCGAGGCCCCAGCGCATCGTATGTTCGCCCGAGCCGCCCGCGCCGCCAAAGTTGCGGAAACATTTGTTGCCGAAACGCGCGCCCTGATAGACGCAGAAGGGCCCGTCGACGATCATCGTCGCGGGCGTCATGCCATTGTCGAGCGCCGCGGCGTAGACGAAGGGCTTGATCGTCGACCCCGGCTGACGCTCGGCCTGCGTCGCGCGGTTGAAGGGCGACAGGCGCACGTCGAAGCCGCCCTGCATCGCATAAATCCGGCCCGAATGCGGGCTTTCAACGACCATCCCGCCCGATACTTCAGGGATGTTGCGAAGCGCATAGCTGCTGCCGCCGCTGGATTTGACGGCGATCAGGTCGCCTGGGCGCATTGCCGAAAAGGCGCTGCCGCCGGTCTTGCGATAACCCATTGTCGCGGCGCTGGCGGGCAGCGTCCCGGTGTCACCATTGGAAAAGCCGATTTGCGCCGCGCCCGCCGATTTCGACAGCACCGCGGCGATCCGCCAATTGTCATAGTCGATGCCGATGAAGCTCGACGCGAGGCGGCTCTGCCATTGGTCGTCGGCCTCGATCGCCGCGATCGGCCCCGACCAGCCCTTGCCCGCGTCGTAGCGCTGGAGCCCCTTGCGGAGCGCCATCGTCGCACCCTGCTGCATCTTCCCGTCATAGGGTGTGCGCACCCAGAGGCCGCCAGCATAGACGCTATGGGGGCCCTTGTCGGCAGTTTCCCCGAACTGGGCGATCAACTGACGCCGCACCTCTTCCATATAATAGCCGCCGACCTGCGCGATCGCAGTGTTGCCGCTGTTGGTAAGGCCGAGCGGCATCGCGCGCGCCGCGTCGCGCTGCGCAGTGCTGATCCAGCCATTGCTCTGCATCGACCCCAGCACGAAATTGCGGCGCGCCAGCGCCTCGCGCTCGAAACGCGCGCGGCCGTATTTTTCGGGTGCCTTGGGCAGGATCGCAAGGAACGCCATTTCGTGAAGCTGGAGCTGGTCGACGTCCTTGTCGAAATAGGCGCGGCTCGCAGCCTGCACGCCGAAGCTGCGGCGGCCGAGCGGGATTTCGTTGAGATAAAGCTCGAGAATCTGTTCCTTGGTCAGCGCACTCTCGATCCGCATCGCGAGAATCGCCTCGCGCACCTTGCGGCGATAGCTGAGCTCGTTCGTCAGCAGCAGGTTCTTCGCGACCTGCTGCGTGATCGTCGACGCACCGACAGGGCGGCCGCTGCTCGTCAAGTTGGTGACGATCGCGGTCGCGATGCCCGGATAGTCGATGCCGCCGTGGCTGAAGAAGGTCTTATCCTCGGCCGCGAGGAATGAACGCACAAGGAGCTGCGGATATTCGCTATATTCGAGCTGGACGCGCCGTTCGCGGGCGTAGCTGTGAACGGGCTTGCCTTCGCCGTCGCGGACCATGGTCGGCAGCGGCGGCTCGTAATCGCGAAGCTGGTCGACCGAGGGCAGGTCGCGCGCGAAAACCACCCACATCAACGCAAGGAAAAGGATACCCGCCAGCGCAAGATAGCCAAGCCAGCGGAACCAGCGCCGCGTCCACATATCGCGGACCCAGGCGATGACGGCATTGCTGTCGCGGCGCAGGCGAAGGCGGAAATTGGGCGGACTGTCGGCGGCCATATGTCCCCGCCTCTAAAGCCTGTGTCGACGAAAGGGAAGCGTGCATGCGGCGAGGCGCACGACTAGGCGCCCGTTGTCAGATCGAACAGCGTCGAGCGGAGCATTGCCGCCACTTCGGCGCGCACGGTGGCCGCTGAAACACGATCTTCCTCATAGAGCATTTCGTCGGCGGCGAAGCCGAGTTCGACCGCGAGACGCAGCCGCGACCAGAGCATCTCTTTGTCGATACCGTGAATATGCGGCACGCAGGCATCGGCGAGCCTACCAGTCACGTGCCGGTGCGATTCGAGCCGGACATGCACGAGGCGCGGCGTCGCGTGGAGCGCGCGCAGGATCCAAACCGCCCCCGGCTCGGCGCGCGTCACTGCGGCGTTTTCGGCCAGAAGCTCACCGATATGATCGGCCATGCCCGCTATCCCGCCGGGCGAATGGCGCGCGATCCAGCGTTCGAGCACATCGTTCTGGCCTTCCATCAACCGCCGCCCGAGCGCCTCGATGACCGCATATTTATCGTCGAAATAGCGATAGAGCGCAGGCGGCGTCAGCCCGGCACGCGCGGCGATCATGTTGGTCGAAATCCGCTCGAGCCCCACATCGGCAAGCAAGTCGCCCGCGACGTCGAGCAGCCGTTCGCGCGTCTGGCGCGCGCGATCCTGCTTCGGCGGCTGGCGGGCAGCGGCGATCACCGCGCCCGGCCGCGCGCACTCACTGGCCAGATATCGACGAGCGCGTCGCCCGCGACGACATGGTAATGATCATAGAGATTCACCGTCGGGTCGCAGTGCGGCACGGTCAGGCTGACCGGATCGCCGGGGCGGAGTTCATTTCCGATTTCGGGCGCAATCAGCGCGGCATGCTCGTCGCCCATGAACGCGAAAAAGGCGGTTTCGGGCGCGCCGCGCTGGACCACCGCAACGCCGCCGTCGGTCGACAGCGACTTGTAACCCGCGTCGATCGTGACGAGCCCGCTGTGATTGGCGCTGACGACGCGCGAATCGACGCTAAGCGAAACCTCGAAGGGCGGTTCGGCGCCATCGGCGATGTCGCAGTCCAGATATTGCTTGTCCATGAAGACATAGCTTCCCGCCTGCAATTCATTGAAGACGCCAAGGTCCAGGTCGATCCGGTGCGTACCGGTGCCCGATCCGGTCACGATGGACGGCGCGAAGGCTGCGTCGGTGAGCGCGGCGATGACCTCCTGCAGATAGGCGGTGCGTTCGACGATCGCGGCGCGGCGATCGGCATAGCTTTCGATATGCTGCTGCGACCCGCAGTAAAATTGCACCCCGCGATATTCGAGGTTCGCCGATGCGCTGATCGTCTTCGCGAGCGCCACCGCCGCCTCGGCCGAAGCAACGCCGGTGCGCGCGATGCCGGGGTCGATGTCGATGATTACGTCGAGCTTTGCGCCGGCCGCCCCCAACGCCACATCGAGGCGTTCGGCGATATTCGGATGATCGACGACCGCCATCAGCCCGTCCGCTGTTACCGCGAGCCGCGCGAGCCGGTCGATCGCCGCGGGCGCTGCAACGGGCGAAGTGATGAGGATGCCGGTCACCCCGCCCCCCGCCAGCGCCTCGGCCTCGCCGATCTTGGCACAGCACACGCCGACGGCGCCCGCCGCGATCTGACGCTTTGCGATATCGACGCTCTTGTGCGTCTTGGCATGCGGGCGCAGCGCGACGCCGCGGGCGGCCACAAGCGCCGCCATCGCCGCAATATTGCGGTCGAGCGCATCGACGTCGAGCACCAGCACGGGCGTGTTGAGGTCGGCGCGCGAGCCTTGCCGGCCGATCAGATGGTCGTGCAATTCACGGTCGGTCGTCATGCGAACAATGTCTCCAGGTGGGGGTTCAGAAATTTGCCGGTCGGATCGGCGCCGCGGCGCACCGCTGTATAGCGTCCCGCCATCGGGTAAAGCGCGGCGACGTCGGCACGGCTCAATGTGTGGCGCTTTGCCCAGTGCGGCCGGCCTCCGGCGCCGCGAAAGATTGCTTCGGCGTCGGCGAACAGGTTTCGCCAAGGCATTTTCGAATATTGATGCATCGAGATCGCCGCGACCGGGCCCGCGTTCATCGGGCTCATCCAGATATCGTCGGCAGCGACGGTGCGATATTCGAAGGGGAAGGTGACCGACAGCCGCTTCTTGCGGATCCAGCCGACGACCTCGTCGAGCGCCTCAAGCCCGACCGCGCGCGGCATTTCATATTCCATCTCCTCGAACCGGATCGTGCGATCCGACGGGAAGATGGCGTGCGCAGGACCACGACGCCGACCGCTGATGTTCGTCCGCATCATCAGGCGCTGAAGAAAGGGCGTCAGGAACGGCAGCCGCGCCGAAATGTCGAGAATGCGCCGGAACGTCGCCTCTTCCATGTCGGTCGTGCTCGGCGGCGGGTCGCAGGGGTCGCACGGATCGAGCGTTTTCAGGATCACATGGTCGCTGTGCGGGAAGAACCAGAATTCGATATGGCGGTGCTGCTGCGCCAGCGCGTCATAGCTTTCGCGGATTTCCGCCCAACGCCGCTTTTCGATCCGCTCTGAAAGACAAAAGGCTGGGACGACCGCAACCTCGATTTCGGTCGCGACGCCAAACAGGCCGAGCGACAGCCGCTGCGCCTGAAAGAGATCGGCGTTGGTCGCCGCATCGCACCAATGCGCCTCGCCATCCGCCCCGACGAGGCGGAACCCGCGCGCGAAAGTCGACAGAGAGCCCAGATCGACCCCGGTGCCGTGCGTGCCCGTCGCCATCGCACCGGCGAGCGACTGCGGGTTGACGTCGCCCTGATTGGCAAGCGCCAGCCCCTCCTCCCACAGCGCGGCGGTCAGGCGTCGGATGCTCCAGCCGGCGGGGATGCGCGCGGTGCGGCGGTCGGCGGCGACATGTATCGCGCCCGCCATATCGTCGAGGCTGACGATGAGCTCACCCGATTCGCACAGCGGCATGAAGCTGTGCCCCGCGCCGGTGACGCGCAGCCTATTCGCGCTGCGGACGAGCGCCGCCAGTTCATCCTCGCTTCGCGGACGCGCGACCTCGCCGTTCGCTGTGACGCTGCCCGACCAATTGCTCCACGCCATGCTTCTCTCCCGCGGTAAGCCACGCGAAGCTGAGCGCCGCAAGAAAGTTAGTCAAGACTATATTTATTCGTCTTGGAGACAGCTTTCGGCCGGAAGCGAGCAGATTCTCTCCTCGTCACCCCGGGCTTGACCCGGGGTCCCGCTAGAAGTCGGTGAGTGCGTCAAAAAGCGGGATCCCGGGTCAAGCCCGGGATGACGAGAGCGAAGAAACGACCGGAAACTAACGACGGCAATATGTGCCCCGGCGAAGGCCGGGGTCCAGGGCGGCAATCCGCACAGCTCGGCTTTCCAGAGCCCTGGGGCCCGGCCTTCGCCGAGGTACAACATAGTAGCAAACGCCCGCTTCCCACCCCAAACAGACATAGCCTCCAAAAAGGTCTTTCCTACATTATCTGGCCGTGCCAGCCTTCATCCGGCTCTTTCATTCGGTGAACAAAAAGCGGTCGCTGCCTAGCTTGCGGGTGCGACCATGATCGGACGTGCCGCGCACATCCAGCGCTCCGCGACTTGCAAATCGGGGCGTTCACAGGGCTGAACTTCCCTGAACTTTGGAATATTGCGCCGACCCGATCCCGGATCCAGCCGAGCGATATCCAAAGAGGGCAACGGCAACTCTCCACCCCTAGGCGGACAATATGGCAACCTCACTGCTGAGTACGAACCGCGCCTAACGAGCCGAAATCTGCCGCGCGAAGTGGAACTGCACCGCATTGCGCACGCCGCGCGCGACCTTTTTTTGGCCCGCCTGCGAACCGAGAAATTCGCTGTCATCCTTGTTCGAGATAAAGCCCGTTTCGAACAGGACCGACGGCGTGTCGGGCGCCTTCAGCACGATGAACGAGGCGAAGCGGTGCGCGGTGGTGCGGAACTTGACGTCGCCCGACGCCTCACGCTGCAGCAGCCGCGCGAATTCGGACGCGACATTCATCGTCTCGCGCTGGGTCAGGTCGAGCAGGATCGCCGACACATCGCCGCTGTGCGCGCCGAGATCGACGCCATTGATGACATTCGCCTTGTTCTCGCGCGCGGCAAGCCGCGCAGCCTCTCGGTCGGAAGCGACCTCGGACAAGGTATAGATCGATGCGCCGCTCGCCTGTTGATTCTCGGCAGCATCGGCGTGGACAGAGATAAACAGGTCGGCTTTCAGCCGCCGGGCGATGCCATAACGTTCTTCAAGCACCAGAAAACGGTCGTCTGCGCGCGTCAGCGCAACGCGCACGCGGCCCGAGGAAAGCAGATCGGCGCGGATCGCGCGGGCAAGCGCGAGCGTGATATCCTTTTCGCGTTTTCCGCTATGCGGGCTGATCGCGCCGGGGTCGTGCCCGCCATGCCCCGCGTCGATCACGACCAGCGGCAGGCGGTCGTTCGCCGGCCCCTCGATGCGCGGCAGCGCGACCGAAGGCTTCGGCTTTCCGATCGGAACGGTCACGCTGTATCGTTTTCCGGGGCGCTTGGCACGGAAACCCGCCGAAATCTGCATTTCGCCGCGCGGCCTGTCGAATGCCGGATCGACGATTGGCCGTCCCGCAACGACTGCGGACGGCGACGCGATCATGCCAAGCAGGGCGAGCAGGCTCATGGCGCGTCTATGCCGCCCGAAACGCGTCCCGGTCCAGCGCTTATTGAAAAACATGGCGTCGCCGGCCGCACGACGATGTGAATCATCCATTAGTCATCATGGGTCAAACCCACCGCAACCGGTGGGATTATCGGGCAATTCAACCCGTTTGCGGATGCGGGTTTTCTTGCAACACCCCCGCACCATCCTATCTTTGTGCGGTGGTTGTGGTTGCCGTCGACAGATGCCGATGCTAGCACGCCCTCACTGACGGTGTCGTTCCCGGTGCCGTCCGGCCTTTTGAGGGGAAGGCCTGCTCCGCGACTATGCGGATCATGGCCGCCTTGGTGCCGGACATGCGGGGAAGGGCGACCTGCCGCCAGTCCACCCGGTTGACCGGACAGTCGGGGCGTTCGCAAACGCCCGCCCTGCCCGCCCGCTCATCCCGTAACAGGTTGATGCCGCATGAGGCTTGCCATGCCCTCTTTGAATCCCGACGCGGGCGCTTTCGCCCCGGCCGTCGCCGGATTTGAAGACCGCATGCGCGTCCAGGACCGGACGCAGGCTCCTTTCGGCAATAACGTCTTTTTTCTTTTCACCCGTATCCGCCGTGGCCTTCCCTCGGGGAGGTTCGCGGGATTTTTTGATGGCGCGCTGAGGCGCGCTTGGAGTGTATCTAATGACCACGCGCATGTTGATCGACGCGCGGCACCGGGAAGAAACCCGGGTCGCCGTCACCAAGGGAAACCGAATCGAGGAGTTTGATTTCGAGTCCGCCGAGCACAAGCAGCTCAAGGGCAATATCTATCTGGCCAAGGTTACCCGTGTCGAACCGTCGCTGCAGGCGGCGTTCGTCGAATATGGCGGCAATCGCCACGGCTTCCTCGCCTTCAGCGAAATCCACCCCGACTATTACCAGATTCCAAAGGAAGACCGCGACGCGCTGCTGCGCGAAGAGGCCGAACATGCCGCCGCCGCCGCGCAGCGCGCGGAAGAGGATCTGGACGAACTCGAAGGCGATGTCGCCGACGTCGAATATCACGACGAAGACGAGAATGGCGATGCACCCGCACCCGAAACCATCGGCGAAGATGGCGACGGCGACGAGGATAGCGACGCCGATAATGGCGACAACGACGGCGAAGAAGGCGCTGAGGAAAGCGCAGAAGGAACCGGGGACGGCCGCGGCGACCGCAAGCGCCGCGGACGCGACGGGCGCAAGGGCGGCCGGGGCCGCGGCCGGGGCCGTCGGGGTGAAGACGAGGACGGCGAAAGCCGCATGTCGCTCCGCCGCCGCTACAAGATTCAGGACGTCATCCGTCGCCGTCAGGTGATGCTGGTGCAGGTCGTCAAGGAAGAGCGCGGCAACAAGGGTGCAGCGCTTACCACCTATCTGTCGCTCGCCGGCCGCTATTGCGTGCTGATGCCGAACACGATGCACGGCGGCGGGATCAGCCGTAAGATTTCGAACGGCGCCGATCGCCGCAAGCTGAAGGCGATGATCGACGAACTCGCGCTGCCGCCGACGATGGGCTGCATCGTCCGCACCGCGGGGATGAGCCGCACCAAGGTCGAGATCAAGCGCGACTTCGACTATCTCGCCCGCCTGTGGGACGAAATTCGCGAAAACACGCTGGGATCGAGCGCGCCCGCGCTGATCCATTCGGACAGCGACCTGGTGAAGCGCGCGATCCGCGACATTTATCACAAGGATATCGAGGAAGTGCTCGTCGAGGGTGACGAGGGCTATAAGGCCGCAAAGCAGTTCATGAAGCTGCTGATGCCCAGCCACGCGCGACGCGTGAAACAATATGCCGACCCGGTGTCGCTCTATCAGCGCTACGGCGTCGAGGATCAGCTCGCGGGGATGCTCAATCCCGTCGTCCAGCTAAAATCTGGCGGCTATCTGGTGATCAACCCGACCGAGGCTTTGGTGTCGATCGACATCAACTCGGGACGCTCGACGCGCGAGCATAATATCGAGCAGACGGCGCTCAGCACCAATCTTGAGGCCGCGCACGAGATCGCACGCCAGTTGCGCCTGCGCGACATGGCCGGGCTGGTCGTGATCGACTTCATCGACATGGATCATGGCTCGAACGTCCGCAAGGTCGAGCGCGCGATGAAGGACGCGCTGAAGAACGATCGCGCGCGCATCCAGGTCGGCCGCATTTCGGGCTTCGGCCTGATGGAGATGAGCCGCCAGCGCCTGCGCACAGGCGTGCTTGAGGCGTCGACGCGCCCCTGCCCCCATTGCGAAGGCACCGGCCTTGTCCGCACCGCCAGCTCCGCGGGTCTCAGCGCGCTGCGCCTGATCGAAGAGGAAGCGGCACGCGGCAAGGGCAACAAGATCACCCTGCGCGCAAGCCAGGAAGCGACCTTCTACCTGCTCAACGAAAAGCGCCGTGAACTGCGCGAGATCGAAGAGCTTTATGGCGTTACCGTCGAAATCTTGCCCGATGGCGAGACCGAGGGCGCGCGTATGGCGGTTGAGGTGAGCGGCCCGCCGCCGATCGCGCGCCGCAGCTTTGCCCCCATCGCCCCGATCGAGGACGACGACGACGATTATCCCGAGGACGAAGAAGAGGAAGCCGAAGAAGAGGCGACCGAAGAACGTCCTGCGCGTTCGCGCGACCGCGAGGAAGGCGCGCGCGAACGCGACGAAGGCGAAGGCGACGGTGAGGGCCGCAAGCGCCGCCGCCGCCGCCGCCGTGGCCGCCGCGGCCGCCGCGACGACGAGGGCAATGAAATCGTCGAAGGTGGCGAGGGCGGCGACGATCGCGGTGACGATATCGCCGACTCCGACGCCGAGAACGGCGAAACTGCGCCGGCAGAGGCTGTCGAGGCCGCTCCCGAAGCAGACGCCGAGGAAGCCGAAGCCAAGCCGCGTCGCCGCCGTGGTGGACGTGGCCGGAAAAAGACCGACGCGGTAGAGACCACTGACGACGCTGCAGCCGAAGCGGAAGCTGCGCCGGTAGAGGTCGCCGAAATCGCCGAGCCCGTCGCCGAAGAAGCCCCGGCCGCCGAGGAAAAGCCGAAGCGCAAGCGCGCGCCGCGCAAGACCAAAGCCGCTTTGGCCGCCGAAGCCGAGGCCGCGGAAGCTGCGGAAGCGCCGGTTGTGGAAGCACCCGCCGCCGAGACGCCTGCCGAAGCCGAAGTCGAACCGGCCAAGCCCGCGCCCAAAAAGCGCGCGAGCCGCGCGAAGAAGGCGATCGCCGCCGAAGCTCCAGCCGAACCCGCGACCGCGGGCGAAGCCGAGCCGGTTGCAGCGGATGCCGACGGCGAGAGCGAAGGCCCCGACGGCGAACCCCGCCGCGGCTGGTGGCAGCGTACGTTTGGCAATTGATCGTCCACGCCGATCGAGTGGCAACTGATATCAGGGCCGATTGATCGCATAAGCACGATCTGCATCTTGCGTCCGCGCGACCTGCCCCCCAATAAGCCCTCATGGCTTCACTCGGGGTTCAGGCGCGCGGCGCAAGAGAGGCGGGGATGACTGCCCCCTCCCTGCAACCCGCGCTCGGAACGCACAGGCTGCGCTCCATTTTCCGTATCGCGCTGACATTGCTTGCGATGTTCGCCATCGCGTTGCGCCCGGCGGCGGCGCAGTCGATCCTGCGCGACGCCGAAACCGAGGCCTTGTTCCAGGACATGATGGACCCGCTGCTCGTCGCCGCGGGGCTCAAGCCCGGGCAGGTGCGCGTTCACCTGCTCGGCGACCGCAGCATCAACGCCTTTGTCGCCGGCAGTCAGGACATCTATGTCTTCAGCGGGCTGATCGAAGCCGCGGACAGCGCCGAAGAGGTGCAGGGCGTGCTGGCGCACGAACTCGGACATGTGATGGGCGGCCACGCGATCCGCGTCAATGAAGGCGCCAAGACCGCGACGGGCATCTCGCTTCTCAGCTTGCTTCTCGGCGCCGCGGCGATTGCGGCTGGCGGCGGCGAGGCCGGCATGGGGATCATGATGGCGGGCCAGCAGGCCGCACTCGGCAAGTTCCTCGCGTTCAGCCGCGTGCAGGAATCGACCGCCGACGCCGCAGGCGCCCAATATTTGTCGAAGGCCGGAATCAGCGGCCGTGGCAGCCTGGCCTTCTTCAAGAAACTGCAAAACCTGGAGTTCCGTTACGGGGTAAAGCAGGACGACGATCAGGCTTATGGCCGGACGCACCCGATGTCGGGCGACCGCATTCAGGCGCTGCGCGAAGTCTATGTCATCGATCCCGCGTGGGAAAAGCCCGCCGACCCGAAGATCGAGGCCCGTTTTCAGCGGATCAAGGCGAAGCTGTCGGGCTATATCGCCGAGCCCGAACGTACATTGCGCAAATTCCCCGAGAGCAACACGACCATCCCGGCGCGCTACGCCCGGGCTTATGCCTGGCACAAGAGCGCCTATCCGCAAAAGGCGCTGACCGAGGTCGAAGGTCTGCTCGCGACAAACCCGAACGATCCCTATTTCCTCGAACTCGAAGGACAGGTTCTGCTCGAATCGGGGCGGCCGAAGGAAGCGATCCCGGCACTGCGCAAGGCCGTGACCCTGTCGCGGTCACAGCCGCTGATCAGCGCGACGCTGGGCCATGCGCTGATCGCAACCGAGGATCCGGCAAACTATGCCGAAGCCGAAGAGGTGCTGAAAACCGCCGTTGCGCTCGACAATCAGAATCCTTTCGCCTGGTATCAGCTTGGCATCGTCTATGCGAACAAGGGCGATCAGGCGCGCGCCGCGCTCGCCTCGGCCGAACGCTACAGTCTTGAGGGTGGACAGTCGGGGCTCGCGCTGCGTAATGCCGAACTGGCGATGCAGGGCTTGCCCCAGGGCTCGCCCGACTGGATCCGTGCACAGGATATTTCACTGGTCGCTCGCGCCGAGGTGGAACGCGAGCGCAAACGGCGTTAGATTCGGGTGAAGACAGGGACGACGCGTCGCATTTCCGTGATGCTCGAGGGCGATAAGTGACCGATAAAAAAGACGATTATTACCAGCCATGGCTGCGCAACCCCGCACCGACGCCGACCGGCGGCGCGCCGGCGCATGACGAGGGATTGGCGAAACCGAAGGAGGAGCCGCCCGTCGGCATCGACCTCGCGCGTTACGGCGCCCCCGAAAAGCCGCGCGATCCTCTTGTAAAGCCGGAGGCGTTCAAGGCTGGCGCTGCGAATCTGTGGGACCGCATTCAGAGCGGCGCCGAAGCCTTTGCCGACTGGACGATCCGCGTCGGCGACCGCGCCGACATTCCCGCGCGCGTCGAAGCGATGGAAATCCCGCGCCGTTCGCGCGAACTCGCGGCAAAGACCGGCGCGCTGACGGCGCGCGCGGCTCGCGCTGCGGGCCGCGGGTCGGCGCAGGCGGGCCGCGCTGCCGCAAAAGCGAGCGGCGAAGCGTGGGAGAAAATGGCTCTTGGCGACAAGGTGGCCAAGCTGTCGAGCGAAGCCGGGCGCGGGCTCGGCGAAGTCGCGGGCAAGACCAAGGCCGGTGTGGTCGATATCGCCAAGGCAGGGGGCGAAAGCCTGCGCGACGGGATCGGCGATGCCGCAAGCAAGCTGCGCCCCGCACCGCGCGAGGAATTGGTCCCGCCGCCTTCCGGACTAGAACAATTGCTCGCGCGCGAGGAAGCCGCGGCCGCGCAGGCGAATGCGCCTGCGGCGCCCGATCTGCCGCTGTTCGCCGGCGACGCTGCGATCCCCGCTATTGCAAAGCCAGCCGCGGCGCATGCAATGGAGGGCGATGATCGCTCGCCGATTGCGCAGCCGGCGAAAAAAGCCGCAACGACCAAGGCGATGTCGGCGCAAAGCTTGCCGCAGGTGAAGGGGATGGGGATGGAAGGCGTTTCAACGCGCCCATGGGCCATGGTCGCGGGCGGAATTCTTCTGCTCGCTGCCGTTTTTTGGCTCGGCGGGCGCTTCGGCGGCGGAATGAGCAAAAGCGAGGTCGAGACGATCGTCGCCGACTATATCAAGGCAAACCCACAGATTATTCCCGAGGCGCTCGAAGCGCAGCGCAATGGCGAAATAGCAAAGGCCATCGACGCGATCCGCCCAGCACTCGAAAAACCCTATGCCGGTGCGTGGGCGGGCAATGCCGACGGCGACGTCACCCTCGTCGTCTTCACCGATTATGCGTGCGGTTTCTGCCGCGCGAGCGTGCCCGACGTCGACCGCCTGATCCGCGAGGACAAGCGGCTGAAGGTCGTGTTCCGCGAACTGCCGATCATCGCACCGCAAAGCCGCGACGCCGCGATCATGGCGCTCGCCGCAGCGCGGCAGGGCAAATATGACGCCTTCCACCACGCGATGTTCGCGGCGGGTTCGCTCGACAAGGCGGCGATCGCTGCGGTCGCCGAAAAGGTCGGCGTCGTTACCGACGGCACCGCCGACGCGACCGCGAACGAGGCGCTGTTCCAGCGCGAGCTCGACAGCAATCTTGCGATCGCGACCCAACTGCAGCTCAACGCCACCCCGACGTGGATCATCGGCAACCAGCTGTTCCAGGGCCAGATCGGTTACGACGGGCTGCGCCAGGCGGTGGCGAAAGCCCGCGCGGCGAAAAGCTGAGGCCGGCGCATTTGGCGACCGTCACCCATGATGAAGCGCTCGCCAACGCCCGCCGCCTGCTGAGCAGCGAGCCCGCCGCCGCGCTTGCGCAGGCGCAGGCGATCATCGACGCCGTCCCGACGTCGGCGGCGGCGCATCGTCTCGCCGCCCATGCACTGCGCGCGCTACGCCGCGAGGCGGAAGCGCAGGCCGCGTCGCTTGCCGCAGTCGGTGCAACGATCCACGACGAAGCGATGGTCGATGCCGCGATCGCGCTCGCCGAGGACCGACTGCCCGACGCCGAGGGGGCGCTGCGCCAGCGGCTGCGCGAGGATGCGACCGACGTCGCCGCGATCCGCATGCTCGCCGAGGTCGCGGGGCGGATCGGGCGTTACGACGATGCCGAAAAATTGCTGTCGCGCGCGCTCGAACTCGCGCCGGGTTTCGGTGCCGCACGGGCCAATCTCGCAACCGTCTATTACAAGCAGAATCGCTTCGCCGACGCGGCGGCGACGCTCGATGCCGTGCTCGGCGACGATCCCGACAACCCCGCCCACGCGAATTTGCGCGCCGCGGCACTCGGGCGGATCGGGGGGTATGACGAAGCCCTCGCACTCTATGAAGAACTGACGCAGCGCTTCCCCAATCATGCCAAGCTGTGGATGAGCTATGGCCATATGCTCAAGACCGTGGGGCGCCAGGACGACAGCATCGCCGCCTATCGCCGCGCGCTTGCCGCCGATCCGGGACTCGGCGAAATCTGGTGGAGCCTTGCGAACCTCAAGACGATCCGCTTCGATGCTGGCGACCGCGCCGCGATGGAGGCCGCACTCGTCGCAGCCGAGCCTGACGGCGACGCGCGCGACGACGACCGGCTTCACCTGCATTTCGCGCTCGGCAAGGCCTATGACGATGCGGCCGAGCACGAGCCGGCGTTTCGGCATTATGCGGCGGGCAACGCGATCCGGTCTGCCCAGCTTGGCTATCGTGCCGCCGAAACAAGCGCCGCGGTCGATGCGATCATCGCCGCCTGCACCCCCGAATTCTTTGCCGCGCGCGCCGGTGCCGGCGACCCCGCGCCCGATCCGATCTTCATCCTCGGCATGCCGCGCGCCGGATCGACGCTGATCGAACAGATTCTTAGCTGCCATTCGGCGATCGAGGGCACGATGGAACTGCCCGACATCCCCGCCCTCGCCCTCGGCCTGGGCCGCGAGGCGTATGGCGACGGCCGCCGTTGGATCGAGGCGCTGGCGGATACGCCGCACGAACGGCTGGCCGAACTGGGGGCCGACTTCCTTCAGCATACTGCCGTGCAGCGCAAGACCGGCAAGCCCTTCTATATCGACAAGCTTCCGAACAACTGGCTCTATACCGGCTTCATCCGCCTGATCCTGCCCAATGCGAAGATCATCGACGCTCGGCGGCATCCGCTCGACTGCTGCTTTTCGAACTTTCGCCAGCATTATGCCAAGGGGCAGGCATTCAGTTACGGCCTTGCCGACGTCGGCGGCTATTATCGCGACTATGTGCGGCTGATGGCGCATATCGACGCGGTGCAACCCGGCCGCGTCCACCGTGTGATCCATGAGGCATTGCTCGACGATCCCGAGACCGAAGTGCGCGCGATGCTCGCCTGGCTGAACCAGCCTTTCGAAGAGGCGTGCATGGCGTTCCACACCAATGCCCGCGCAGTACGGACGGCGTCTAGCGAGCAGGTGCGGCGGCCGATCAACCGCGACGGGGTCGGGCAGTGGCAGCCATATGAACAATGGCTCGCCCCACTGAAACAGGCCCTGGGGCCCGTTCTGGACACGTATCCCGCAGTTCCGGTCGGGTTGCGCTAAGTCGCCGCACGACAAAACGTTGCCTTTGGGCAACAGCATGCGACATTTTCGACCAACAACTTCGGCGCGGCACAACAATGCTTGCGCTTGCGGTGCGCCGCGTCATTCTCGTCACATCACTGTCATCGAGGGGGAACTCCATGCGGAAACTATCGACAGTATTGACCAAAAGCGGCGCATTTCTGCTCGGCACCACAGTCCTGTGCACATCGGGAGCGGCGCTGGCGCAGCAAAGCAACACCGACGACGATCGCGACATCGTCGTTACAGCGTCGAAGCGCGAAGAAAATCTGCAGGACGTCCCTCTCGCGATCACGGCGATCGGGACCGAGCGGCTCGACGAGCTGCAGGTCAAGGAATTCCAGGACGTCGTCAAATTCCTGCCCTCGGTAACGATCCAGACGCTCGCGCCGGGGTTCAGCCAGGTCTATTTCCGCGGCGTCGCATCGGGCGAGAACGCCAACCACTCGACCTCGCTCCCGACCGTCGGCACCTACCTAGACGAAATGCCGATCACGACCATCCAGGGCGCGCTCGACATCCACGCCTATGACTTTGCGCGCGTCGAGGCGCTCGCGGGGCCGCAGGGCACGCTTTATGGCGCGAGCTCGATGGCGGGCACGATCAAGCTGGTCACCAACCGGCCCGACACGAGCGGAACCTATGGCTCGGCGGGGCTTGAGCTCAATACGGTGTCGCACGGCGGCATCGGCGGGGTTGCCGAGGGCTTTGTCAACGCCCGGCTCAGCGATCGCGCTGCCCTGCGTCTCGTCGGCTGGTATCGCCACGATGCGGGCTATATCGACAATATCGCGGGAAGCCGAACTTATCCGTCTAGCGGCGTGACCCAGACCAACGACGATCTGGTCGAGAAGGATTATAACACCGTCGACACCTATGGCGCGCGCCTTGCGCTCGGTATCGAACTCGACGACGACTGGACGATCCGTCCTACGCTGATGGGGCAGATTCAGAAAGCCGACGGCAGCTTTGCACAGGAACGTTCATCCGCAGTGACGCGCAGCCTGCAGACGGTCCAGTACAACCCCGAACGCAGCGACGATAAATGGATCCAGGCCGCGCTGACGATCGAGGGCAAGATCGGAAGCTGGGACCTGACGGTGACTGGCGGCCACCTGCGCCGCAAGACACTGACGGACAGCGACTATTCGGACTATGCGTATTTCTATGACGCGCTCTTTGGGTCAGGGGCCTATCTCTATGACAATGCGGGCGATGTCATCAGCCCCAATCAATATATCCAGGGCATCGATCGCTATCGCCGCAATTTCGGAGAAATCCGCGTCGCCTCGCCCGCCGACGCGCGCATCCGCTTCATCGGCGGATTGTTCTACCAGCGCCAGTCACACAATATCGAACAGCATTATATCATCGACAATCTGTCCGACGATCAGCAGGTGCCGACCACGATCGACAATATCTGGCTGACAAAACAGCTGCGCGTCGACCGCGATTATGCGGCATTCGGCGAACTCAGCTTCGACATCACCGAAAAGCTGACGCTTACCGGTGGCGGCCGCCTGTACAAGTTCGACAATAGCTTGGTCGGCTTCTTCGGATACAATAATCCGGGTTTCAGCAGCAATCCGGTCTACGCTTGCCAGGGACCGGCCGTGGTCGACGGGTCGCCCTGCACCAACCTCGACAAGCGGACGAAGAAGACCGACTTTATCCACAAGCTGAACCTGACGTACAAATTCACCGACGATGTGATGATGTATGCGACATGGTCGCGCGGTTTCCGCCCTGGCGGCATCAACCGGCGCGGCTCGTTGCCGCCCTATGGTTCTGATACGCTCGACAATTATGAACTGGGGTGGAAGACCAGCTTCGGCCCGGTCCGCTTCAACGGGGCCGTCTATCAGGAGGATTGGAAGAATATCCAGCTTTCCTTCCTCGGCGCCAACGGCCTCAGCGAAGTGCGCAACGCGGGCATCGCGCGGATTCGAGGGCTTGAGGCTGATGTCAGCTATCGCGCGGGCGGCTTCTCGCTCGGCATAGGCGGCAGCTATAACGACGCGACGATCCGCCGCGATTTCTGCGCCATTGCAAACGCCGATTTCGACTGCACCACACCCGGCAACGCCGAGCTCGCGCCGTCGGGATCGCGCCTGCCGGTCACCGCGAAATTCAAGGGCAACGCGGTTGCGCGCTATGAATTTCCTATCAGCGGGTTGGACGGCCACGTCCAGTTTGCGGTCAACCATATCGGCAAAAGGCGGTCCGACCTTCGCACGCTCGAAAATGACATCGTCGGCGATTTCAAAGCCTATACGACCGCCGATTTCAGCATAGGCGTGAAGGGCGAAGGCTGGGATGCCGAATTGTTCGCGACCAATTTGTTCGACAGCCGCGGCGTGATCAACAGCGCGGTCCAGTGCGGCGAGACGGTCTGCGGCGATGCCGATGGCGACACGGCGAATGGCGGCGTCTTTTACGACAATGTCATCCGTCCGCGGCTGATCGGGATCAAGGTAAGCAAGGACTTCTGAGCAACCCGCCGGGGCGCGGCGCAATATCCGCCGTGCCGCGCCCCGGACACCATTCCCCACCCGGGGCATGGACGAACAGGTCCCGTTCGGACGGTATCGACGCCCGGGTCGATCGCGACCGGACATTCAGGATGGGAACCGGCTTCGCATGACAGATACGACGACCGCAGGCGTCAGGCCCGCCCAGAAGCTCGGCCTTTCGATGTGCGTCGCGCTCGTCATGGGAAATATGATCGGGTCGGGGGTGTTCCTCCTCCCCGCCAGCCTTGCTCCCTTTGGCTGGAACGGCGTTGCAGGCTGGGCGATCACAATCGCCGGCGCGCTCGCGCTCGCCGTGGTGATCGCGCGGCTGACTGTCGCCTTTCCGAAGGCGAGCGGGCCGACCGCTTTCGTCCAACTCGCTTTCGGACGCATCCCCAGCTTCATGATTGGCTGGGCCTATTGGGTGTCGGTGTGGACTGCCAATGTTACGCTCGCGGTCGCTGCGGTCAGCTTTCTCAGCCTGTTTGCGCCCGTGCTCGGCGAGCATATCGCGCTGTCGACGCTCGCCCTGATCTGGATCGTCACCGCAATCAACTGGCGCGGCGCGCGCGCGGCGGGGCGATTCCAGGTCGTCACACTGCTCATCAAGCTGATCCCGCTGTTGACGGTGATCGTCCTTATCCCCGTCGCGTTCGGCGGCGAGACACCCGTCGTCACGACGCCCTTCCCGGCCGAGGGATTGTCGCTGACTGCGGTCAGCGGATCGGCGATCCTGACCTTATGGGCGCTGCTTGGCTTTGAATCGGCGAGCGTCGCGACCGATAAGGTCAAGGACCCGACCATCACCATCCCGCGCGCGACGATCATCGGCACGCTGACAACCGGCATTCTCTACCTGATCGTCTGTTCGGCGGTCGCGCTGATGCTGCCCGCGGACGAAGTCGCCAAATCCGACGCACCCTTCGCCCTTTTTGCCGAAACCTATTGGGGCCACGGGCCGGCGCTGTTCATCGCCGCCTTCGCAGCGATCAGCGCAATCGGCGCGCTCAACGGCTTTACGCTGATCCAGGCCGAGCTGCCGGCCACACTCGCGCGTCAGGGCCTGTTTCCGCAGTGGTTCGCACGCACCAACCGCCACGGGACGCCGGTCGCGGCGCTGCTCTGCGCGAGCATGCTGGCGACCGCGTGCGTCATTCTCAACAACAGCAAGTCGACCGCCGAAATGTTCACCTTCATGGCGATCCTGTCGACGTCGGTGACGCTCTGGCTCTACCTCTCCTGCGCGGCGGCCGCGTTGCGGCTACGCGTCGCGATCCCGGTCGCCCTTATCGGCCTAGCCTATTCGGTCTGGACCTTATGGGGCGCCGGGCTACAGGTCAGCGCGATGAGCCTGATTCTGATGGCGGCGGGGTTGCCGCTATATTGGTGGACGCGCGAGTCGGCGCCCGCCTCAACGCCATCGGGGGGCGAAGAAGCCCCGATCGCGTAAGATGACCTCGGCGGCATTATGTCCCGGTGCGCCGGTGACGCCGCCACCCGGATGCGTGCCCGCACCGCACATATAGAGCCCCTTCACCGGCCCACGATAGCCACCATTGCCGAGCACGGGCCGTGCGGCCCACAATTGATCGAGGCTCATATTGCCGTGCATGATGTCGCCGCCGACGAGGCCGAATTTGCGTTCGAGCCCCTTGGGCGAAAGGCGCGTCTGGCCAACGATGCTCGCGCGGAATCCGGGCGCGTGCTTTTCGACCGTGTCGATGATGCAGTCGGCCGCGGCCCCCTCCTCATCGTCCCAATCACGCCCGCCGGGCAACTCCGGCGCAAACTGCTGGCAGAACAGGCTCGCGACATGGCACCCCTCGGGCGCGAGGCTGTCGTCGACGGTCGAAGGGATCAGCATCTCGACGATCGGCGCCTTCGACCAGCCGTACTGCTTCGCATCGAGGAAAGCGCGGTCCATATAATCGAGCGTCGGCGCGAGGATGATCCCCGACTGATGATGCTCGCCCGGTTCGGGAAGGCAGGTGAATTTCGGCAGCTCGCTGAGCGCGACATTCATGCGGAACGTGCCGCTGCCCGCCTTGAAGCCCTTGATCCGGCGTTCGAAGTCGGCGGGCAGATCGCTCGCGTCCATCATCCGCTCGTAGAGTAGCTTCGGACCGACATTGGCGATCACCCGCGCCGCGGCGATTTCCTCGCCGCCGACAAGCTTGACGCCGACCGCCTTGCCGCCGTCGACAAGTACCTTGGCAACGGGGCTTTCGAGGCTGATCTCGACACCCATGTCGCGGCAGACCTTCGCCATGATCTCGGTAATCTTGCCCATGCCGCCGACGCTATGGCCCCATGCGCCCTTCTTGCCGTTCACCTCACCAAAGACGTGGTGGAGGAGGACATAGGCACTACCCGGCGTATCGGGGCTGGCGTAGTTGCCGACTACGGCGTCGAAGCCGAAGGCAGCCTTGACCGCCTCGCTTTCGAACCAGCTATCGAGCATCGTGCGCGCCGATTTCGTGAAGAGGTCGAGCACATCGCGCTGTTGTTCGAGGCTGAGGCCTGCAAAGCGCCGCCCCTGCCGCGCGCCGTCGAGCAGCGTGCGCAGTCCTTCGCCGACATTGGGCGGGACGCGCAGCGCGAGGTCGCGAAGCAGTTCGGCGACATTTTCAAGCGCGTCATAATATTGCGGCAGCACCTCGGCGTCGCGATTGCTGAACTTGCGGAACTCGGCCTGCGTCCGTTCGAGCCCGCCGCCGAGCTTCAGATAACCGCCATCCTCTTGCGGCAGGAAATTGCTGATCGGCCGCTCGATCACGCGGTAACCGTGATCGGCCAGCTTCATGTCGGCGATCACCTTCGGCTGCAGCAGGCTGACCGTATAGCTCGCGACCGAATTGCGGAAACCCGGGGCGAATTCCTCGGTCACCGCGGCACCGCCAACAACATCCCGCGCCTCGACGATGCGTACCTTCAGCCCCGCCTTGGCAAGATAGAAGGCGCAGACGAGGCCGTTGTGGCCGGCACCGATAATCAGGGCGTCATAGGCTTTGGTCATTGAAAATCTTTCGCGAGCGGGGATTGAACATGTTGGCGGCCGAAGCCGAGGCCGAGGATTCGGCCCGGAATGCGGCGCAGCAGCGGAACGCGGTCGAGCAAGCGGACAGCGAAGGGCACACGCGTGATTTCGCCGCGCAACATCGGTTCGATGACGCGCTGATGCGCGAACCGCTGGATCGCCTGCATACGCGTCGTCGGTTTCCAGCGGCGCTCCTGCACGCGCGCGAGCAGCGGATCGGGGTCGGCGCCCGCAGCGAGCGGCGCCGCAAGGATGTTCGCTGCCGCAACCGCATCCTGCACAGCGAGATTGATGCCGACACCGCCGACGGGCGACATCGCGTGTGCGGCATCGCCGATCGCAAGCAGGCCGGGGCGCGACCAGCGCGTCAGCCGGTCGAGCGCGACCGAAAGCAATTTCACATCGTCGAAGCTCTGGATCGCCTCAATCCCCGCAGCCAGACCCGGGGCAATTTCGACCACCTTGTCGCGAAACGCTGCAATTCCCCGCGCCTCGATCGGAGCGAAGCCGCCCTTTTCGATGATCTGCGCGCATTGCCAATAATCGCCGCGCGGGATTGCGACGACCATGCCGCCCTTGTCGATCGTGCCGAGCGCGACTTCGGACATGTTCATTCCTGCCGGAACGGGGACACGAAACCACAGCACATCCATCGGCGCGCCCAGATCTTCGAGAGGCAATTCGGCGGCATCGCGCAGCACCGAGCGACGGCCGTCGGCAGCGATGACGAGCCGCGCGGGCAAGGTTTCGCCGCTGGCCAGCGCCACGCCGCTGGCGCGGCCGTTCGCATCGAAGGTCAACCCAGTCGCCTCGGTCGACATGCGCAGGTCGAAGGTCGGATATTTCCGGCCCTGCCCGGCGATGAAATCGAGCAAATCCCATTGCGGCATCATCGCGACAAAGCGCGCCGCGACGGGCAGATGCTTCATCGTCGCGATCGTATAGTGACCGCCGAGCAAGTTCAGCGTCATCGTGTCGATCGCAGCGTGCGGCTCTTTCAGCAACTCTTCGAGCAGACCGATCTCGTTGAACAGTGCGAGCGTCGAGGGATGCACCGTGTCGCCGCGGAAATCGCGGAGGAAGTCGGCGTGCTTTTCGAGGATGGTGACAGGCACGCCGGCGCGCGCGAGCAGCAGGCCGGCGACCATGCCCGCGGGTCCGCCGCCCACGATGATAGTAGGTAGATCAGCCATGGCTATCTCCGGTCGTGTCGAGCGAAGTCGAGACACCGGGAGGCAGGGCGTTCCCGATGGGCATCTCGACTTCGCTCGATGCGAACGGAAATAGGAGGATACTCATCCCCTCCTGCTCCACCCCGACGCCGGCGCTCGCTCCAGCCGCGCCTCTGGAACCAGGTCGCGCATCCGCGAGCAGAAATGCTTGAGGCACACTTCCTTGTCGCTGAGCGGTCCCATGGTGAAGCTCTTTGACTGCATCCCCTGCTGGACGCGCGTGATCAGTTCGGTGTCCTCGGCGTTGACCTGTCGGTTGATGCGCCAGTTGAGGTAGCGCGCAGCCTTCATCTCGCGGCGCTCATCGGGGAGCACATAGCTGATCTCGCGGATCAGGCAGGTCGTCGGCCCGGTTGGAAGCCATTGCATGAAATCGACCTGATCGGGATAGATGTCGAACGCGACATTCGGCCACAGCTTGAAATAGAGCCAGTGGCGCTGGTTCGCTTCGGGCAAATGCGGCACCGGGGGCAGCAGTCGTTGATACATGCGTTCGGACCAGTTCACCGACGGCCGGTCGATCAGGTCGCCCCACATGCGATCGACATTATCCTCGGCCTCGACACCATAGCTTTTGCCGAAAAGCCGCGTCAGCCCAGGGTGCGCGACGGGGATGTGAAGGCCGTCCGAATAATTGTCGCCGACATTCTTCCAGTTCACCTCGCGCGGGCGCAGCGTGACGCGGCCCAAAGCGCCGAGTTCCTCGAAACGGTACGGAGCGACCTGCGCCTCATAGGGTGCCATCATCGATGCGACCGACGGCCCGCCATCATCCTCCAGCCGCACGAACCAGAAACCGCGCCATTGTTCGAGCCCCACAGGAACGAGCCCGGCCTTGCTCTTGTCGAGCGTCGGATAGCTCGCCGAATCGGGAACCCCGGTCAGGCGGCCGTCGAGTTCATAGGTCCAGGCGTGATAGGGGCAGACGAGCTTCTTCGCGCAGCCGGCCGCGCCATCGACGAGGCGCGAGCCGCGGTGGCGGCACACATTAGTGAAAGCGCGCACGTTGCGGTCGGTGCCGCGCACCAGGATCACGCTCTCGCCGCAATAGTCGATGCTGTGCCAGTCGCCGACGTTCGGGATATCGCTGTCGTGGCAGACGACCTGCCAGCTCGGGCGGAAGATGCGCTCCATTTCGGCGGCGTAGAAATCGGGGTCGCTGTATGTCCACGCGGGAAGCGACCAGCCGTCCAGCGGGTCGATGTTGTCGAAAGTGTCGCGTAGCGTTGCCATAATCCCGTCCTTGTTGTACAAACGTATAACAACATGCAGCCCTCTCGCCAAGCCTTTACGCGCGAAAGCGCCGATGCCCGCCGGGCCGACCTGATCGAGGCGACTGCGGCGGTGCTTGCCGAACATGGTCTTGCGGGCACGAATGTTCGAGCCATCTGCGCAAAGGCAGGTGTTTCGCCCGGTCTGCTGCGCCATTATTTCGGCGGCATCGACGATCTGGTCGCGGCCACTTATCAAGCGACGAGCGACCGGATGGACGCGATTTTCGCGGCGGCGGTCGAGGGCGCGGGCAAGGATTCGCGCGCGCGGCTGAACGCATATCTTACCGCCAGCTTCCGTCCGCCGGTGACCGATCCCGAACTGCTGGGCGCATGGACCGCCTTTTGGGCGCTGGCACGAAGCGATGCACGGATGGCGGACATCCACGCGGAAAGCTACGCCGGCTATCGCGAACGGCTGGGCGAGTTGCTCACGGCATGCGGCGCGGCGGATGCCGAACGGCTGGCGATCATGCTGACCGCCATGGTCGACGGCTTGTGGCTCGAACTGTCGCTCGACTCGACAAGCTTCGGCGCGGATGCGGCAGTCCAGATGGTCGAGCGCGCGGTGAGCGCTTTGGTGTAGCGCGTCGCCCCAGCAAAGCCGGGGCGACGAGCAGTTATCTCGAAAGATCGCGCAGCAGGCTGTCCCAATGCGCGAGCGCGGGCGTGATCGCGTCGACGGGGACGCGCTCGTTAAGGCCGTGCGCATAACTGTCGCTGGCCTTTGAGAAAAGGCCCGCGACACCATAGCTCGGCACGCCCTGAATGCGGAAATGATAGCTGTCGGTGGCGCCCGCGCTCATCGACGGGATGATCGGCAGGCCCGGCGCGCGCGCATGCACGGCCTTCGTCACCGCCGCGACGACATCGGGGCGCAGCGGCGATGCATCGCTCGCGCTCGCGTCGGGATCGGTCTTCACCTTGACCGCAGGATCGGCGATCACCTTTTCGAGCTCGGCACGCACCGTTTCGACCGGAACGCCGGGAAAGATGCGGCAGTTGATATTCGCGGTCGCCCGCTGGGGCAGCGCATTTTCGGCATGTCCGCCCTTGGTCAGCGTCGGGACGCAAGTGGTACCGATCTGGCCGATATATTCGGGGTCGGCACGGATTGCTGCGATGGCTTTCGCATCGGCGGGGTTGGCGGCAAAAGCCTTGAGCGCCGCGCCGATATCGCCGCCGACCTGATCGGCGACGATAGGCATGCCGACCTTGGTCAGCTCATTTTGTTGCGGCGTGAAGCGATAGGCGCCGACTTTGGCGAGCGCGTTCGAAAGCTGGACGATCGCATTGGTGTCCGACGGGCGCGAACTGTGGCCGCCGGGATTGGTCACTTCGAGCGTGAAGTCGGCATAGGTCTTCTCGCCCGCCTGCAGGCCGTAATATTTGGGCTTGCCGTCCTCGCCGATCAGCCCGCCGCCGCCGTCGCCGTTCAAGGCGAATTCGGCGCCCTTATACTTCGCCGCAAGCGCGCGCGTCGTCACCATCGAAGTTTCCTCGTCACCGGAAAGCAACAGGATGATCGAACGCTTCGGCTTGAAGCCGTCCTTTTTGAGCTGTGCCATCGTGGCGACCATCATCGAGACGTCGAACTTGTTATCCTCCGACCCGCGGCCGAAAATATAGCCTTCCTCCTCGACGGGCACGAAGGGATCACGCGTCCAGTCCTTGGGGTCGGCCTCGACGACGTCCATGTGGCCGAGCAGCACGATCGGCTTGCCCTTGCCCGTTCCGGCGAGCGTCGCGGCAAAGGTTGCGGTTTCGCCCATCGGCGTGATCTCGATATCGCTGTCAGCATAGCCCGCGGCTTTCAGCACGCTCGCATAATAGGCCGCGAGCTTCGGCACCTGTCCGCGCCCTTCGACCGTCGGGATCGCAATGCTGTCCTTCAATATCTTTTTCGCCGCGTCGGTATCGGCGGGCTTGGCGTGGACGGGTGCGGCGGCCAGCAAGGCGGCGGCGAGGGCGAGCGGGCTGTATGACATGCGCATGGCGGCGGACTATGCCGCGTCCGCAGGGCTTCGCAAGAGGGCATAGGCCAAGTGATGATCGGGGCGGCGATCAGGCAGGCAGGATTTGCCCGAGAACGCCGCCAGCGAGACGTGCGGTGGCAAGAAGGCGCGGCAGATCGTGCCCGCTTCGCGCCTTGGCTGAGAGCCCCGACATCGTCGTGCTCACAAAATCGCCGACCTCATCGGCGGCTTCGGGATGGCGGGCCGCAATATAGTCGCGGATGAACTCTTCAGCCCCAAGGTTGAGCGTGCGGGCGGCTTCGCGCGCACCGTCGTCGTTGCAACGCGTGCCTTCGAGCACGAGACAGCCCCCCGCCGCCGGATCGGAGGCATAGCGACGCGCGGCATCCTCCAGCATTGCGGCCAGGGCAGCGGCGACGGGAACGTCGGGACGCAGGATATCCGCGAGCGGGATCGCCTCGGTCCCCGTCCAATGGTCGAGTACACGTTGATAAAGTCCGGCCTTGCTGCCGAAAGCGGCATAAAAGCTGGGCGGATTGATACCGAGCGCCTCGGTGATATCGGCGACGCTGACCGCATCATAGCCGCGCGCGTGGAACAATTGCTGCGCCGTCACCACCGCCGCTTCGGGGTCGAAGCGCCTAGGCCGGCCGCGCGAACGGGATTTATTTGTAGTCACTGTTACAAAATACCTTGACGATAGCTTTCGCAGTTTTATGTAGTGGTTCCTACATTAATAAGCAAGGAGTCTCCCCATGTCCGAATTCCAAGGAAAATCCGTTCTCGTCCTCGGCGGCAGCCGCGGGATCGGCGCGGCAATCGTCCGCCGCTTCGCATCGGACGGCGCAAAGCTCGTCTTCACCTATAATGGCTCGCGCGAGGCGGCCGAGCAGTTGGCGGCCGAAACCGGCACGACCGCCGTCCCGACCGACAGCGGCGACCGCGACGCCGTGATTGCACGCGTGCGCGAGAGCGGCCCGCTCGACATACTCGTTGTCAATGCGGGCTTTGCGCTGTTCGGCGACGCGCTCGACCTCGATCCCGACGACGTCGACCGGCTGATCCGCGTCAATGTGAATGCGCCCTATCATGCGTCGGTCGAGGCCGCCCGGCAGATGCCCGAGGGCGGTCGCATCATCGTGATCGGGTCGGTCAACGGCGACCGCATGCCCGTCCCCGGTATGGCCTCCTACGCGCTGAGCAAGTCTGCGTTGCAGGGCATGGCGCGCGGGCTGGCACGCGATTTCGGACCGCGCGGGATCACGATCAATATCGTGCAACCCGGCCCGATCGATACCGATGCGAATCCGGAGGATGGCCCGATGCGCGAGTTGATGCACAGCTTCATGGCGATCAAGCGCCATGGGCGCCCCGAAGAGGTCGCGGGCATGGTCGCCTGGCTGGCGGGCCCCGAAGCGGGCTTTGTCACCGGCGCAATGCACACCATCGACGGCGCGTTCGGCGCCTGAACCGTTCGGGACGGCATCGGTAACGACCGATAACGGACGATTCTATCGTCATCCCGGGTCAAGCCCGGGATGACGAAGGATTAAGGAAGCAACGTCCGCTCACCACCCCAAGGCCGTCGCCAGCAGCCGTTCACCCCATGATGAAGGCGTTGAGCTTGTTGCCGTCGGGATCGCGAAAATAGCCCGCGTAGAATCCCTCGCCGCGCGGCCCCGGAGGGCCTTCGCAGGTGCCGCCGTTGGCGAGCGCGATATCGTAGAGACGCTGGACCTGATCCTGGTCCTTAGCCTCTAGCGCGACCATCACGCCATTGCCCACGGTCGCGACATTGCCGTCGAAGGGTTTGGTGATGCCGATGCCGGCACCGCCGCCCGGTTTGCCCCACGCGATGAAGCTGTCATATTCCATCATCCGCGGCGTTTCGAGCTCGGCGGCGATTGCGTCGTAAAAGACCGCAGCCTTGGCGATATCCTTCGTTCCCAGCGTCACATAGCCAATCATCATCATTCTCCCGACTCGATGTTATGCGAACATAGTAGGAACATTGAGGAGCATGCGCAACAAAAAGGGCGCCGGACCCGAAGGTGCGGCGCCCCTTTTCGGCCAGCCGAAGCTGGGCCTATTTCACGCGTACGGCGATGAAGGCCGAGGGGCCACCGCGACGCAGGATTTCGAGCAATACCGCATCGCGGCCCGCCTTCTTTGCGTCGGTGACCGCCTTTGCAAGCGCATCGCTCGACGTCACCGCCGCGCGATTGACGCTGAGGATCACGTCGCCGCGACGCAGGCCCTTGCGGCCGGCATCGCTGTTCGCCGACGCGGCGCCGATCACCAGCCCCTTGGTTCCGGCGTCGACACCCACCGCACGTGCGATGTCGGGCGTCACGACCTGTACCGACAGGCCAAGCACTTCCTGGATCGTCTTGTCGGCGGCGCCGGTCGGATCCTCGGGGACCGCCTGTTCATCCTCGGGATCGAAGTTCGAGCCGGTCAGTTCACTCTCGGGCGGACGCGTACCGACCACGGCATTGAGGGTCATCGTCTTGCCGTCGCGGATGATCTCGATCGGGATGCGCGTCCCGGGCTTGGTGTTCGACACGATGTACGACAGCGTCTGCTGCGGCGTGACATCCTTGCCGTTGACCTTGGTCACGACGTCGCCGCGCTTCAGCCCGGCCTTCGCCGCCGCCTGATCGTCTTCGACGCGCTGGACGAACTCGCCGCGATCCTTGGGCAGGCCGAGCGCAGCCGCCAGATCCTCGTCGACCGGCGCGATGCCGATGCCCAGATAGCCGCGCTGGATTTTCTCACCCGAACGCAGCGCATTGATCACGGGCATCGCGGCATCGGCGGGGATAGCGAAATTGACGCCTATGTTCGCGCCGACGGGCGAGATCAGCATATTGTTGATGCCGACGACATTGCCCTGAAGGTCGAACAGCGGACCGCCCGAGTTGCCGCGGTTGATCGCGGTATCGGTCTGGATATAGCGGTCATAGGCACCGCCGCTGCCAAGGTTGCGCTGAACCGCCGAGATGATGCCCGCGGTCACTGTCGAGCCAAGGCCGAGCGGGTTGCCGATCGCGACGACCCAGTCACCGACGCGTGCCGTGCTGCTGTCGGCGAATTTCACGAACGGCAGGCCGGTCGCATCGATCTTGAGCAGCGCGAGGTCAGAGGCGACGTCGCGGCCGACGATGGTCGCCTTATATTCCTTTTGATTGGTCAGCGTCACCGTGACCTGATTCACCTCTTCACCGCGCGGACCGCCCGAGATGACATGGTTGTTGGTGACGATATAGCCGTCGGCCGAAATCAGGAAACCCGATCCGCCGCCCTGCTGTTCCTGCGTGATCGGCTCACGCGTCCCGGCGAAGGGATTGAGCCGGACGCCCAGCGTGACTTCCTGCTTGGTCGAAATGTTGACGACCGCAGGCTGCAGCTGTTCGACAAGATCGGCAAAGCTTTCGGGCGCGCCCGAACGCGGCACGACCTTGGCGATTTCGCTCTTCTCATTCTGCGCGACCTGCGCGCCGACGGGAGACTGGGTGACCAGCGCCAGCGCGGTGCCACCCGCCAGCAAGGCCGAAGTGATGCCATAAACATAACGCACGATCGGTAATCCTCTTCGTTCTCGAAAAACTCAATTTACCCCGGCTGCGGCGGTCTGCGGCGAATTGGCTGAACGGCAATTGAACATGAACGGGAGTTGCCCAATCTGTTCATCGAGCCGTCCGCCCGGCGCAGAACCGTCAGTTGCCGCGGAAACGCTTCAGATATTCATTATCTGCCGACATGATGATCGACGTCCCGCCCTGGTTATTTTCACCCAGGAAAGTCTGCCGATAGCTCTGCATCGCCCGGTAGAAGTCATAGAATTCGGGATCCTTGCCGAAACTGGCGGCATAGATGCGTGCCGCTTCACCGTCGGCACCGCCCCGGATGATCTGCGCTTCCTTCTGCCCTTCGGCGCGGATCGAGATCGCTTCCTGCTGGCGCGCCGTGCGCATGCGGTTGTATGCCGCCTCCAGCGTTGCGCCTTCGGGAAGGTCGGCGCGCTTGATCCGGACGTCGATAATCTCGGCGCCATATTTGTTCGCCTCACGGTTCAGTGCGACCTGGATATTGTCCATAACCGCGCCGCGTTCGGGCGACAGCAAGGTCGCGAAGGTACGCTTGCCAAGCTCGTTGCGCAGCGACGAGCCGAGGATCGTCGCAAGCTGCGCCTGCAACTTATCCTCGGTACGGATCGCGGTGTACATGCGCACGGGATTGGTGATGCGGAAGCGTGCGAAGGCGTCGACCTGCAACCGCTGCTGATCGGTCGAGAGCACCTGCTGACGCTCCATGTTCACGCCGAGGATGCGCTTGTCGATATATTGAATGCCGTCGGTGAACGGCACGCGGAGGACAAGACCGGCGCCCGAGCGCCCGAAATCCTCGTTCGGCTTGTAACGGTTCACCGTCCGCTCGATCTCGCCGAAACGCAGGATCAGCGCCTGCTTATCCTCCGGCACGATCGCGAGCGATTGCGACAGGATCACGAGCAGGATGACGACGCCAAAGAGCAGCCGCATCGGGTTCTGGAACAGCGAATTCATCATTCGCCTCCCTTCTGGGTGGCTTCGGGCGCCTTGATCCGCTTCTGCACTTCATTGAGCGGCAGATAGGGGGTTACCCCGCGCGCCTCGACAATCGTCTTGTCGACGTTCGACAACACCGTCTCCATCGTTTCATAGTAAAGGCGCTGCTTGGTCACGCCGGGCGCCAGCTTATACTGTTCGTAAATCTTGTCGAACGCCGCAGTGTCGCCGCGCGCGCGCTCCAGAACCTGCTGCTGATAGGCGCGTGCAAGGTTGATCGCCGATTCGCGTTCCTGCCGTGCCGCAGTCACTTCCTTGAACGCCTCGTCGACCTGGCTCGGCGGATCGACCTGGCGGATCGCAATGCCCTGGATCATCACGCCGGCGCGATACTGATTGAGCAATTCCTGCATGCGCTGCTGGACCTGCGTCTCGATCTCGACGCGACCGGGGCCGATCGCCTGAACAAGGTCGAAGTTCGCGACCGTCGCGCGCATCGCGCTTTCGGCGACTTCGCGGATCGTGCCTTCGGGATCGGCGAGCTGGAAGAAGAAGAGTTCGGGATCGCGCACCGACCAGCGGACTTCATAGGCGAGGTCGACGATGCTCTGGTCGCGCGTCAGCACGAAATTCTCGTCCGTCGCGTTCGGCGAGCCGATCGCCATCGTACGGATCGCACGGACGTCCTCCAGCCGGATGCGTTCAATCGGCGCCGGCCAAGTCAGCTTTACGCCCGGTCCGACAGTACGCGAATAGCTGCCAAGGCGCGTGATCACGCCTTCCTTTTCAGGCGGGACGATGTGGAAAGAGGAGAATAGCACCCATGCGACGACGAGTGCGAGGACCACCCATTTCCAAAGCTTCGCCGAATCGCCGAAATTGAACTGGCCACCGCCGCCGGAGCCGCCACCGCCGAAACCGCCGCGCCCTTTGCGCAGCAATTCGTCGAGCGCCGAGGGGCCGCGCGGCTTTTGCGCGCGCCGCTGGTCAGCCGGATCGGGAGTGACCCACGGGTTGCGCGGACCGGGGCGTTTGCCGTCGCCCTTTCCGTCGTCATCGCCCTTGCCGGGGCTGCCCCAGGGGCTGTTCGCCATCTGGGTGATCGACCCGAAAAATCGCCGCAATCCCCCCGGACCGCGGCCAGCCATGCTTCCGTTATTTTCGTTGCTCATGCTGCTTTTATAGGGGCGGCGTGCGCGATTAACAGGGGGTGCGAGCGAAAATGGCTGGCAAACAGGCCAATCATGCCTATCTGCCGCGGACATGACCGAACAAAGCGCCGATATCGCCCGCCTGACCGCCGCCGCCGCCGAGCTTAGCGAAGGGCGCACATCCGGCCTGCGCCTGCTCGACGATTCGGGCCTGCTTGCCGTGGTTCTCGACGTGTCGGGGCTGGCGGCCGAAGAACGCAAACCGCTTGAGGACAAGCTCCGCGCCGGCCTGCTCGCCGAAGCGGGGGTGCGTGAAGTCCGCATCGCGATGACCGCCGAGAAAAAGGCGATGACGATCATCGCGGTCGGCAGCGGCAAGGGCGGCGTCGGCAAATCGACCCTCGCCGCCAATTTGGCGGTCGCGCTGCGCCGTCTCGGCGTGAAGGTCGGGCTGGTCGACGCCGACATCTATGGTCCATCGCAGCCCCGATTGATGGACAGCGAGGGCGTAAAGCCCGAGGCGCGGGGATCGAAGCTGGCACCCGTGCCCAATGCCTATGGCGTGCCGATGCTGTCGACCGGGCAGATTGCGGCGCCCGGACAGGCGATCGCCTGGCGCGGCCCGATGGCGGGCAAGGCGCTCGAACAACTCGTCGATGCAAGCTGGGGCGACATCGACACGCTCGTCGTCGACCTGCCCCCCGGCACCGGCGACGTCCAATTGACGATGATCCAGAAGCACAAGCCCGCGGGCGCCGTCATCGTTTCGACCCCGCAGGACCTGGCGCTGATGGACGCGACGCGCGCGGTCAGCCTGTTCGAACAGGCCCATGTGCCGATCATCGGGCTCGTCGAAAATATGGCGGGCTATACCTGCCCGCATTGCGGCGAGGTCAGCGACCCGTTCGGCAGCGGCGGCGCCGAGGCGGCGGCGGGCACGATGGGTCTCGACTTCCTCGGCCGCGTGCCGCTGTCGATGGGTATCCGCCTTGCGAGCGATGGCGGCGTGCCGCCCGCGGCGGGAACCGATCCCGCCGGTGAACCATTCCACGCGATAGCGGCAAAAGTGGCCGAATGGCTGAACGCACGAAAGGGTAGATGATGGCGATCAACGACGAAGGCGAAATTCGCGATTTGCTGAGCCAGCCGCGCCGCATCGCGGTCGTCGGCGCGTCGCCCAACCCGGCGCGCCCGTCGAATGGCGTGCTCGCCTTCCTCGTCCGGCAGGGCCATGACGTGATTGCGGTCAATCCCGGCCATGCCGGATCGACGATCCACGGCGCCCCCGTCGTCGCGACGCTCGCCAATGTCGAGCCCCCTGCCGAACTGGTCGACATCTTTCGCAACAGCGACGATGCGGGAGCCGCGGTCGACGAGGCGATCGTCCACGGCGCGAAAGCTGTGTGGATGCAGATCGGCGTCATCAACGAAGCCGCGGCGAAACGCGCCGATGCAGCAGGACTGACCGTGGTCATGGACCGCTGTCCCAAGATCGAGGTTCCGCGCCTGGGCCTGCTGAAATGAGGCGCGGCACCGCGCTGCTCGCTGCAGCAATGCTCGTGGGCTGTGCAAGCACGCCTGCCAGGGCAAACCCGCAAGACGCCTTTTTCGAGGGGCTCGCCGCCCGCTGCGGCCAAGCCTATGCCGGCAAGCTCGCGAGCGATCAGGAAGCCGATGCCGAGATGCGCGGCAAGGCGATGGTGATGCATATCCGCCATTGCACCGCAGACCGGATCGAAATTCCCTTTCATATCGACGGGATGGCCGAAGACGGCGGCTGGGACCGTTCGCGGACGTGGATCATCAGTCGGACGGCCACCGGCCTCCGCCTCAAGCACGATCATCGCCACGCCGATGGCACGTCGGACGACGTCACGCTCTATGGCGGCGACACCGCCGATGCCGGCAGCTCGGCGCGGCAGACCTTCCCCGTCGACGCCGAATCGATCGCGATGTTCGAACGCACCGGCCGCGGCGTGTCGACGACCAATATCTGGTCGGTCGAAACCACCGATGCTGGGTTCACCTATGGCCTGGACCGCGAGGGCCGGCATTTTCGCGTCGCGTTCGATTATGCCAAGCCGGTCGCGCCGCCACCCGCGCCGTGGGGCTGGTAGGGAACCGCTTCGCGCGTCATACGCTGGACAGCCATGACGGGAGAAAGTTCATGCGCAGCCAGACCCTTATACTGATCCCGCTGCTCGCGCTCGGCGCATGCAGCGAAAAGGCGCCCGACCCGCGCGGTGTCGGACATGACGAAACGCTGCTTTCGGTCTCGGCAACCGGCCGATCCGAAACGCGGCCTGACGAGGCACGCTTCACCGCCGGGGTGAGCACGATCGCCGCCTCCGCCGAGGACGCGACCCGCCGGAACAATGAAACGATGACCAAGGTGACCGAGGCGCTGAAAGCCTTTGGTGTGGCGGGCAAGGACCTTCAGACGCGCCAGCTCACGGTGAACCGGATCGATTGGGGCGCCAACAAGGGCAAATATGAAGCGGTCAATCAGGTCGAGGTGCGGATGCGCGCGGTCGACAAGGCGGGCGAGGCGGTCGCCGCAACGACGCAGGCCGGCGCCAATGTCCTGTCGGGGCCGACGCTGCGCGTATCCGATCAGGAAGCCGCGACCAAATCGGCCTATGCCGCCGCTTACCGCGCCGCTCGCGCCCGCGCCGAAGCCTATGCGGGGGCGGCCGGGCTCAAGATAGACCGCGTGCTGACGATCCGCGATGGCGGCGACGGTTCGCCGCCAATGCCCTATTATGCCGAAGCCGACGCAGCCAATGCGGTCGTTGCCCAATCCGCCGCCCCGCCTTTCAATCCGGGGGTCAGCGAATCGCAGGTTTCGGTGCGCGTCGATTTCGCGCTCTCGGAAAAATAACCGCGACCAAGCCCCCCACGCGAAAGGGCGATTTTCTTTGCGCCGATTCGCGCCCCTGACTATCAGCAGCGGGCATGGCCGGCATTCGCGACACTGTGAGGAAAGATAAATCGCGCCTGCCGCACGTCAGCCGCCGTTCGTTGCTGGTCGGCGCGACCGCGGCGGGTGGACTTGCCGTCGCATGGAGCATGTGGCCGCGCGATTACCAGCCCAACCTTACCGCCGCGCCCGACGAACATGTTTTCAACGCTTTTCTGAAGATCGGCGACAATGGCCGCATCAGCGCGATCGTCCCGCAATGCGAGATGGGTCAGGGCGTCACGACGCTGTTGCCACAGATCATGGCGGACGAACTCGGCGCCGACTGGCGCACGATCGCGGTCGAAACCGCGCCGATCAACCCGCTCTATACGAACACGCTGCTCGTCGACGAGGATAGCGCGGTCTTTACCCCGCGCACGGGCGTCCCCGATTTCGTTTCGGACGTGCGCAGTTGGGCGCGCCGCGAATGGGCGGTTCGCCATGCCGTGATGCTGACCGCCAACAGCTCGTCGGTGCGGATGTTCGAGGCGCCGTGCCGCGCCGCGGCGGCGCAGGCGCGCGCGCTGCTGATGATGGCCGCGGCCGCGCGCTGGGATGCCGATTGGGAAGAATGCGACACGCAGGACGGCTTCGTCACTCACGGCAAGAAAAGGATGCGCTTCGGCGACGTCGCGGCGGCGGCCGCCTTGCTCGAACCGCCGGTGGAGCCCGTCTATCGCGCGAGCAGCGCGGACCCGCTCTACGGCAAGGAACTGACGCGGCTCGACCTGCCCGCGAAGATCGACGGATCGGCCAATTATGCCGGCGACATTCGCCTGCCCGACATGGTGTTCGCGGCGATCCGGCAGGGGCCGCTGGGCGCGACTCGACTGAAAAGCATCGATCGCAAACAGGGGCTCGCTTCGCCCGGCCTGCTCCATGTCGTCACGCACGAACGCTGGGTCGCGACCGTGGCGCGCAATTGGTGGGCGGCGAACCGCGCGCTCGACCGTTTCGCCCCGGTGTTCGAGACCGAGGGCACGCCGATATCGACGGACCGGATCGACAAGGCGCTGAAGGCCGCGCTGAAGGACGACGGCTATCGCATCGCGAGCGAGGGCGACGTCGCCGAGGCGATGGAAGGGCGGCAGAAGGTGGCGGCCGAATATGCCGTCGCCCCCGCGCTCCATGCCCCTATTGAAACGCGCAGCGCAACGGCCGCACCCGACCGCGACGGGTTGCGCGTCTGGGTCGCGACGCAGGCGCCCGCGCAGTGCCGCGACGCGATTGCCGGCGCGACCGGACTGGCACCCGCGAATGTCACGCTGTTCCCGATGATGGCCGGCGGATCATTCGACGCTTGCCTCGATCACAATGTCGCTGTGCAGGCGGCGATCATCGCGCTCGAAGTCAAACGCCCGGTCCAGCTTGCCTGGTCGCGCGCCGAAGAGATCATGCGCTTGCCGCCCCGCGCACCGGCGCGCGCCAAGCTGACCGCGACGCTCAACGCCGCGGGCGGGATCGATGCGTTGGTGACGCGCATCGCGGTGCCGCCGACGAATCACGAGGTTCGGGATCGCCTGTTCGACAATGCGCCGGCCGATGTCGCACAGCGCGCGGCGGCGGGCAGCGCCGATGCAATGGCGGTCGAAGGCGCGGCAAGCGGCTATGCGATCCCGCATCGGGCAGTCGATCATTGCCCCGCCGATATCGGCCTGCCGACGGGGCGTTGGCGCGGCAATGCCGACAGCTACACCGCCTTTTTCACCGAATGTTTCGTCGACGAAATGGCGGCGCGCGCCGGGACCGACGCGCTGTCCTATCGCATGGCGATGCTCGGCAATTCGCCGCTGCTCGCGCGCTGCCTGCTTACGGTGACCAGCCTCGGCGGTTGGGAAGGCGGGCTTTCAGGCACAGCGCAGGGGCTGGCCTGCCACTCGATGCGCGGCAGCCATATCGCGCTGATGGCAACCGCACGGCAAAGCGAACGCGGGCTTCAGGTCGAACAATTGGTCGCGGTGGTCGACGCCGGACGGCTTGTGAACCCGGTGATCGCGCGCCAGCAGATCGAGGGCGGGCTGGTCTTCGGCCTTGCCGCGGCGGTCGGCGCAACGACCGATTATGAAGGCGGGTTGGCAACCGCACGCAAATTCGGCCAGCTCGGCCTGCCTGACCTGTCACAGACGCCGCAGATTCTGGTCGAATTCATCGAAAGCGACCGCGAACCCGGCGGTCTTGGGGAAATCGGCGTTCCGGTCGTCGCACCGGCCATCGCCAATGCGATGTACGCCGCGACCGGTCGCCGCATCCGCCGTATTCCGCTGTCGGCGCAGCCGTTATGACAAACGGCAAGGCAGCCGCTGCGCCCCTTCCGGCCGACCACCCGCAAGTGGCGACGCCGCGCATCGGGGTGCTGCTGGTCAACCTCGGCACTCCCGACGCGCCCGACGCGCCGTCGGTGCGCCGCTATCTCGCTGAATTCCTATCCGATCGCCGCGTCGTCGAAATCCCGCAGATCCTTTGGCAACCGATCCTGCGCGGGATCATCCTGACGACACGGCCGAAAAAATCCGCGCACGCCTATGCGCAAGTGTGGACCGACGAAGGATCGCCGCTCGCCGCGATTACGCAAAGGCAGGCTGAAGCATTGCAAGCCGTGTTCGGGGAAACCGTGAAAGTCGCCCATGCCATGCGCTACGGCGAACCGGCGATCGGCGGGGCCATCGACGCGCTGACGGCGGCGGGCTGCCGCAATATCCTCGTCGCGCCGCTTTATCCCCAATATTGCGCCGCGACGACCGCAACGGTGGTCGATGCCGTGGGCAAACATCTGCAGACGCTGCGCTGGCAGCCGACGTTGCGCTTTCTGCCGCCCTATCACGACGATGCCGCTTATTTGGGCGCGCTCAAAGAGTCGGCGGAGCGCGGACTTGCCGCGCTCGATTTCACCCCCGACGTACTGCTCGCCAGCTTTCACGGGATGCCCGAACGGACGCTGCACCTCGGCGATCCTTATCATTGCCAGTGCCGCAAAACCGCACGACTGCTGTCGGACGCACTCGGCCGTCCTGTCGAGGTGGTGTTCCAGTCGCGCTTCGGGCGCGCCAAATGGCTCGAACCCGCGACCGATGTGCGGCTTGAGCAGCTCGGCCGCGAAGGCCGCAGCGTCGCGGTGTTCGCGCCCGGCTTTTCGGCCGATTGCCTCGAAACGCTCGAAGAGCTGGCGATCCGCGGCAAGCAGCAGTTCGAGAGCGCAGGCGGGCGGCATTTCGCCTATCTTCCATGCCTCAACGCCGACGCGCCCGGCATGGCGATGCTCGAAACGCTGGTGCGCCGCGAACTGGCGGGATGGCTCTGATCCCGTCCGCTTACCAACTGTTTAGGTCCATGCGCTAATTTCCTCCGACCCGGTGCGGAAAAGCCATGAACGCGCCATTTTGGAGATTCACCATGAACGAGGTCGAATCGGCGATGCTGATGCTCGCCGGAGCCACATTGGCCTTTCTGGGAATCGCTTTCGCCATCTGGTGGTCGCGGCGCCCGCGCCCGGTCGCCGCCGCCCCGCGCGCGCCACGAGCGCCGCGTGAAATCCGTCTGCCAAAGCTCTCCCGCAAGGCCGTACCCGAATATGAGGAGGTCGAAATCTCCCCCTCGCGCCTCGCGCGGATCCGCCGCACCGACCCGCCCGAGATGCCGGACGAGAGCGGATATGAGGCCGACTCCGAACCAACGGCCGCGGTCGAGCCCGTTATCGAACCCGTCGAAGCCACGCTCGAGACGATGGCATCCGAAGTCGCGGCGGAAGCGCACCGTATGGGCAATCCCGACGCCGAAGAGGTCACGCTTCGCCTCGTCCCCCAGATCCCGCCGCGCGATGCGATCTCGACGAATAGCTGGATCGGTGGTCGCCCACACCTGCCGGCCGGGACGAATTGGCCGAAGATTGACGATCAGCCGGCAGATTTCCTGGCGCAGATCAACTGCGCCGACCTGCCGCAGCATCTGTGGGGCGGACTGGGGCCGCGCGACGGCGCGCTCGCATTCTTCATCCATCGCCGCAAATATGCCGTGAGCGTGCTTCATCTGCACGAACCGGGTCTGCCCGTTGCGCCACCCTTCACGCTCAACGACCCCGAAGGATGGTTCGCCCCCTATGGTCGCCTTGGCTCGGGCGATCTCGCTTCATATGCGGTGCGCGCCTTTCCCGAATGGCCGGTCGACCTTGTCGCCGTGCATCCGGGCGAAGCTGATCCGCGCAGCGAAAGCGATCCCGCCGAGCCCGGCGCCGCGCTTTACGACGGCGGCTACGACATCGCCGACCCAGCCTTCCACCCCTTCGACTGGGGCAGTATGACGATGATGGTCACATTGCTCGAGCAACGGCTCGACCGGCTGACGGCCGAGGCCATGCCGCCGCCGGGCGCCGCCGCCGAGCACGTCTCCGAGATGGAACAACGTGCCGCGATCAACCGCGAGGCGCGCACGCGCGCGGAAGAGATTATCGCCATTATCCGTGACAGTGCGGCGCGCGCCGATTTCTCGGCGGCCGACGCTACGGCGGTGATGGCGGGGTTGCACGCGATCCGCTGGGCCAAGGCGATCCGCTCGGTCGATCCCGAAACGGGCGCGGAACAGGTTGAGACGATCATCCTGCCCCTGACGACCCATCGCGCCGACGCGAATTTGTGGGTCCATGATTATCAGACAATCCTGTTCGATCGCGCAAAGCACGCATGGTGCGCCAATCCGGATAATCTTTCGGCACCCGCGCGCGCGCTGTTCGAACCCTGGTGGCAGGCCCTGGCCGAACGCGAAATGGCCGCGATGGGGCATCAGCCCTTTCGCCACCTGATCGACTATGACGAAGAGCGCGACGCAGTGCTGCTCGAATTGCCGACCAGCGGACTTATGAGCCGCATCTTTGGCGATCGCGACAATCTGGTCGTGACGATCGATAGGGCGAACCTTGCCGTCGGCGACTTTTCCAAAGTCCGGGCGCAGGTGAGCAGCTAGCGCCCCCCAAAGGGTTCATGCGGCTGCATAGCTTTGCGATTGACGTTCCGGTCAACTTGCGGGCTCCGGCGACGCAGCCTAATCATCGTCCCATAACTCTGTGGGAGAGCTTGATTTATGGCACGAATCGCAATCGTCACCGGCGGCAGCCGCGGCATCGGGGAAGCGATTTCACTGAAACTGCAGGAACAGGGCGTCACCGTCGTCGCCAACTATGCCGGCAATGACGAAAAGGCGCGCGAGTTCAGCGAGCGGACCGGCATCCGGGCGATGAAGTGGGACGTCGGCGATCACCAAGCATGCCTCGACAGCTGCGCGCAGATCGCGGCAGAGATCGGCGCCATCGACATCGTCGTCAACAACGCCGGCATCACCCGCGACGGCACGCTTGCCCGCATGAGCTATGACGATTGGGACGATGTGATGCGCGTCAATCTTGGCGGCTGCTTCAACATGGCGAAAGCGACCTTCGGCGGCATGGTCGAGCGCGGCTGGGGCCGCATCGTCAATATCGGTTCGATCAACGGACAGGCGGGCCAGTACGGCCAGGTCAATTATGCGGCCGCGAAATCGGGCATCCACGGCTTCACCAAGGCGCTGGCGCAGGAAGGCGCGAAGAAAGGCGTGACAGTCAACGCGATCGCGCCCGGCTATATCGACACCGACATGGTTGCCGCGGTGCCCGCGCCGGTGCTCGAAAAGATCGTCGCGAAGATTCCCGTCGGGCGCCTCGGCCAGGCCGATGAAATCGCGCGCGGCGTCGCCTTTTTGTGCAGCGAGGATGCGGGCTTCGTCACCGGGTCGACGATGAGCATCAACGGCGGCCAGCATATGTACTGACGATGGCGGGCGGCGGCTTTGCCGTCGCCCGCGAAGCTGCCCCTATTCGATCGTAACCCCGACGACGCGCCACTCCTCGCCCTCGCGAACCAGCGACAGCGTTTCGATCGCCCCTGCCTTGTTCGCATAGCTCGTCCTGAACTTTACGACCTGATAGCCATAGGGCGGCGCGGGCACATATTCTTCGCCGATCAATTCGCGGGAAACGAGCGCGCCGAGCGGCGTGCGGACCGACCGCGACACTTCGGCCCACCGGTCGCTCGTGTTGAGCGACTTGAACGCCTGTCCGGTGGCGTTCCAACTGCCGTTCCAGTCGCTTTTGTCGGTCAGGGCGAGCCACTGACGCGCCGCCTGTACCGCAGCGGTTTCACTCGCCGGTGCCTCCGAGGCTGGCTTGGGCGCGGCGGGCGCCCCGGCGGTCCCCGACAAGGACGCGAACGCAAAGAGAGCAAGGCTGATCGACATGACAATTCCTCCGGCTATCCAGCCAGTGCGGCGCGATATGCGGCGCGTCCCGGCTGGTGTCCGAAGCTCTCCCATGTCGGCCGCGACGGCCGCATCCCTGAAAGCCCTGTCCGCCAAAAATTGGGGGGTCTCCCGTTCGATCTCGCGTAGCTGCCGCGCGGCCTCACGGCTGCTCGACGCCGACATCTTGCGCCGTGCATCGCGCAGGCGTTCGTTGATCGTATGGACCGACAATCCCAGATGCCGCGCCATGGATTTCGCGTCATGGCCGTCGACCAGCAGGCGCAACGTTTCCTTTTCCTTTTCGGTGAGCGCCTGAAGTCCTGTCATGAGCCTGCCTGCATTTGTACCGGATCGGCTGGCCGGTTTACGGAAGGCCGAAATGGCCTGCCACCCCAAATAAATCGTACCTCGGCTTTGGGGATGGCCGGAACAGGAGCCGCCGGGCTGCAGCCTTGCTGTGGCGCATCAAGTCGCTACACCCGAAACATGATCGAAGCCCCGTTCGCCGCTGCCCTGATCGTTCGTCGCGGGCGTGCGCGCCGTTGAGCACGCCGCTTCACCCCCCGGTCAAACGATCGGTGACGATCGCCGGCCATCCGACCTCGATCAGCCTTGAGCCGATGTTCTGGGACGCGCTCGAAGCCGAAGCCGCGCGGCAGGGCCTGCCCATCAACGCGCTCGTCGCGCGGATCGATGTCGCGCGGATGGAAGCGGACGATCCGCCGAACCTGACCTCGGCGATCCGCCAATGGCTTTGGCGGAGCCGGCCCGGTCAGATCGCCCCATAGACCGCCGATCCGAACGCCGCGCCCTTGTCCGGTGCATGGTGGAGGAACAGCGACGGCTCGATCAGTTCGAGTTCCATGATGTGCAGCGTGCCCAGCGCGTCGCCGACCATATCGACGCGCGCGTAAACAGGCGCCGCCGGCGCCGCGGCGAGGGCCTGCGCGGCGAGCGCCTGCGCGGCGTCGCTCGCCGCGCACGCCGTCTCGCGCCCGCCGAATTGCTCCTGAACGCGAAAATCGCCCGAAGCCGGACGCTTGACGATCGCGTGGCTGAACTTGCCCGCAAAAAAGAAGAGCGAATATTCGCCCTCGGTCAGGATGCCGGGCATCAGCGGCTGGACCAGCCGCCGCGCCCCCAATGCATCGGCCGGGATCGGCGCCCCTGGCGCGATGCGATGCGTTTCGTCGGCGCCGCCCGAGATCGCCGGCTTGATCACGATTTCGTCGGTCGCCAGCTCCGACATCGCTTCGGTCAGGCTCGCGTCGTCGAGCGCATCGACCTCGACCGTCGGCACGACCGCGACGCCCTTTGCACCGAGTTCGCCAAGATAGGCCTTGTCGCTGTTCCAGCGCAGCACCGGCACCGGATTGGCAACCGGCAGGCGCGCGTCCTCCAGCCGATCGAGCAGCGCATACCAACTGGCGACATCGCGCTGATAACCCCAGGCGAACAGCGGAAGGACGAGGTCATAACCCGACAGATCGCCGGGATCGCTCCAGACCCGCTGCTCGACGATCAACCCGGCCGCCGTCAGCGCCGCCGCCTTGCGGGCAAAGGCGGGCTGCCACTTCTCGTAATAGTCGGGCGCCGGGACGAGGATCGCGACGCGGGGCTGAAACGGCATGACCTACTTCACTTTCTCAAATCCGTCATTGCGAGGAGCCGAAGGCGACGCGGCAATCCAGAGCAGGCACAAACCGCCCTGAATTGCTTCCCCCGGCTTTCGCCGGGGTCGCAATGACGGGGTAGGCAGCGGGATATTTACCGCCCCAGCAGCCCGCGCGCCTGCCCCGCAATATGCGACAGCATTGCACCGTTCGGGGTCGGGATCATCCGCGCGCGGTCGACCGTGGCGCGGAACTGCTCGACCCGCGGTGCATGGTCGGCAAGCCATTTGGTCACCGCCGCGTCGAGATCGCCTTTCGGCAGCCCGGCGAGGAAGGTCAGCCGCATTTGCTGGAAATCGCGCGCGAGGCTGTTGACGAGCAGGCGTTCCCACGGATCGGCCGGGCTCATATGCGCCGCCAGCGTCTGCGCCCAATCGAGACCCAATGCTTCGCCCAGATGGCTGAAGGCGCTGGTCACCGCGACCTCGTCGTCGCCGCGCCGTTCGGCGAGGTCGACGATGCCGATCGCGCCGTCGGTCTTGAACAGCCGCACGACCGAAGCGGTCAGCGCCTCGGGCGCGCCCGCGTCGAGCAGTTGCTGCGTCAGCATGTCCCACTGATGCTTGACCGACGGGCTGAGCAGACCGTCGACGCTGGCGTTGAGACGGTCGACACCGGGTTCGAGCCGCGCCACGACGGGTCCGGGCTGCGAGAGCGACTGCGTAACGCGCAGCAGGTCGGCCATCTGCGACGTCATCGCCGACGCGGCCTGACTGAACAGCGACAGGCGGATGCTCTCGTCGATCTTCGCTTCGTCGAGCGCGTCCCAGATCGCGGGCAGGTCGAGCAGGCGCTCTACCGCGACGAATGCCGCCGCGATATCGCCGAGCGCACAGCCCTCCTCTTCGACCAGTTCGAACGGATGGACGATGCCCATGCGGTTGATGATGCGGTTCGCGATCTTCGTTGCGATGATTTCGCGGCGAAGCTGATGGTCGGCGATCGCCTGCCCGAAATCGCGCTGCATCTCGTCAGGGAAGGCCGCGGCAAGGTCGCTGCCGAGCGCAGGATCGTTCGGCAGGTCGCTATGCTCGATTGCATCCTGCAGCGCGAGCTTGGCGGTCGAGAGCAGCACCGCGAGTTCGGGGCGCGTCAGTCCGCGCCCTTCGGCGGCGCGGCGGAGAAGCTCGTCGTTCGCAGCAAGTCCCTCGACCTTGCGATCGAGCCGGCCCGATGCCTCGAACGTCTCCATGATCCGCACGAGCGACGGCACCGCCGCCGAACCGCCCTTTTCGGCGATCGACAGCGCAAGCGCCTGCAGCCGGTTGTCCTCGAGCACCAGTTCCGAGACATTGTCCGTCATGCGCACGAGCAGCGCGTCGCGATCATCCTGCGACAGGCGCCCTTCGGCCATCTCGCGGTTCAACGCGATCTTGATATTCACCTCATTATCCGAACAATCGACGCCGGCCGAGTTGTCGATGAAGTCGGTATTGATCCGCCCACCCTTCGCCGAGAAGGCGATGCGCGCGGCCTGCGTCGTGCCGAGGTTGGCGCCCTCGCCCACCGCCTTGACGCGCAGATCCTCCGCATCGACACGCAGCGCGTCGTTCGCGGGATCGCCGACTTCGGCATTATTCTGGCTTGCCGCCTTCACATAGGTGCCGATGCCGCCGAACCAGAGGAGGTCGGCAGGCGCTTTCAGGATTGCCGAGATCAGCGAGCCAGGGTCGATTTCGCTGACCGAAAGGCCGAGCATCGCCTGCACTTCGGGGGTCAGCGTTATGCTCTTCTGGCTACGCGGGAAGATGCCGCCGCCCTTCGAGATCAGCTTCTCATTATAGTCGGCCCAGGATGAGCGCGGCAGGTTGAACATCCGCTCGCGTTCCTTCCAGCTCTTTGCCGGATCGGGATTGGGGTCGAGGAAGATGTGGCGATGGTCGAATGCTGCGGTCAACTGAATTGCCTTCGACAGCAGCATGCCGTTGCCGAACACGTCGCCCGACATGTCGCCGCAACCGACGACGCGGATCGTGTCGCTCTGCACATCGACGCCCATTTCGGCAAAGTGGCGCTGGACCGAGAGCCAGGCGCCCTTGGCGGTGATGCCCATCGCCTTGTGGTCATAGCCCTTCGATCCGCCGCTGGCGAACGCGTCGCCGAGCCAGAAGTCGCGTTCCATCGCGAGCGCATTGGCGACGTCGGAGAAGGTCGCGGTGCCCTTGTCGGCGGCGACGACGAAGTAAGGATCGTCACCGTCGTGGATCACAACGCCCTTCGGATGCACGACCTTGCCCGCGACCAGATTGTCGGTGATCGACAGCAAGGAGCGGATGAAGATGCGATAGCATTCGGTGCCCTCGGCGAACCAGGCGTCGCGGTCGAGCGACACGTCGGGCAGCGCCTTGGGATAGAAGCCGCCCTTTGCGCCGGTCGGCACGATGACGGCGTTCTTGACTCGCTGCGCCTTCATCAGCCCGAGAATTTCGGTGCGGAAGTCGTCGCGGCGGTCGGACCAGCGGAGGCCCCCGCGCGCGACCGGACCGGCGCGCAAGTGAATGCCCTCGACGCGCGGCGAATAGACCCACACTTCGCGCCAGGGCAGCGGCTTGGGCAGGCCGGGAACGAGGCTCGAATCGATCTTGAACGCCAGCGCTTCCTCGGCCGCGGGTGCGAACGCGTTGGTACGCAGCGTCGCGCTGATCACGGCGTGGAACAGGCGGAGGATGCGATCCTCGTCGATCGACTTGATGTCGGCAAAGTCGGCAAGGATTTCAGCCGCAAGCGCGTCGGCACGCTTCGCGTCGCGCGCCTTGGGGTCGTGGAGCGCGCGGAACCGTTCGATCAGCGCCGCCGTCAGCTTGGGCGCATGCCGCAGCGCGCTCACCACCGTGTCCATGCCATAGGCGGAGCCGCCCTGACGCAGATAGCGGAACCAGGCGCGCAGCCACACGATCGCGTGCGGGTCGGTCTGATTGGTCAGCACAAGCTCGTTAAAGGCGTCATTTTCGGCGCGCCCGTCGAGCACCGCCGCGATCGCGCCTTCGAGCACTTCGGCATAGGGAAGCAGCGCGAGTTCATCGACATTGGCGGGCAGCCGCAGCGTGAAATCATGGATGACGATCGACTGCTCGTCTTCGCCCTCGGCACCGGGAGCCCTGCTCTGGAGCGCGGTCGGGATTTCCTCGAGCACCTCAAACCCGAAATGTTCGAGCGCGGGTACGACGTCGGACAGCGCGAGCGGGCCGACCGCGCTATAGACTTTGAGCCGCAGCCGGTCGTCGCCGTCGAGGCTCTTGCGCGCCAGCCGCACGCTGCGCGGGTTGGCGGCGTCGAGATCGCGCAGGCGAAGGATATCGCGCGCGGCTTCCTCAGGATTATAGAGGTTGCGGTAGTTGGGCGGGAAGGTCGGCGCAAAACGCGCCGCGAGTGCCGCCGCGCGGCCGGGATCCCCGCGCTTCGCCAGCGCCGCTTCAACCTCGGGCTGCCAGCCACGCACCATCTGTTCGAGCTGGGTGTTCAGCGCCTCGGCGTCGGGTACGACCCCGCCGCTGCGCAGGTCGAGCGTATAGCGCAAGAGCGCCGCGCCGCCGTCTTCGAGCACCATCGTCCAACCGATAACGCCGGCCTTCGCCTCGCGCACCAGCAGCGATTCGACCGCAAGGCGGCGGCCGGTCGAAACTTCGTCGCGCGGCAACCAGACGAAAGCGAACAGGTGACGGCCGAGCGCACTCTGCACCATCACCACCTTCGGCCGCGGCCGGTCGGTGATCGACATAGAGGTCAGCACCAGCTCTTCGAGCGACGCCGCGTCGAACGCGATGAGCAGATCGTGCGGCAGCGCGGTCAGCGCGTGCGCGAGCGCCTTGCCCGCGTGGCCCGTGGGGTCGAAACCGAATTTCGCCATCAAGGCTTCGAGCTGCGCGCGCAGCACGGGCACCTTCGCGGGCGGCGCGGACAGCGCGGCACTGGTCCAGAGGCCGGCATGAATCGACAGGCGATCGACCTTCTTGCCCTTCACCTCGGGTACGATGACGAGGTCGAGCAGGACGCGGCGATGCACCGCCGACAAGCGGTTCGATTTGATCAGCAGCGGCGCGGTGCCGCCCTGATCGAACCAGGCGAAAGCGGCTTCGAGCGCGGCCGGCGACAGCAGTTGGCCGTCGGCGCTTTCGCTGATGCCGAGCGGGTCCTGCACCTTGCCGTCGCGCGTGCGCCATTCGTGGCCGAGCTGGGTCATCGCCCCGCCCTCGAACCAGCGGAGCAGTTCGGCCGCCTCGCCCTCGACGCGCATCGCGGCGTCGGCGAGCATCGCGGCGCGCATCGCACGCCAGTCGCGCACCGCCGCACGCACGTCGCGCAGCGCGGCCTCGAGCGCGTCGAGCAGGCGGCGACGCGCGCGTGCGTCGCCGCGTTCGAGTTCCATATAAATGACCGACTCGCGGGCCGATCCTTCACCGGCTTCCTGCAAATGCCCCTTGGCATCGCGCTTCACGGTTACGACGGGGTGGAGGATGCGGTGGACGGCCAGACCCTGCGCCGCGACGATCTGCGACGTCGAATCGACCAGGAAGGGCATGTCGTCATTGATGATGACAAGCCGCATGCGGCGGTCGGTGCCGTCGGCGGCAATCGGTTCGAGCAGCAACGACGGCGTTTCGGCCGTGCGCTCAAGCGCAGCACGCGCAGCGAACTGGCTCGCATCGGACAGCGCCGCCTTGTCCATATCGTCGCCCTCGCCCGGCAGCGCGCTGCCGGCGAGCGCGGCCAGATAGGCGGCGGCAACTTTCGGAGGAATTTTGACGGTGGAGGGGGTTGGCGTGTCCGTTTCCGGCGTGTCGGACGTATTCTGAGGCATAAAGTGCAGCATCCCGAACCAAAAGAGGGGGATCCCAGCCGACGATCGGCGGGGGTCCGTTCGCTGCGCCCCCTATGCGCCTGCGCGGCGCGCGGCTCAAGGCCTCGTTCGCGCGTCCACGCAAAAATATTTCAATTTTGAGATTGTCTGTTGCGTGAACGCTCTCAATCCGCGCCGTCAGGCGCCGGGCGTGATCGGAACCGCCCTTTTCGCAAGCTTCGCGACGAGGGTCGGATCGTCCGCCGCCTTGGCAACGATCCCGATATGGCCGCCCGGCATCGCGCGCGCGATCAGCACGACGAATTCGGCGTCGCCGGCATCATGTTCGAGGATCAGCGCCGGGTGCGCGCGGCGCAGCGCTTCGAGTTTTTCGTCCGTCCGCTCGCCGTCGTCCTGCGCCGGCTTTCGGCGCGCGCGCGCATCCTTGACCAGTCCCTTGAGCCCGCCCGGATAGCGATCGAGATAGGCTGCAAGTTCGCCCCGGCCGACGCCCTCTTCCCTGGCATGGCCCAGAACACAGGCATATTCGGCCAGCCGCGTCTTGTCATAGGCGGCGCCGAATACCAGCTTCACTACCGGCGTCATCGGCGCGCGGTCCTGTACCGCCAGTCCGGCATCGTCGAGCAGCGCGGCAAAGGCTTCGGGCTGTTCCTCGGCCGCCAGTGCGAAATCCCACGCCTTGCCCACCGCCTGATAGAGCGCACCGCGGCTCCGGCTGTCGGCAGCGATCGCGCGCTCGGCCGTTTCGCGCGCAAGCGCCAGCCAGTCCGCGAGTTCGGCATCCTGACCGGGATCGGCCGACAGTTCGTCATCGTTCGCCGGGTCGTTCGCGTCGGCGAATGGGTCGGTTCCCAGCCCGGCAAAGCCCGGCAGGACATCGGCCGCGACATCGTCGTCGAGATGCTCCGAATCGGGGCCGTCGGCCCACACGGGTACCGGCGCGGTCAGCGGCGGCGCGCTGCGCAGCGCCTGCTCGACCGAAAGCTGCAATTCCTCTGCCTGATCGGCGGGAACCGCTTCCTTCCAATTGATCACGCCCATGATGAAATCGATCGTGTCGTCGTCGGACGAGAAGGGCAGCAGGATGCCGCGGTACATGATCGTCGTACCGCGATCATTCACGAACTCGGCCTCGAATCCGATCGGCGCGCGGTTGGCGATGATCTGGAGATAATGGTCGGTCAACCGCGACAGCAGCGAGCGGCCGGGAATCTGGCTGATATAATGGACGTCCTCGTCGATCTGCGATTCGTCGCGCAGCCGTTCGCCCAGAAAGGCAATGCCGGGGTTCTCGATGCCCTGCGTGAAATCGAGCAGCACCGAATAGGGACCGAAATCGGCGCCCTCCAGATCGAGATCCTCGACGGAGGGATAGGCACGGTCGGCCAGCAGCGAAGCCCAGTAATTATAGGCCCGGACCTGCATCCGCCGTTCGTCGACTCCGACGGACGCGGGCGCATCGATCGCCCCGTCATCCTGATCATGGCTACCCGAAAGCAGGCCGCGCATGCTGTCCATCATTTGTCCCCAGTCGCAAACATCGGTAAATCTTATGCACCGGGACTGGTAAAAGCGGCGTAAACGATGGCTACGGCGACGCGCGATCCCGCGCGCCGCCGCATTCGCCTATCGAAAGGCAGACCGGACTTCCCCGGCGGCACCCTGCGGGTCCTGAAGGTGCGGATAATGTCCGATGCCTGGCAAGAGACGGAATGAGGCGCCGATGCGCTGGGCCAGTTCGGCTCCCAACGCGTGATTTATGAAGACGTCCTTCTCACCCCACATGACCTTCACCGGGGTCTTCAGCCGCCCGATATTGGCCTCGAAATCATTCTGATCGCGGCTGAAGTGCGAATAATAATGATAGAAGGCATCGGCGGAGGTCATGGCGCCCTGCCCCCATCCCCGGCGCCGGTCTTCCTGATAGGCTTGCGGCACCCCGAACTGCGCTTCGGGCGCAAGGCCGCGCCGGGTCGAATTCTCGAAAATCTCGTCGCGCGCCTGATTGAACTGTATCCGCGCGGCCTCCGCCGTTTCGGGCGATTTCAACTGCTGTAATCTTTCCTGCATATGCTGCGGCCGATCGAACGGCGCGAAATCGCCGACGATGATCGTGCGAGCAATGTCGGGATCGTCGAGCGCGGCGAGCAGCGCGGGCAGCGCCCCGATATCGGTCGCATAGATCGTCAATTTCGACCGATCGATCCCCGCCTTCGCGATATAGGCTTTCAGGACACGGGCATAATCGCGCGGCGCATAGGCGAACTCGCTGGCCGCGGGGCGCGACGATTGCCCATAGCCCGGCCAATCGAACGCATGGACCTCATAATCGTCGGCGAGCGCCGCCGACATGTCCTGCCAGACATATAATGTTTCGGGGAAGCCGTGGAGCAGGAGCACCGTCCCTTTCGGGTTGGGATTATGGACGACCATATGTCGGAGCGTGATCGCGGGGTCGACTTCGATAAAGCCGACCGCTGCCTTCGCCGGTTCGCCGGCGAGGACGGGCGCGGAGCCGATAGTGAGGGCCGCGGCGAGCGCGGCGCGGACGACCCGGTTCATGCCGCCACCCCTTCACGAACCGCATAGCGCGGTGCGGGCGTATCGGTCGACAGCTCGGCCGCCATCGCCTGCCGTGCCGCCTCGAAGGTCTCCCATCGGCTTTCGTCATGGAGACCGGGGATCGTGACAAATTCTTCGCGTGCAAGGCCCGCGAGCGCGGCATCGACCATATCGTCGGCGCGCATGACGATCTCGCCGGGCAGATGCTCGACGGGTGTACCCGCGATGCTCCAGAAATCGGTCGCGGTGGCGCCGGGGAGCACGACCTGGATCTGAACCCCGGTGCCCGCGAGTTCGTGACGCAGATTCTGGCTGAAGGCGAGGACAAAGGCCTTGGTTCCGCCATAAACGCCATTCAGCACTTCGGGCGCCACCGCGACGATCGAGGCGATGTTGACGATCGTGCCGTGCCCGCGTCCGGCAAAGGCCGGGACCGCCGCATAGCTGAGGCGCATCAGCGCGTTGACGTTGAGCGACACCATCGCGCTCATCGCGTCGACGTCGGCTTCCAGCGCCTGTGCGGTCGATCCGATGCCGGCATTGTTGACGAGCATGGTGATACCCCCATCGCTCGCGAGCCGATCCTCGATGGCCCGCAGATCGTGCGGGTTGCCAAGATCGGCGGTGACGGTTTCGATCTTGCGGCCGGTGGCCTCGCGGATCGCCTCGGCCACCCCGCCGAGCTTGTCGGCGCTGCGCGCAACAAGGATCAAATCATAGCCCTGCCGCGCGAGACGATCGGCGTAAAGCGCACCGATTCCGCTCGATGCTCCGGTGATGAGGGCGATGCCCTTTGCTTCGTTCATGATGCTTCCTTTCCAGGTAAATCGGGAATGGAAGCGATGTAACGGGTGCGGCAGAGCGCCAGTAGACGCCCGATCCGGGAGCCAGCCTCTCGTCCGCCGATAGGGTCAGCCGGTCCCGAAGCCGTCGCAGGCGGCACGTAGGCGTGGCGCCGCCCAGTCGATGAAGCTGCGCACCTTCAGGGGCAGCAGGCCCTGCCGCGGATAGACGATATGCACCGGCCGCGGCGGATCGGGATAATCGATCAGGATCGGCACGAGCGCGCCGGACGCGATTTCGCCGGTCAGTTGATAGTCGAAAAGCCGTGCGATCCCCATTCCGGCGAGCGCGGCCGCCAGATTGCTCGCGGCGGTGTTGACCGCGACGCGCGGGCGCGGCGTGACAATCCGTTCCTCGCCATCGACGGTGAAGGTCCAGAATATCGGCTTTGGCCCGAACGCCACGCCGTCATGCCCCGCCAGCTCGTCCGGATGCCGCGGTATGCCGCGCCGTTCAAGATAGGCGGGGCTGGCGCAGCTGATCAGCCGGAACGCGCCCGCCTTTACCGCATAGAGGCCGCTATCGGCGAGATGACCTAGGCGGATTGCCACGTCGACATGTTCCTCGACCATCGGAACGATGCGGTCGGACGTCACGAGCTTCAGCGTGACCTCGGGAAATTCCTCGATGAAGGCGAGCGCAATCGGCACGACGTGGCGCGCGCCGAACTCGACCGGCATCGTGATTGCCAGTTCGCCGCGCGGTGCCTGATATTCGCCCGACGCGCGCCGCTCGGCCTCGTCGACATCGGCGATGATGCGCCGCGCCGCCTCGACATAGTCGCGCCCCGCGTCGGTGAGCTGGATATTGCGGCTCGTCCGAACGAGCAGATTGGTGCCGAGATGGCGTTCAAGATCGGCGACCTTGCGGCTGACGCTGGGCAGCGGTGCGCCGAGCTTGCGGCTGCCCGCCGACAGGCTGCCGGCATCGACGACCGCCAAAATCACCCGCATTGCGTCGAGACGATCCATCCGCCCTCCGTTCCACCCACCCGCTTTAATCCCATTCGGCCGCGCGACATAGCCGGCGAGATTGTCCGGCAAAATACCCCGCAACCGTCGCCGTTGGGTCGGTATTGCCAAATTATGCATGGATTATATTGTTCAGATAGCCATGCTAAAATTGGGATCTCGTTATATAATAGATATATTTCAATTACTTGATTGAATTCTTCAATTTTCTCGGTCCTGAACCTATGTCCGCTTTGCATGGCATTGGCTATGCGTCGATTGGAGTCGGATATGACAAGCGGCGATCTCGGAAACGAAAAACTGCGCTGGATTCTGTGGTCGGGCTGGCATGGCAAATGCCCCGAATGCGGCAAGGGTCGCATGTTCCGCTCGTGGCTCAAGCTGGCCGACCGGTGCGAGAATTGCGGGCTGGATTTCAGCTTTGCCGCGCCTGACGACGGCCCGGCCTTTTTCTCGCAGTGCATCGTCGCCTTTCCGCTCACCTTCGTGATCGTATGGTTGCAGATCGCCTACAGCCCGCCGCTCTGGATTCACCTCGTCTTCTCGATCCCGATCATGGTCATCGGGTGCGTGCTCCCGCTGCGCCCGATCAAGGGCTGGCTGGTCGCCTCGCAATATGTGAACAAGGCACAGGAATCGGGAACCGAGCATCTGTGGGCAAAGCTGAATGCGCGCGAAAGGCACGAAGCGGACGAACGGCATGGCGGCTGACGCCTGGACGCCCGATATCGCGGGTGCCGCAGGACCCAAATATAAGGCGGTGACGGGCGCGATCGCCGCCGCCGTGGCGCGCGGCGAACTCCATCAAGGCGACCGCCTGCCGCCGCAGCGCGAGCTTGCAGCGCGGCTCGGCATCGACCTGACGACCGTTACCAAGGCCTATGATCTGGCACGGCAACGCGGCTTGATCGTCGCGCGCGGACGCGCCGGCAGCTTTATCAGCGATGCGGTGCGGACGGGGGAGATAGCCACCACCGCACAAAATGACATCGCAATGAACAGCCCGCCGGTCGCCGCCGAATCGCGGCTTGCCGAAGCCATGGCCTCGGCACTCGGAACGTTGACGCAGGGCGGCGGCGTCGCCCGCCTTCACTATCAGCGCCCCGGCGGCGCCGCGGCCGACCGCGAAAGCGGCGCCGAACTGCTGATGCGCCTTGGCCTGTCGTCCGACCCCGAACAGATCGTCGTCACCGCGGGTGCGCAGAACGGACTTCATGCCATTGCGTCGACCATCCTTAGGCCCGGCGACCGCATCGCGTGCGGGCTCTATTCCTATCCGGGGTTTCGCGCTGTCGCCCGCCGGATCGGCGCCCACCTCGTCCCGCTGGCCGAAATGACCGTCGAAGCGATCGAGGCAGCGCATGCCGATGCGCCTCTGCGTGCGCTCTATGTCGTGCCGACGAACGACAATCCGACCGCCGCGACGATCGCGCTCGAAGGCCGCAAAGCCATCGCGGGCTGGGCGCATGATACCGGCGTGCAGATCATCGAAGACGATGCCTACGGCCTGCTTCCCGATGCACCGCTTCCCGCGATCACAAGTTTCGCGCCCGGCAACGGCTGGTACATTGCGAGCATGGCGAAGGTCGTGTCGCCCGCACTGCGCGTCGGCTTTGTCCGCGCGCCAGGCGTCGCCGAGGCCATGCAAATTTCATCATTCCAGCACGAAAGCGCCGTGATGGCACCGCCGCTCAATGCCGCGATGATATCGCTGTGGTTGACCGACGGCACGTTCGACACGCTCGTCGACGCGGTGCGCAAGGAAGCCGCCTGGCGGCAAAAGCTCGCCCGGACCGTGCTCGGCGAGGGGCACCATAACGCACACCCGCAGGGCTATCATCTCTGGCTGCCGCTGGCCGATGATATTAACCCCGATACGCTCGCCGCCGCGCTGGCGCTCGACGGACTGTCGGCGGTGCCTTCGGACCGGTTCGCGGTGGCGCCCGATGCGCCGGCGGCGATGCGTATCTCGCTCGGGGGAACGATCGATCGCCGGAACCTGTCGCGCGCGCTGCACCGGCTCGCCGCGCAGCTCTGGACACCCGGCAGCGCGGCGAACAACATCGTCTGACCCCCAGGGCCCGACCCTAGGTCGACCAGCCGCCCGCGAGCGCGCGGAACAATGCGATCTGGCGCCGCGAAATCTGACCGTCCTGCGCGGCGAGCACGGCTTCGGTCTCAGCGAAAGTCCGTTCGGCGTCGAGCCATTCGAGCGAATCCGATGCGCCTTCCTGCCGCTTCGCGCGCACGATACGCGCCGCGCGTTCGGCCTGATCGCGTGCGGCCCGCAGCGCTTGCCTTTGTTCGAGCGAACGCGCGTAGGACGACAGCGCGGTTTCGGTTTCCTCGAGCGCGCGGAGCACCGTGCCGTCGAATTCCGCCAGCGAGGCCTGCGTGTCCGCTTCGGCGGCGGCGATGCGCGCGCGCGCGGGCTCCTGATTCGGGAAGGCCCAGTTGAGCAGCGGGCCGAGCAACCAGCGGACCGGGCCGCCGCCGAATATGTCACCAAAGCCGGAGCCGGTCGAACCGGCCGAACCGCCAAGCGTGATGCGCGGGTAAAGATCCGCCGTCGCGACGCCGATACGCGCCGTATCGGCGGCAAGGCGGCGCTCGGCGGCGCGAATATCGGGACGGCGCTTCAGCAGCGCCGCCCCATCACCGACTGGGATCGGGTCGGTGATCTCGAGGCTGATGTTGCGGTCCGCCGCGATGGGGGGGAGCGCAGCGGGGGCACGACCGGTCAGAGTCGCGAGGCGGAATAACGCCGCCTGCCGCTCGGCCTCGATGGAGGGTATGTCCGCCGAACGCTGGTCGCGCAGCGTCGTAATGCGCGCGAGGTCGAGCCCCGTCGCCATCCCGACCTCTTTGCGGCGTTCGGTAAGCTTTACCTGCTGATCGAGCAGGCTGACGATGCGCCGTGCGACGTCCAGACGGGCGGCGCCCGAGGCGGCATCGGCATAGGCTTGCGTCGTATCGGCGGCGACGATCACCCGCACCGCGTCGGCATTGGCCTCGGCAGCGGCGGCGTCGCCGCGCGCGGCCTCGATCGAGCGGCTGACGCGGCCGAACAGGTCGACCTCGTACGAAACGTTGATCCCGACATCGACCGCCCAATCCTCGCGGTCGGCGCCGGGAAGGCGCTGACCTTCGGGGCTGCGGCCGTAGTTGGCGCCGGCGCCGATCTCACCCTGCGGCAGCCGGTCAGCGCGCGCACCGCGCAGCGATGCGCGGGCGCGGGCGATATTCGCGACCGCGACGCGCACATCGGTGTTGTTGGCGAGCGCATCGCCGACGAGCCCGTCGAGGACGGGATCGTCGTAGAGCCGCCACCAGTCGCCCGCGACGGGCGCGAGCGATACTGCGGGACTGTTCGCCGAGACGAACGGCCCGGTGGCGACGGGCGCCGACGCGGATTGCGGCGCCTTATAGTCGGGGCCGACGGCGCAGGCGGCAAGCGCCAGGGCCGAGGCGGCGGTTAGGATGTTACGAAGGATCATGATCTTGTTCCTTATTCCGCCGGAACCGGCAGCGCGGCCCCGTGGTCGTCCGATCCGCCGCGCCGCGCCCGCCGCTCGGCTGACCATAGGCTGAGCGAGCGCGCGACGACGTAGAAGGTCGGGGTGAAGATGAGGCCGAACGCCGTCACGCCGAGCATGCCGAAGAAGACCGCGGTACCCAGCGCCTGGCGCAGTTCCGCCCCCGCCCCGCTCGCGATCAACAGCGGCACGGCGCCGAGGATGAAGGCGAAGCTGGTCATCAGGATCGGGCGCAGACGGTCGCGTGCGGCACGCACCGCGGCTTCGATCGGCGACAAGCCATCTTCTTCTTCGGCCTGCTTGGCGAATTCGACGATGAGGATCGCATTCTTCGCCGCGAGCGCGATGAGCACGACGAGCCCGATCTGCGTCAGCACATTATTGTCCATGCCGCGCAGATTCACGCCGACCATCGCCGCGAGCAGACACATGGGCACGATGAAGATGATCGCCAGCGGCAGCATCAGGCTCTCATATTGCGCCGCGAGCACGAGGAAGACGAAGACCACTGCAAGCGCAAAGACGATCCCCGCGGTGTTCGCCGCCGCCTTTTGCTGGAAGGCGATGCCCGTCCATTCGGTGCCATAACCCGCCGGCAGATTATCGGCGGCGAGCTTTTCCATCGTCGTCAACGACGCACCCGAAGACGACCCCGGCGCGGTATCGCCGTCGATCTCGACTGCCGGGAACAGGTTGTAACGCGTGACGCGGTACGGCCCCGTGCGGTCCTCGAAATTCGCGACCGACCCGATCGGCACCATCGCGCCCGAATCGGACCGCGTGCGAAGGTTCGCGATATCTGCGACGGTCTGGCGATAGGGCGCATCAGCCTGTGCGGTAACGCGATAGGTGCGGCCGAGCAGGTTGAAGTCGTTCACGAACGCCGAGCCGAGATAGACCTGCAACGCTTCGAACACACGTTCGGGCGGCACCCCGAGCGCATTCGCCTTCGCACGGTCGATATCGGCAAAGACGCGCGGGTTCGACGGATCGAAGAAGGTGAAGACGTTCGCGAGGCCCGGGGTCTGGTTCGCCTTGCCAATCAGATTGTTCGTCTCGTTCGCGAGCGCGGCATAGCCGTTCCCGCCGCGATCCTGCACGATCATCCGGTAGCCACCCGCCGAACCGATGCCCTGGATCAGCGGCGGCGGGATCACGACGATCTGCGCCTCGGTGATGTCGGCGGTGTTCGCCCGCGCCTGATTCATGATGTCCTCGAAATTGACGCCGAGCTTCCCGCGTTCCTCGAACGACTTGAGCGGGAAGTATGCGGCAGCCGAGTTCGGCGCGAGCGTCTGCGACGGGCCATCGAAGCCCGCGAGCATCACCGAGCCGAGAACGCCTTCGACCGGCAGGACGCGCGCCGCGACCTTTTTCAGCACCGCGTCGGTGCGTTCGACCGAGGCGCCTGAAGGCAGCTTGGCGACGACGAGGAAATAGCCCTGATCCTGTGCGGGGATAAAGCCGGTCGGCGTAGCCCAGAACAGGCCGGCCGTCGCGGCGATCAGCCCGGCATAGGTGACCATCATCTTCTTCGGCGCGCGCACCAGCCGATCGGTGAGCCGCGCATAGCCGTTGCTCAGCCGCTCGAAACCCTCGTTGAAGCGTTCGCCGGCGCGGTGGATGCGTGCCATCAGCCATCCGTCGGCCTGCGCCGGGGCGTGCGGCTTGAGCAGGATCGCCGCAAGTGCTGGCGACAGGGTGAGCGACAGGACGAGCGAGATGATCGTCGCGGTCGAGATGGTCACCGCGAACTGCTGATAGAAGGCGCCGTACAGGCCGGTCAGGAACAGGGTCGGCACGAACACGGCGCAGAGCACCAGCACGATCGCGACCAGCGCGCCCGATACCTCGTCCATCGATGTGCGCGCGGCTTCGAGCGCGCTCATGCCCTTTTCGAGATTGCGCTCGACATTCTCGACGACGACGATCGCGTCGTCGACGACGATGCCGATCGCAAGCACCAGCCCGAAGAGGGAGAGGTTGTTGAGGCTGTAGCCGAACGCCGCGAGCACCACGAAGGTCCCGATCAACGATACCGGGATCGCGAGTACCGGAATGATCGCTGCGCGCCATTTCTGAAGGAACACGAGAATCACGATGACGACCAGGAACACCGCCTCGATCAGCGTTTCCATCACGGCGTCGATCGACTGGGCGATGAACTCGGTGGGGTTGTAGATGACCCGATATTCCAGGCCCTTGGGGAAATTCTTCGACGACGACGCCATTTCGGCCTCGACGGCTTCAGCGGCGGCGAGCGCGTTCGAGCCGGGGCGCTGGAACACCGCCATGATGACCGTGGGATCGCCCGAGAGATAGGTGTTGCTGTTATAATCCGACGCGCCGAGTTCGACGCGCGCGACGTCCGACACGCGGACCTGCCGCCCGTCCGCATCGCTGCGGATGACGATATTCGCGAAATCCTTGGGATCGGTAAGGCGGCCCTGCGTTTCGACGTTGAGCTGGAAGTCGCTGCCATTTGCATAAGGCGGCTGGCCGAGCGTCCCCGCCGCGACCTGCACATTTTCGCGGCGCAGTGCGGCGACGATCTCACCCGCGGTCAGGTCGAGCGCGGCGGCGCGGCCGGGATCGATCCACACGCGCATCGCATAGTCGCGCGCACCGAACAGGCGCACGTCGCCGACGCCGTCGATGCGGCTCAAACGGTCGCGGAGCTGGGTCAGCGCATAGTTGGAGATATAGGCGCGATCGAGCGACTTGTCGGGCGAGACGAGGTTCACAACCATCAGGAAGTCGGGCGAGGTCTTGCGTGTCACCACGCCCAGCCGCTGCACCGTTTCGGGCAGGCGCGGCGTCGCGATCGCGACGCGGTTCTGCACCAGCACCTGCGCGGCATCGAGGTCGGTGCCGATCTTGAAAGTCACGGTGATCGTGACGACGCCGTCGCCGGTCGACTGGCTGCTCATATAAAGCATATTGTCGACGCCGTTGATTTCCTGTTCGATCGGCGCCGCGACCGTGTCAGCGACGGTTTCGGCCGACGCGCCCGGATAGGTTGCGGTCACGGTCACCGTCGGCGGGACGATGTCGGGATATTGCGACACGGGCAGGCCGATATAGGCGACCGCGCCGACGATGGTGATGATAACGGCGAGCACGGCGGCGAAGATCGGCCGGTCGATGAAAAAGCGTGATAGGCGCATGGGAGAGCCCCTGTCTGAAATTTGGCCTTCGGTAACGCGAGCGCTTCCATCATCCCGACACAGGCCGGGATCTCGACGTCAGCAAATCAACGCACCTTTGAGACCCCGGCTTGCGCCGGGATGACGAGTTTAATTATTTTGCGAACGTCGCCTGCGCCGACACCGGTTCAGCGGCTGCGGCCGCACCTTGCTTCGGTGCCGCTGCGGCGATCTTGCCGACCTTGGTTACTGCCTTGGTACCCGGGCGGGCGAACTGATAGCCGTTGATGACGATCTGGTCGGTCGGCGTCAGGCCCGAACGGATGACGCGCAGGCCATCGACTTCGGGGCCGATCTCGACCGGCTTTGCCGCGACCATCCCGTCCTTGCCGACGACATAGACGATCTTGCGCGCCTGGTCGGTCTGCACCGCGGCAGCCGGGACCAGCAGCGCACGCGCCGTCTGGCCGGTCGAAAGGCGCATATTGCCGAACATGCCGGGGGTCAGGAACATCTCGGGGTTGCGGAAGCTGGCGCGGGCGCGGATCGTGCCCGAACGCGGGTCGAGGCCGTTGTCGGTAAAATCGAGCTGGCCCTTCCAGCGATAGTCGCTTTCATCCTGCAGGCGGACTTCGACCGCCGCTCCCTTGTCGCCACCCTCGCGCTTGGTCTTGAGGAACAAGGCCTCCGAACCCTGGAAGGTGAAATATACGGGGTCGAGCGCGTTGATCGTGGTCAGCAACGTGCCGCCGGCGTCACCCGCAGACACAAGGTTTCCCGCGTCGATCTGGCGGTCCGAGATGCGACCGCTCAGCGGTGCACGCACGGTGGTGAATTCGACATCGAGCGCGCGTGCGGCGATGCGGGCATCGGCGCCAGCCAGTGCCGCGTTGGCCGCATTGACACGGGCGCGCAGCCGATCGATCTCGCTCTGCGACACCGCCTCGACATCGACGAGACGGCTTGCACGTTCGAGTTCGAGCCGTGCGAGCGCGAGATCGCTACGCGCGCTCGCCGCCGAAGCGCGTGCTTCGGAAAGCGCGGCGCGATAGGGACGCGGATCGATGGTGAAGAGCGGCTGTCCCTGGCGGACGATCTGGCCGTCGGTGAAGTGGATGCCGGTGATCGCACCCGAAACGCGCGGACGCACCTCGACTGCCTTCGATGCCTCGAAGCGCCCGATATATTCGTCCCACAAGGTTACGTCGCGCGCGAGCGGCGCGGCGACAGTGAGGACGGGTGCAGGCGCGGCAGCAGCGGGCGGCGCACCATCGCGGAGCAGCCACCAGGCGCCGACGATCAGGACCAGAAACGCGCCGACCCATGCGGCGCGGCGGCCGCGGGCGGGATGGAGCAAGGTTTTGAGTTCGCGGCGGACCTTCGCATCGGCGGGGTCGAGCTTTTCGATCGGGGTGTGGACGGTCATGAATATGCCCTCTTCTATTCGTTCGTTTCGGTCGCCCGCGCCCCGCTGAAAGAGCGAGGGCGCAGAAATCCTGTGCCGGAAGCGCGTGCTTCCGGCCGGTGACTTGATGGTCCTTGTCGCCAGAGGGCCCTCTTCGAAGAGGACGGCCACCCTGTCCCGCCGCACGCAAGGATGCGCGCGCGAGGTCCCTGTTTATGTCTTGCGGACGAACGCCAGCAGGCGCCAGACCGGAACAGGACGCGTTCCCGGGTTACTGATCGGTGATGATGGTTCCGGCCGCCGCACGATCTTTGTCCTGCGGCGGCCGGCCCGGGGGGAGAGCCCTATCTTTGTATACTGAGTGGTATATAAGTCTTGCTGCGCTGCGTCAAGACCATTCTGTACCGGGCAGTAAAAATAATTCTATCAGCGCCCCGGCCACAGCTTCAGGCTGGTTTCGACCAGCCGTTCAAGTTCGGCGCGCGTCGCGCCGGCGCCGGCCTGCACCGACATGCCCTGATTGACTGCGGTCAGGAACGCAGCGAGTCCTTCGGCGTCGGTATCGGGCGGGAAGTCGCCTTCTTCCTTGGCGCGCGCGAAGCGTTCGAGCATCGCGCGCTTCGCCGCGGCGCCGCGTTCGAGCACGGCCTGACGAATGCATTCGGCCTCCGCACCGCACGCGACCGATGTAATCACGCCCAGGCAGCCGTTTGGATTCTCCGGACAGGTATACATGTCGAGTGCGCCGTACATCAGCCGCTCGGCAACACCGCGCGCGGTCGGCGCTTCGAGCGCCGCGCGCATATAATCGGCCTTTTCGCGCTCATAGAGGTCGAGCGCCTTGTTGAAGAGCGCCTCCTTGTTGCCGAATGCGGCATAAAGGCTGGGCTTCGTTATCCCCATCGCCTCGGTGAGGTCGGCCATCGAGGCGCCCTCATAGCCCTTCGACCAGAAGACGCGCAGCGCCGACGCCAAGGCCATATCGACGCAAAATTCGCGCGGACGGCCCTTATGCGGAGCGGCGACGGTGGCAGTTTCGATTTCCATAACGGCTGGTATATAAGTGGTAGATCGCAACTTGTCCAGTGGCGCGCCCGTCAGGCGAGCCGCGTATCGATCGGCAGGCCATTCTTGAGCGTCAGCGTAACCGGCGTCCGCTCGGCGATATCGGCCAGACGGGCCTTCTGTTCGTCGTCGAGCCCCGCAATCGCCAGCACCCGGTCGACCCGAAGGCCGTCCTTGCTCAGCAATCGCAGGCCCACGTCGACCGATTCGAGCGGCCAGCCTTTGCGGTCGGCGTACATGCGGAGTGTAATCGCTGTACAGGCGCCAAGACCGGCGAGCAGGAAGTCATAGGGCGCGGGTCCCTCATTCTTTCCGCCAAGCCCCGGCCCTTCGTCGCCGATCAGGTCATGGCCGCTGACGTTGATCTCGGTGCGATAATGATCCTTGCCGATACGCGCGGTTCCGTGAGCCATGACGATCCTTTCTGGCGATGGGGTCGCCATCCCTATTCCGTGTTACGGCGAAACGACAAGTCGATTCCCCAACTTCGCGGGCGCCGGAGCAACGCGCGTCCAGAAATAGTCGAACGCATGCGCGTCGGTGACGTTGAACGACAGCGCGCGAGCAGTCGTTCGCGGCTTGCAGCGACTGTTTCGGAACTGCGACCGCGTGCCGGAGGCCGATTTTGCGCGCAAGAAATGTCAAAACTCGTTGCAAGGCGCGCTAAAGCCAGATCGCGCCCCTCGCCTTAGTCTTCCTAGCTGACAGGGCTCGCAGAAGCCCCGCCAAATTGGGAGAAGGACTATGGCAGCTTTGCCTTTCGCGCGCGCCATGCTGGCTGCGCTCGCCGTTTCGACATCGACTTTCGCCATGGCGCAGGATGCGCCGACGCCGCCCGACACCGCTGCGACCGACGGCGATATCGTCGTCACCGCGCAGCGCCGCGAGCAGTCGCTGCTCGACGTGCCGGTCGCGGTTACTGCCCTCGGCGGCGACACGCTGGCCGACCGCGGCATCACCAATTCCGCGCAACTCGGCGACGCGGTCCCGAACCTTCAGATCAACAGCCCCTATGGCGACACGCAGCCGAACTTCTCGCTGCGCGGCATCGGCGTCGCGAACGAATATAACAGCAATCAGGCGTCGCCCGTCGGCGTCTATCTCGACGATGTCTATCTGGCGCCGCGCACCAGCCACGGCATGGGGTTGTTCGATCTCGACCGCATCGAAGTGCTTCGCGGGCCGCAGGGCACGCTGTTCGGCCGCAACACCACGGGCGGCGCGATCAACTTCATCACGAAGAAGCCCGGCCTCTCCGGCACCAACGGCTATGTCCAGCTCGGTTACGCCAATTTCGACACAATCACCGCGCAGGGCGCCGCCGAAGCAACCCTCGCCGAGGATGTCGCAGGGCTGCGCCTTGCGGTGAACTACGCCAAGGGCGACGGGCAGATCAAAAACATCTTCCCCGGCGGACGCGACGCCGCGTCGATCGACACGCTGCAGGGCCGCGCCTCGCTGCGCGTCAAGCCGGTCGAGACGCTCGACATCGTGCTGCGCGCCTATGCCGGCCGCGACCGCGGGACGCAGGCCGCGGTGCATGGCCTCGAACCCTTCCGCACCGGGCTCGGCTTTTTCGAGACGAACGAGAATCGGATCGGCGAGAACCGCACCGACGCCTGGGGATTCTCGGCAAATATCGCACTCGAACTCAGCGATACGCTCAGCCTGACCTCGATCACCAGCTATGATGGCGGAAAGCAGAATCTTCAGCAGGCGGCCGACGGATCGCCGCTCGATATTCTCGATATCAACTGGCGCTCGAACTATCGCCAATTCAGTCAGGAACTGCGCGCCAATTACGACGGCGACGGACTGACCTTCGTCGGCGGGCTCTTCTATGGCTGGGACCGCAACATCACCGACAACACGTTCAACCTGCCGCTGCCGCCGGCAGGCGGCTTCTTCCAGCATTACCGGCAGGTCCGCAAAAGCTATGCCGTGTTCGGACAAGCCGACATCGACCTCGCCGATCGGCTCGTGCTCACGCTCGGCGCGCGCTATACCAAGGACAAGTCGCGCTACGACGACGCCTTTGCCTATCTGTTCATCGGCGGGGTCGACGACCCGCAGACGCCGATCGCGACGACGGTGCCGTGCGCCGGGGTCGCGGGCACCTGCCCCTATGATCCCGCCGCGCGCTTCGCGCTCGCAGATACGAATAATGCGCTGACCGGCCGCGTGGCATTGAGCTACACCTTCGACGACGGCCCGCTCGTCTATGCGAGCTACAACCGCGGTTACCGCGCGGGTGCGGTCAATGGCGGCGGCTACACGTCGTCGAGCGGCATCGGCTATATCGAGCCCGAGCGCGTCAACGCCTATGAAATCGGGATCAAGGGCCGCGCGGGCGGGCGCCTGCTCACTTACGCAGCATCCGCCTTTTACTACGACTATTCGAACCAGCAGTTGCAGGACACGCGCGCGGGACCGGTATCCTTCCTCGTCAACGCGCCATCGTCCGAAGTATATGGGCTGGAGGTCGAGACCACGCTGCGCCCAACCGACGGTCTCCGCATCAACGCCTCGCTCGGCTGGCTGCATTCGAAATATAAGGAATTGACGCTGCAGGGCGCCGACCTGTCGGGCAATGAGCTGCCCTTCGCGCCGAAGCTTACCGCGCAACTCGGTTTCGAATGGGATGTCTTGGACGTCGTGGGCGGGAAAATCACTTTCGCGCCGAACATGGCCTATTCGAGCCGCCAATATTTCTCGCCGTTCAACGAGATCGACGCGCCCGGCACGCCGCAAGTGAACAGCGAGTTGCAGCAGGGCGCGAACGCCAAAGTCAACGCGTCGCTCAGCTGGAGCAATGACGCACTGACGGTCCGGGCGTTCGCGAACAATATCTTCGAGCGCAAGACATATGGCTACGGCCTCGACTTGCGCGGCGCGGGCTTCCCGTACAACTTCCTCGTACCGTCGGCGCCGCGTACCTATGGCGTGTCCTTGCGCTACAGCTTCTGACGATGACCGATCTCAAGGATCCGGATCTCTACGTCGGCGGCATGCCTTATGCCGAGCTTGCGGCCTTGCGCGCCGCAGGCTCGGTCCACTGGAACCCCGAAAGCGATGGCGCGGGCTTCTGGGCGGTGCTGGGGTTCGATGACATCATCACCGTGTCGCGGCAGGCCGATCTCTTTTCCTCGGCACACGAAAATGGCGGGCATCGCATCTTCAATGAAAATGAGGTCGGGCTGACCGGCGCCGGCGAATCGGCGATCGGCATTCCCTTCATCTCGCGCGATCCGCCGACGCACACCCAATACCGCAAATTCGTGATGCCCGCGCTGTCGCCGGCGCGATTGGAAGGCATCGAAGCGCGGATCGCCGAACGCGTCGAGCGGCTGTTCGCCGATGTGCCGCTGAACGAGGCGGTGAACATCCTGCCGCTCCTGACCGTGCCGCTGCCCCTCCTCACCCTCGCCGAACTGCTCGGCGTCTCCGCCGATATGTGGCACGATCTCCACCGCTGGACCGACGCCTTCGTCGGCGAGGACGACCCCGATTTCCGCCAGTCGCCTGAAGCGATGCAGGCGGTGATGGGCGAATTCATCGGCTTTGCTTCGGCGCTGTTCGCGGAACGCCGCGCCAACCCCGGTCCCGACATCGCGTCGCTGCTCGCCAATGCCGAAATACACGGCCAACCCGTTCCGCTCGGCGATTTCATCGGCAATCTGATCCTCGCACTCGTCGGCGGTAACGAGACGACGCGCAATTCGATCAACCACAGCCTGATCGCATTTGCCAACAATCCCGATCAATGGGACGCCATCCGCTCCGATCCCGGCCTGCTGCCCAATGCGGTCAAGGAAATGGTGCGTCACGCCAGCCCCGTGATCCACATGCGACGAACCGCGACACGCGACACAAAACTTGCCGGGCAGACGATCCGCCAGGGCGACAAGGTCGTCGTCTTCTACCCCGCCGGCAATCGCGACCCCGCGGTGTTCGCCGATCCTGACGCCTTCGATGTGATGCGCCCGATCCGCCAGCATCTCGCCTTCGGCGCCGGTACGCATGTCTGCGTCGGATCGCGACTCGCCGAAATGCAATTGCGACTCGCCTTTGAGCAAATGGCGCGTCATGTTCGCCGCATAGAGATCATGGGAGAGCCGATCCGCGTGCGGTCGAACTTCATCAACGGCTTCAAGCGGCTCGACGTCAGGCTGGTGACGTGAACAACGAGAGCGTCTGGGACAATAAGGAGATCATCTGCGACGTTCTCGGCCGCGCGCCCGATGTCGAGATGGGATCCATCGGCGATGGGTGGTCGCTCTGCCGCTGGCGTCAATTCGTCGGCAGCTATACCCTCCCCGCGCTGCCGCAGCCGATCTTCACCGTCCATGTCGCGGGCAAGCCGCAGGTGAAGACATGGGACCGCGACGGCTGGACCGAAACCAGTTCGATCCCCGGCTGCGCGACGATCGTTCCCGCGGGAATGCCGACGGGCTGGCTCGTCGACGGCGAACTTGATGTCGTCACCCTGTCGATGTCGTCGGATGTACTCGCGGGGCAACCGCACGCCGACCAGTTCAACAAGATGCGCTTCGCCTTCGCCGATCCTTTGGGCGTCGCCCTCACACGGCAAATCCTCTCCGAACTCTATGCCCCGCAGGCCGAGGAACGCACCGCCTATGTCGCAGCGATGGTCAATGCGCTGAAGGCGCATATCCTCTCCGGCCCGCCCGCGCACGGCAATCCGACCGAAATCCCGGTCTCGGATTTCTCGGCCTACCGACTGCACAAGATCATGAATGCGGTGCTCGCCAATCCTGCCGAAGAGCATAGCCTGGAGGCGATGGCGTCGGTCGCGGGCGTCACGCCCTCGCACTTTTGCCGCCTGTTCAAGAAGGCGACCGGCATCTCCCCGCATCAATATGTGATGAAGGCGCGGCTTGATCGTGCGCAGCAGATGCTCGTTCAGACCGACCTCAGCCTTGCAGCATTGTCGGAAGCGACGGGTTTCACCAGCCAGAGCCATTTCAGCCGCGCGTTCCGCGCCTGGTTCGGCATGGCACCAAGCGATTATCGCCAGCAGGAACGGCGCGGGCTGCACTGAACGGAGAAAAAGATGACCGAAGCGACGGCGGCCGTGGTGCGTCAGCCCGGCGGCAATTTCACGATCGAGACGATCGAGGTCGAGGCGCCGCGTGCGGGCGAGGTGCGTGTACGGATCGCGGGTGTCGGACTTTGCCACACCGACCTCATTTTCCGCGACCAGTTCGCCCCCTTCGCGCTGCCCGGCGTGCTCGGCCATGAAGGCGCAGGGGTGGTCGAGGCAATCGGCGAGGGTGTCGAAGGCTTGAGCGTCGGCGACGAGGTGGTCGTCGGTTTCTCAAGCTGCGGCGCCTGTCCGCGCTGCGACGAGCATCTGCCGAGCTATTGCCAAAGCTTCGTGCCGCTCAACTATGCGGGGATGCGCCTCGACGACGGCTCGACCGCTTATTCGAAAGGCGACGAACGCGTCACGTCGCACTTCTTTGGCCAATCCTCCTTCTCGGCCCTCACAGTCACCCGCGCGCGCAACGTCGTGAAGGTCGACACTTCGAAGGTCGCTCTCGAACTGCTTGGCCCGCTCGGCTGCGGTTTCCAGACCGGCGCCGGCGGGGTGATGAACTCGCTCGCCTGTCCCTCAGGTTCGAGCATCGCAATCTTCGGTGGCGGCCCCGTGGGGCTCGCCGCGGTGATGGGCGCGGTGATCCAGGGCTGTTCGACGATCATTCTCGTTGAACCTGTCGCCGCGCGGCGCACAATCGGACTGGAACTCGGCGCGACGCATGTCATCGACCCCGGCGAATCGGTCAATCTGTCCGAGGCCTTGCGCGCGATTGTGCCCGCGGGCCTCGACTTCGCTTTCGACACCAGCGGCGTCGTGCCCGTCATTGAGGCGGGCCTCGCCGCCCTCGGCAGCCATGGCGCAATCGGGCTCGTCGGCGTGCCATCAAAGGCCGACGCCGCAATCAGCGTCAATATCGCGGCGCTGATGACCCCGGGGCACCGGATCATCGGGATCATCGAAGGCGACAGCGACCCGCAAAGCTTCATTCCCGAGCTGATCGCGCATCACGCCGCCGGACGCTTCCCGTTCGACAAGCTGATCAAGACCTTCCCGCTCGCCGAGATCAACGAGGCGCTGGGCGCGCAGGCGCGCGGCGAGTGCATCAAGGTCGTGCTGATACCCTAAGGAGAGAGACGATGGATTTCGACCGCGACTATGCGATGCTGATCGGCGGTAAGCTCGATAGTGGCAGCGCCCGCTTCGACGTGCTCAACCCCGCAACCGAACAGGTCATCGGCAGCGCCCCCGACGCGAGCCCGGACGACCTTGACCGGGCCATCGCTGCCGCCCGCGCTGCTTTCTCCGGCTGGGCCGCGACGCCGATCGCCGAGCGCAAGGCGGCGCTCAACGCGATGGGGCAGGCCGTGCTCGCGAACGCCGACGCCTTCAAGCGCCTGCTGACCGCCGAACAGGGCAAACCCCACGCCGAAGCCGAAGGCGAAGTCATGGGAGCCGGATATTGGCTGATGGGCGCCGCCAGCCTCGAACTGCCAGTCACGATCAATGAAGATAGTGCGGAGCGCTATAGCGAGACGCGCCATGTCCCGCTGGGCGTCGTCGGGGCGATCGCGCCATGGAATTTCCCGATGGTCCTTGCGATGTTCAAGGTCGGCCCGGCATTGCTCGCCGGCAATTGCATGGTGCTCAAACCCTCCCCTTTCACGCCGCTCGCGACCCTGAAGTTCGGCGAATTGGTGAAAGACATGCTCCCCCCCGGCGTGCTCAATATCGTCACCGGCGGCGATGCGCTCGGCCCGTGGATGACGAGCCATCCCGGGTTCGACAAGATCAGCTTTACCGGATCGACCGCGACCGGTCGCCGCGTGATGGAATCGGCGGCGCCGACCCTCAAACGCGTGACGCTCGAACTCGGCGGCAACGATGCGGCGATCGTGATGCCCGACGTCGAAGTCGAAAAGGTCGCCGAGGAACTCTTCTGGGCCGCGTTCCGCAACAATGGCCAGATCTGCATCGCGACCAAGCGCATGTATGTGCACAAGGACATCTACGAACCGCTGAAAGAAGCCCTCGTCGCCTATGCGAAGACAGTGAAGGTCGGCGACGGTTCCGAGCAGGGGACCCAGATCGGCCCGATCAACAACGAAGCGCAATACCGCCGCGTCCTCGAGTTGATCCAGGATGCAAAGGACAAGGGCTATAAATTCCTCGTCGGCGGCGAGACGGCGGATGTGCCAGGCTATTTCATTCCCGTCACCATCCTCGACAATCCGCCGGAGAACAGCCGCATCGTGCAGGAGGAGCAGTTCGGCCCCGTTCTGCCGCTCATTAAATTCGACGATTATGACGATGTCGTCGTGCGGGCCAATGCGACCGACTACGGCCTCGGCGGCTCGGTGTGGGGAAAGGACGAGGACAAGGCTTTCGAAATTGCGCAGCGCATCGCGAGCGGCACCGTCTGGGTCAACGAAACGCAACATTTGTCGCCGACCGCGGCGTTCGGCGGGATGAAGCAATCGGGCGTGGGGGTCGAAGGTGGGGTTGAAGGCCTGCTGGAATATACCAACGCTCAGACGATCGTAAGGAGGAAGGCGATCGCTACAACTTGAATGAGGCGCAAAAAATTCTACATTGGCCCCATCGTCAACAAGCGAAAGGAGGTGGTCGAATGTCTCATTGTCACACGCCGCATGCGGCAGATTTGGGCATGACCTTCCTCGCGGGGGTCCGACTCGGATAATCGTCCGCGAACCGGTACGACAATGGAAGGGCTGCTTCGAAAGAGGCAGCCCTTTGTCTTTGGAGGCGGCCGGCGGCTTTCCGCCGTCAGGCCGTTGTCACAATTTCGGAAAAAGTTTGGAGGCCGAGCCGGAATCTAATTACGCGAAAAAATTGGCAGTTTTCCGGGATATTCCTCTATTCGCAAATCGTCCAGTGCCCCCAAAAAGGCCCCAAATTGATCTTAGACCACTGGATTACATCGGATTTTTGGCCGGCTGCGTACCCTAATCGTGCCGATTCCCACTCAGTTCGTCACGCGGCAATCGGCATGCGATATGGGAAATACCAAGCGGCAAGCGCCGCCGTCAGTGCCTTCATTTCCTCCTCGCCATGCAGCGGACCCGGCGTGAAGCGAAGCCGCTCGGTTCCGCGCGGTACCGTTGGATAGTTGATCGGCTGAACATAGGCGCCATGCTCGGTGAGCAGATGGTCGCTGAGGGCCTTGGCGCGGACAGGGTCGCCCACGAGGAGCGGGACGATGTGCGTGTCGCTCGGCAAGACCGGCAACCCTGCGGCCCGAAACAGCGACTTGAGCCGCTGAGCAGCGGCCCGCTGTCCTTCGCGTTCAGATGTCGACACTTTCAGGTGGCGAACGCTTGCGAGCGCGCCGGCGGCGAGAACAGGTGACAGCGAGGTCGTGAAGATGAAGCCTGGTGCATAGCTGCGAATGCAGTCAATGACTGCGCGGTCCGCGGCGATATAACCGCCCATGACCCCGAAGGCCTTGGCGAGCGTGCCCTCGATCACGCTGACGCGGTGCGCCACTTCATCGCGCTCCGATATACCGCCACCGCGCGAGCCGTACATGCCGACGGCGTGGACTTCATCGAGATAGGTGAGGGCCTGATAGCGATCGGCCAGATCGCAGATCGCGGCGATCGGCGCGACGTCGCCGTCCATCGAATACACACTCTCGAAGGCGATGAGCTTGGCCCGCGCGGGGTCGGTTTCGGCAAGCAGTGCCTCGAGATGCGCCAGATCATTGTGGCGAAAGATCTTCCGCTCGCATCCCGCATTGCGAATGCCGGCAATCATGCTTGCGTGATTTAGCTCGTCCGAAAATATCACGCAGCTGGGCAGGAGCTTGCCCAGCGTCGCGAGCGTGGCGTCGTTCGACACATAGCCCGACGTAAAGAGGAGCGCACTCTCCTTGCCATGGAGATCGGCAAGCTCGCGCTCGAGTTCGATATGATAATGGGTGTTGCCGCTGATATTCCGTGTGCCGCCCGAGCCCGCACCGACATCAGCGATTGCGGCTTCCATTGCATCGAGGACCGCCGGGTGCTGCCCCATGCCGAGATAGTCGTTCGAACACCAGACGGTGATCGGCCTCGCTTCCCCATCGGCATCGAAGCAGCGCGCGCCGGGGTAGGCGCCGCGGTCCCGCAGGATATCGACGAACACCCGATAGCGTCCCTCGTCGTGCAGGCGCGCGATCGCATCGCTGAAAATCTGGTCGTAGCGCATGAGCCTGCCCCTAAAGGTTGAAATAGCCGGGATATGAGGCTTCTATCTGTCAGGGCGGATACGCTTCCCATTAGGAATAACACGTACAGGTAAGCTGCAGATTTCTGCAGTTAGCGGAGGATTTATATCATGCCCTGCTTGCTGTCCTATCTGCGCAATTGGAAAACATAGGCTCGAGGTCCACACGAGTGATCGCGCCGCGATGACGGTCGAATTGCGCGGCGACCAGTCGGGCGTAGGGCAGGCCATGGTCCTCGACGACGAGCCTTTCGCCCTCCCAGCGAAGGATATTCAGGCGCTCAAAGGGCGCAAGCGCGGCCCGCGCAGACTTTAGCCAGCGCGCGTCGAGGCAAGCGGTCCCGTGGCACAGCAATTCTTTGATGAGCCGCCCGCGCTCGCGGTCATCGGCGTCGATCGCAACGCCGCGAACAGCGGTCAACTGATCGGCCGCGATGAGGTCACGATAAACGCCCGCGCGTTTTTCATTCTGGACAATGAGATCGGGAAACCGGCTGATCGCACTGGCACCGATGCCAATCAAAACCGGGCTGTCATCCTCGGTAAAGCCCTGAAAATTGCGGCTCACCCGCCCGTCGCGCGCGGCGTCGGCAAGTGGATCGGAAGGCAGCGCGAAATGATCGAATCCGACGGGAACATAGCCCGCATCGGTGAGGCGCTCATACCCGCGCCGAGCCTGCTCGAAGCGCAATTCATGGTCGGGCAGATTGCTGGCGTCGATCTGGCGCTGGCGCGGAATCATGTTCGGGAGATGCGCATAGCCGAAAAGCGATATCCGGCTCGGCGCGAGACGGATCGTTTCCTCGAGCGTCTCATCGAGATCGGCGAGGGTCTGACCCGGCAGGCCGTACATCAGATCGAAATTGATGGCGTCGATATCGCGCAGCCGAAGCCCGGCCACGACGCGTTCGATATGGGAGAGCGGCTGGATGCGTCCGATTGCCTGCTGGATATGCGGTGCGAAGGTCTGCACGCCGAGGCTCACGCGGGTCACGCGCGCGGCAGCCAGTACAAGTGCCCATTCGGCAGAGAAGCCGCGAGGATCGAGCTCGATCGATATCTCGGGCCGGTGCGCATCGAACAGGGTAAGCAACAGGTCGAGCAGGCGCACCAGCTCGACCGGGGCGATCGCATTAGGGCTACCGCCGCCGAATGCAATGCGCTGCACGCGTCCGCGGCCCCCGAGCCGCTTGGCGACAAGCGTAATCTCCGACTGGAGCGCCGCGAGATAGTCGGCGAGCCGATGCTTGCGTCCCGCCGCGCCGGTGTTGCAGCCGCAATACCAGCAGATCTGCTCGCAAAAGGGGATATGGACATAAAGCGAAATCGGCGTCGCGGCTTCGACTGCGTCGAGTGCCTGTGCATAGGCGTCGGCGCCGACGTCGTCGGCAAATTCCATCGCCGTTGGATAGCTGGTGTAGCGCGGCACGGGCCGGGCGAGAAGATCGGGATGATAGGACCACATGCGACGGTTTTACGCGGCGCCCGCAGCGGCGACATTGACCGGGATCAAAACCCGCCGCGTCAACAGCATCCTCGCTTGCCGGACAGCCGGTCCCGCCGGTCGGTCATGGTGTGACACGCCTTGGCGCAATTGCCGCCCTCGTCGCTCGGCCGGGCGGGATCGGCAGGCACGACAAGATGCTGCGCGGCGCCGCCGCACTTCCCGACGCGTATGACGCGCGCGTCGGTCGCGAGCGGTGCGGTGGCGAGGCCCGCCGCCGCCACAACGGCTCCGATCCGGCGCGCGATCATGCGGCCCGGTCCTCTTCATCCTCAACGAAGATCCGCAGCGCCGCGCCGTCGAGATCCTCGAACTGCCCTTGGCGCAATGACCAGAAGAATGCAGCGAGCCCGAGCAGGCCGAGCCCCAGCGCGATCGGTATGAGCAGTATAAGGCCGTTCACCGGATCGCGCCTTTAAGGCGCAGGGCATTGCCGACGACGAGAAGCGACGATCCCGACATGGCGACCGCGGCGATCAACGGGGTGACGAGTCCGGCGAAAGCGAGCGGCACGGCGACGACGTTGTAGACGATCGCGAGCATGAAGTTCTGCCGAACGACCGCCTGGGTTCGCCGCGCCATGCGCACCGTCTCGACCACGGGCATCAGCCGGTCGCCCATAAATATGCAGTCGGCGGCATTTTTGCCGACGTCGCTCGCGGAGCCCGGCGCCATCGAGGCATGCCCCGCGGCAAGCGCCGGACCGTCATTGAGGCCGTCGCCGAGCATCAACACCTTGTGCCCGAGCGCCGTCTGCCGTGCGATCGCGGCGAGCTTGTCTTGCGGGGTCATACCGGTCTGCGCGGTAAGGCCGAGCTCACGCGCCACGGGGGCGACGGCTTCGGCGCGATCGCCCGACAGGATCATGGCCGCGATCCCGGCTTCGCGCAGCGCATCGACCGCGTCGCGCGCGTCGGGACGCAGCTGGTCGGCGAAGCGGATCGTCGCCACCGGACGCCCGTCGACGGCGAACTGGGTCGCGAGCGCATCGCCCAGCCCGGTGCCGAGCGGCCGACCGAGCGTCACGGTGCGGCCGGCCCAGCGAGCTTCCACCCCGAACCCCGCGGTTTCTCGGATCGAAGCGACCTCGGCGGGACGAACGTCATAGGCTTGCAGCCCGCGGGTCAGCGCTTCGCTGAGCGGATGACGGCTCGACTGAGCCAGCGCGAGGACCAACGATTTGACGCCGATATCGAGCAGCCCGAGATCGAGCGCCTCGGGGCGGCCAAGCGTGAGCGTCCCGGTCTTGTCGACAAGCGCGAGGTCGACTTCGGACAGGCGCTCCAGCGCCGAGCCATCCTTGATCAGCACCCCCTTGCGCATCAGGGCCCCCGCGGCGACGATTTGCGCGGCGGGCACAGCAAGGCCGAGTGCGCACGGGCAAGTGATGATCAGCACCGCTGCAGCGATGAGCAGGCTGTGATGCCAGCCGGCGCCCGCGATCATCCAGCCTGCAAAGGCAAGCAGCGCAAGGCAATGGACGGCCGGTGCATAGAGGCGGGCCGCGCGATCGGCGATCCGGACATAGCGCGACTTACCCTGCGCGGCCTCGCCCATCAGCCTGGCGATATCGGCGATCGCAGTATCGCTGCCCGCAGCGGTGACGCGAACCTTCAGCGGTGCATCGAGGTTGAGGGTGCCCGCATGAACGACGTCGCCCGGGCGAACCGTCTGCGGCGCGCTTTCGCCGGTCAGCAGCGACAGATCGATGCTGCTCGATCCGCTCGCGATGACGCCGTCCGCCGCGAGCCGCTCACCGGCAGCGACGAGCATGACCATATCCGGCTCAAGCGCAGTCGCGTCCACCCAGCGCGTCGAGCGTTCGTGCCCAAAGACCATCGCACCGGTGCCCATGTTGCGGAGCAGCGCGGTGACGCCGCCCCGCGCGCGGTCGCGCATCACGCTGTCGAGCCAGCGGCCGCAGAGCAGGAAAAAGAGCAGCATTACTGCGCCATCGAAATAGGCGTGGGCGCCGTGCGTCGCCGTCTCGTAGAGGCTCATGACGCTGACGAGCAGGACCCCGATGCTGATCGGCACGTCCATATTGGTGCGGCGATGACGCAGCGCGCGCCAGGCCGAACGGAAGAAGGGGCGTCCGGCGTAAGCTATCGTCGGCAGGGCGATCGCCGCCGACAGCCAGTGGAACAGGTCGCGCGTAGCCCCCGCCGCGCCCGACCAGACCGACACCGAGAGCAGCATGATGTTCATCATCGCGAAGCCCGACACCGCGACCGCCCGCAGCAACTCACGGCTCGTTTCGGCTTCGGCATCGGCTTCGTCGGGGCCGCTCCCGATCGGGTGGGCTTCGAAACCCAGGCTCGAAAAGGCGCCGATCAGGTCGGGCATGTCGGTGTCGGGGGTGCAGGACAGATGGACGCGCTTCTCGGTGAAGTTTACGCGCGCGGCGGCGATGCGCCTGTCGCGCACCAGCCCCTGCTCCAGCTTGGCGATGCAGCCCGCGCAGCGGATATCGGGCACCGCGAAGTCGCGTACGACGAGGGCGGTCGCGGTCATTGAAGATTCTCGCGATAGCGGGCTTCGTCGGCGCCACGCCGGACGATAAGGTCGAGCCGCCAGCGCCCCAACACCAGCGGCTCGACCGAGCGCAGCACGCCGCCCGCCGCCGGCTCGAAATTGAGCGCGGCGGGCGGGGTGCGCCCAACGGGGTGGTTGATCGTTGCCGACGCCCGAATGCCGTCGAGCGGAACGCCATCCTTGCTGAGCGCCAGAAGCACGTGCCGCCTCGCATCGAGCGTGATGCGCGCATCCCATCCGAGGCGGTCCTGCGCGTCGGCACGTTTTAGCCATTCGTTATAATGCTGGCTCGCAACATAGCTGTTCTCGACTACCTTGCCGCCAAAGGTCGACATGGCGAAGCGCGCCATGGTGAGATTGACCGCGATCACGACCGCAAAAAAGCCGACGAGGATCGCCGTCATATGCCGGCCGGTGAAGGCCTTGGGTTTGCGTGTGTCGGTCATTGTCCTGCCTCCGGCCGGTCGAACTGGATGATGTCGCTGTCGCCGCGCGGATCGCCGTCGAGCCCGCGCGTACCGATCGTGAAATCCTGCCGCGCCGGACCGATGGCGGGCGCCGCGACGAAAAGTTTGACGCTCGTGACGCTGTCGGCGGGCAGCGCCAGTTCGATACGCTGCCCGGCCTTTTCACGCGAACCGGCGTCGGTCCACAGCACCGCACCGGGAAGCCCGCTGACACTCACCGCGACCCGGCGCGGGCGCGTTTCCATATTGCGCAGCTTCAGCGTGTAATTGTTGCGGATGTGGCCGTCGGAAAGCTGGACGAAGAGCGGGCTGCGCTCGTGCTGGACGGCAAGGTCGAGCCGCGTCCGCTGGCCGAGCGAAAAGAGCATCGCCGCACCGATTGCGGTCCAGACGCCGAAATAGATCAAGGTGCGCGGACGCAGCAGCGTCTTGCGGATCGGCTGCCCGGTGCCGCCTGCCTTTTCGGTCGCCGCATCGTCGAGCGTGCAATAGTCGATCAGCCCGCGTGGGCGACCGACCTGCGCCATCGCCCCGTCGCACGCGTCGATACAGAGTGCGCAGGTGATGCAACCGATCTGCGGCCCTTCGCGAATGTCGATTCCCGTCGGGCACACGGCGACGCACTGGTTGCAGTCGATGCAGTCGCCGAAGCCGCCGGGGTGAGCCTGCGCCTTCTTGACGCTGCCGCGCGGTTCGCCGCGCCAGTCCTTGTATGTCACCAGCAGCGATTTTTCATCCATCATCGCGGTCTGGATGCGCGGCCAGGGGCACATGTAGACGCACACCTGTTCGCGCATAAATCCGCCGAGGATGAAGGTCGTCGCGGTCAGCACGGCGACGGTGCCATAGGCGACAAGCGCCGCCTGTCCCGTCCAGAAATCCGCCGTCAGCGTCGGCGCATCGGCAAAATACATGATCCACGCGCCTCCGGTCCAGAAGGCGATGGCCAGATAGATGCCATATTTGATCACCCGCTTCGCCAGCTTTTCGGCCGTCCACGGGCCGTTCGCCAGCCGGACCTGCGCGTTGCGGTCGCCGTCGATCAGCCGGTCGACATGCTGGAACAGGTCGGTCCACACCGTCTGCGGACAGGCATAACCGCACCAGGCGCGCCCGACTGCGCTGGTGACAAGGAACAGCCCGATCCCCGCCATGATGAGCAGGCCCGCGACATAATAGAATTCATGTGGCCAGATCTCGATCTGGAACATGTAGAAACGCCGGTTCGCAAGGTCGACGAGCACCGCCTGATCGGGCGCGTAAGGACCGCGATCCCAGCGGATCCACGGCGTGCCGTAATAGATCGCCAGCGTCACCGCCATGATCGCCCATTTGAAGCGGCGGAAGGGACCGTTCACCGCTTTGGGGTAAACGCCCTTCCGCGCTTCATAGAGCGGCGCCGACTGGCCGGAAAGATCTTCAGGGCTGGCCATCGGCTCCCGCCCCTTCGGCGACGGGCGCGAGCCCCTTCTCGCCGCCGCCCAGCGAATAGACATAGGCCGACAGCATCTTGATCGTGACCGGATCGAGCCGGCCACCCCAGCGCGGCATCACCCCGTTGCGCGGCTGCGTGATCGTCGCGGTCAGGCTGTCGCGATCGCCGCCGTACAGCCAGATCGCATCGGTCAGTTTCGGCGCGCCGACCTGCCGCCCGCCTTCACCGCCCGCGCCGTGACACACCGCGCAATTGTCCGCGAACAGCGCCGCGCCGCGCGCCGACGACGCGCTGGCCTTTTCCTGCCGGCTGATCGTGCGCACGAAGCTGACGACATCGCCGATCTGCGCCGCATCGAGAATGCCGTCGCGGCCGAAGGCGGGCATCAGGCTGGTGCGTGTCGCCTTGTGGTCCGGGTTCCGGATGCCATGGGTGACCGTATATTCGATGGTGGCCAGATCACCGCCCCACAGCCAGTCGTCGTCGGTCAGACTGGGGTAGAGCTTCTTCACCCCCGCGCCGCCCGCACCATGGCACTGGACGCAATGGACGCGGAACGCCGCGCCGCCGCCCTGTACCGCCGCCTGCATCAGTTCGGGCTTCGCGGGCAGATCGGTAATCGTGGTTGCCGCAATGGCATTGACCGTCGGCGCGCGGCGCTTCGCATCGGCCGCCATTTCGCTTGCGAGGTCGCCTCGGCTCGACCAGCCGAGCACGCCCTTGGTCGCGCTGTCGACCATCGGCCAGGCCGGATAGAGGACGACGTAGGCCAGCCCCCAGACGATCGTCGCGTAAAAGGTCCAGAGCCACCAGCGCGGCATCGGCGTATCGAGTTCCTCGATCCCGTCCCACTCATGGCCGACCGTGCTCGTGCCGGTCGCCTCGTCGATGCGCTGTTTCAGATCAGCCATGCTCGTCGTCCTTGAAGATCATGCTCGCGGCCTCGTCGTTGCGGGCGCGCGCGCTCGGCCGGAACGGCCAGGCGATAAGGGTGAGGAACAGCAGCGCCATCGCGAGCAGCCCCCAGCTATCGGCGAAATGGCGAAGCGCGTCGTAGCTCATCGCGCCGCCTCCGTTTCGCCGGCGCGTTCCTGCGGCGCCGCCTTGTCGACATCGACCAGCGTGCCGAGCATCTGAAGATAGGCAATCAGCGCATCCATCTCGGTCACGCGCGCGGGGTCGCCGTCAAAGTCGCGGACCTGCGCCTTCGGATAGCGCTTCTGCAGATCGCCCGCGCCGGCATCGGGGTCGGCCTGCGCCCGGATGTCATCGTTCGCCTTGGCGATGTCGGCCTTCGTATAGGGCACCCCGACACGATAGAGCGCGGTGAGGTCGTTCGACATATCCCCCGTCTGGAGGTCGCGCTCGGCAAGGAAGGCATAGGGCGGCATGATCGATTCAGGCACGACGCTGCGCGGGTCGATCAGATGCGCCTTGTGCCATTCGTCCGAATAACGGCCGCCGACGCGCGCCAGATCGGGCCCGGTACGCTTCGATCCCCATTGGAACGGATGGTCGTACATGCTCTCGGCGGCGAGGCTGTAATGGCCATAGCGTTCGACCTCGTCGCGGAACGGACGGATCATCTGGCTGTGACAGGTGTAGCAGCCCTCGCGCATATAGATGTTGCGCCCGGCGAGTTCGAGCGGGGTGTAGGGCCGCATCCCCTCAACCTTCTCGACCGTGTTGTCGATCCAGAAGAGCGGCGCGATCTCGACAATGCCGCCGATCGTGACCGTGAGCAGCGCGAGCGCGCCGAGCAACGTCACATTGCGCTCGATCTTCTTGTGGCTGAAGCCCTGTTTGGCGGGTCTGGTGGCCATGATCCGGGCTCCTTATTCGGCAGGGACGGGCGCGAGCGGGCGGTCCGCTGCGGCGTTGTACGGGGTTTCGGTCATCGGCTTTTCGGCGCGCACCTTGCCGCTGAGCGTCGCCCAGACGTTGAAGACCATGATCAGGAAGCCGGCGAGATACATCGCCCCGCCCGCGGCGCGGATCAGGTACATCGGGTGCATCGCCGCGACGCTTTCGACGAAGCTGTAGACGAGGTAGCCGTCGGCTCCATATTCGCGCCACATCAGCCCCTGCATGATGCCCGCGACCCACATCGACGCGGCGTAGAAAACGATGCCGACGGTCGCGAGCCAGAAGTGCCAGTTGACCATGCGCAGGCTGTAGAGCCGCTCGCGGCCCCACAGGCGCGGCACGAGATAATAGACGCAGGCGAAGGTGATCATGCCGTTCCAGCCGAGCGCGCCCGAGTGCACATGGCCGATCGTCCAGTCGGTGTAATGCGACATCGAGTTGACCCATTTGATCGACATCATCGGGCCTTCGAAGGTGCTCATGCCGTAGAAGGCGAGCGCCATCACCATCATGCGGATGATCGGGTCGGTGCGGATCTTGTCCCACGCGCCGTTGAGCGTCATCAGACCGTTGATCATGCCGCCCCAACTCGGCATCCACAGGATCACCGAAAAGACCATGCCCAGCGTCTGCGCCCAGTCGGGCAGCGCGGTGTAATGGAGGTGGTGCGGCCCCGCCCAGATGTAGAGGAAGATCAGCGACCAGAAGTGGATGATCGACAGGCGATAGCTGTACACCGGCCGCTCGGCCTGCTTCGGCACGAAATAATACATCATCGCGAGGAAGCCCGCGGTCAGGAAGAAGCCGACCGCATTATGCCCGTACCACCATTGCGTCAGCGCATCCTGCACCCCAGCAAAGGCGGCATAGCTCTTCGACCCGAAGATGCTCGCCGGCACCGACAGATTGTTGACGATGTGGAGCATCGCAATGGTGACGATGAAGCTGAGGTAAAACCAGTTGGCGACATAGATATGCGGCTCGCGGCGCTTGACGATCGTGCCGGTGAAAACGACCAGATAGGCGACCCAGACGATCGTCAGCCATAGGTCGACATACCATTCGGGCTCGGCATATTCCTTGGCCGCGGTGACGCCCATCAGATAGCCGGTCGCGGCCAGCACGATGAAGAGTTGATATCCCCAGAAAACGAAGCGCGCGAGCGCCGGAAAGGCAAGCCGCGCGCGGCAGGTGCGCTGGACGACGTAAAAGCTCGTCGCGATCAGCGCGTTGCCGCCGAAGGCAAAGATCACCGCCGAGGTGTGCAGCGGCCGCAGGCGGCCGAAGGTCGTATATTCAAGATTGAGGTTCAGCGCCGGGAAAGCGAGCTGCAATGCGATGAAGAGGCCTGCCGCCATGCCGGCGATGCCCCAGAACAGCGTGGCGACGACCCCCCAACGCACCGGATCGTCGTCATAGACGCCCTGATCGGCGGGCATCTTCAATATCCCGCGCGCGATCGCCTCATAATCGGCGCGCGACACGGTCGTCCAGAGCATCAGCAAAGCGGCCAGCGCGACGATGATCATATGGACGGCGAAGGGCGCATCGACCGCGACCGCCGCCATCACCAGCGCGAGCAGGGCCAGGCCGAGCCAGCCCCCCGCCTTTGCTACCAGAGTGTCCATATCGCTTGTCCCTGTTTTCGCGCGGCTTTGGCGCCGCATGGTTCAGGACCGCTCTTGGCCGTGCGGCGGGGCAAAAACATTGACCAGGATCAACGAATAGATTGCGCGGCATCAATGCCCGGCGACCACGCCGGGTGCAGGGAGCCCAGGTCAACGCAAGGAGCAACGACCATGAAAAAACAGCATCTCTCGCTGATCGCGCTGGCGGCCGCCGCCGCGATTCCCGGGCAGGCCGCGGCCAAGGCCGGCGATGTCCAGTTCAAGATTTTCGCGACCTATGTCGCACCCGACGGCAAGATCAGCGACGTCAAGCTCGACCGGATCGGGCTTCCGGCCGGGACACAAACCAAGGCCGACGACAATGTCACGCCGACGGTCGCTATCGAATATTTTGTCGCCGACCATATCTCGCTCGAGACGATCGCCGGGGTGACCCAGCATGACGTGAACGGCCGTGGCGCGCTGAGCGGCGCGACGTTGGTGTCGAACGCCAAGATCGTCCCCGCGACGCTGACGCTCAAATATCATTTCGGCAAGGAAGGCGGCATCCAGCCTTATGTGGGGGCGGGTCCGAGCTACTTCATCTTCATCGACGAAAAGCCCGGCGCCACGACCCGGTCGCTCGGCGCGACCCGCCAGAAGATGGGCGACAAGCTCGGCGCCGCGCTCCAGGCCGGGGTCGATATTCCGGTGAACGACAAGGGACTCGCGCTATCCTTCGATGCCAAACGCTATTTCCTGCGTCCGACCGCGACATGGTATGCCGGGACGACCGAGGTGCTGAAGACGCGGCACAAGCTAGATCCCTGGGTGATCAGCGCCGGCGTCGCTTTTCGTTTCTGACCTCCCAACTGGCGCCGTTGGCCGGTCAGCCTGCCATTTCGTTCAGAGCCGCAAGGTCGTTGATGACGATCTTGCGGCGGGATGGAAGGTCGATCAGGCCATCGGCGCGCATTTTGGTGAACTGGCGGCTCGTGGTCTCGACGGTGAGACCCAAGATGTCGGCGATCTGCTGACGGCCGAAGGGCAGCTCGAAGCCTCGCGCCGTATCCGCCGCACCGGGAGGTGGCGACAAGCGATCGGCCATTTCGAGCAGGAAGGAAGCAACCTTCTCGGACGCCGACTTGCGCCCGAGCAGAAGCATCCAGCGGCGCGCGCGATCGAGTTCGCCGAGCGTGCGGCGCAGCAATTTTTGTTGGAGATCGGGATGGTCGGCGGCGAACTCGTCGAACTGGTCGCGATGGAAGATGCAAAGCTCGGCGGCGCTGATCGCGCTGACGCTATACGGGCTTTCCTTCCCGAACGGCCGCCCGATGAAGTCCGAGGGAAAGACGATACCGACGATCTGCTCGCGCCCGTCGGCGGTGGCGGCGACGAGTTTCAGGACGCCTTCAAGGACATTGGCGACGACCGGCGCGTCGTCGCCCTCCCACAGGAGCGTATGCCCGCTGCTCACGCGCTGGCGCCGGCCCATCCGGCCGAGCAACAGGAGCTCGTCCGGCCGCAGGCTCGCACAAATGGCGCGGTTGCGCACGATGCAGGACAGGCAATCGGTCATGCGCCGGGTGCCCGGCAGGCAGGCATCGCGGTCAATGGGCGAGGAGGAGCGGCGCCGGCGCGGCTTCGAGCAGATAGCGCGTCACCCCGCCGAACAGGGTCTCGCGCAGCCGCGGACGCCCATAGGCTCCCATCACGATGAGCCCCGGGGCCATTTCCTTCGCGGTTCGCTCGAGTATCTCCTCGGGCGTAAGCGCCCCGCGATCGTGGCGGCGAAGCTCAGCATGAATGCCGTGCCGCGACAGATAGCAGAGCGCGTCCTCGGCCGGCACCCGTCCCTCATCCGGCCCGACCTGCACCATCGTCACGCTGCCCGCGCCCGCCATCAACGGCCCAGCGGCGCGCAAGGCGTGCGCGGCTTGCGGGCTGCCGTTCCACAGGATCATCACCGGGGCATCAAGGTCGAGCGGCTGGCCTTCGGCGGGCAACGCGAGCACGGGCGCGGGCACAGTCATTGCGAGGTCGCCCGCCAGCGTCGGCTGAGCGAGACCGCGCCGGTCGCGGGGGCCGAGCGATACGATGGCAAGATCGGCTAGCGTCGCGGCGAGCGAGAGCGCCGCGAGCGCATCGCCGTCGGCGATGGCGACGTCCCAGGGCACATCCTCGCGCGCGAGCTGCGCCGCGAGCCGGGTCTCGAGCTCGGCATCGGCAAGCTGCGCCTTGGCGAGCTGTTCGCGCGCCAGATACATGCCGCCAAAGGGATCGGAGGCGATGAACTGCTGGAAGGGCGAGCAGATCAGGAAACTGAGATGAGCGCCGAGGCGCCGTCCGATAGCGAGCGCCGTCTCGGTGCGCGCGGCCATGGCCGGGCTCGCGTCGGCGTGAATCAAAAGATTTCGCATGTCTTGCTCTCCTTCATGATGGAGAGGGAAGCGCTTATGCGCGCCGGCTTCATTGACACCGGTCAATAAACCGCGCCCTTCAGGCCGGGCGGCATAATGGGCGTCGCTCCGTATAATTACGAAATGCGCCGACCGCGCGGGGCGTTAGCCTGACGTCGCAAAGGAGCAAGCGATGCCGAGACCCAGTCCATTGACCCCATTTCGCGCGCACCCGCGCCGGACTCCGGTGAATCGCGCGCCGGCTGACCCGCGGCGCGAGCAAAGCCGTATCGCGGGCACCCTCACCCTTCGCCCTTCGCCGCTCCGGCGGTCCGATCCAAATCAAGGAGACAGAGGATGACGCTCACCAATGCGCCCGACACCACGCTCAGCGAGGCGACCGAGACCTGCCTGCAGACCCGCAGCGGCGTCGACCTTCGTCTCCGGCCGGTCGCGGAGAGCGACGCGGATATCGTCAATCATTTCTTCGACGGCCTGACGGCGGACGATATGCAGTTCCGCTTCCTGAGCGGCCAGTCGCACCTGTCGAGCGCCCAGCTCGCAGCGATGATCGGTGTCGATCACCGCCACCGCGAGCATCTGCTCGCGTTCGATGCCGCGACCTCGGAGCTGATTGCGAGCCTGCTGATTGCTGCCGACGATGCGTTCGTGACCGCCGAGGTCGCGATTTCGGTCGCGCCGGCGTATAAGACACGCGGCGTCGGCTGGACCCTCCTCAATCATGCCGTCGATCTCGCCCGCGCCCGCGGCCTCAAGACGTTGCGGTCGATCGAGAGCCGCGCCAATCGAGGCGCGATGGAGGTCGAGCGGACGCTGGGGTTCAAGGCGAGCGACTATGATGGCGACGCCACGCTCGCTCTGCTCGAACTCGAGCTTCGCTGACCTTGGCCATCGGGTCGGCGCCCGGCAGGCAGCCGGCTGGAGACACTCCCAATGGACCAAGGCTTTCATGCCATGCAGCTCGACACGCCGGGCGCACCGCTGCACCGCGTCGAACGCGCGATCCCGACTCCGGCCGACGGCGAAATCAGGATCGCGATCACCGCTTGCGGCGTGTGCCGGACCGATCTCCATATCGCCGACGGCGACATCAGCGGCCGGCTTCCGATTGTCCCCGGACATGAGATCGTCGGCCGCGTCGACGCACTCGGCGCGGGCGTCACCCAGTTCGGGCTTGGCGAGCGGGTCGGCGTGCCTTGGCTCGGCAGGAGTTGCGGCACCTGCCCCTATTGCGCTGCGGGCCATGAAAATCTCTGCGACGCGCCCGAGTTCACCGGATTCACGCGCGACGGCGGTTTCGCTTCGCATGTCGTCGCCGATGCGCGCTTCTGCCTCGCAATCCCTGCCGCCTTCGACGATCTTCATGCGGCGCCTTTGCTCTGCGCCGGCTTGATCGGCTACCGCGCCTATCGCATGGCGGACAGCGCGAAGGCGCTCGGCCTCTATGGTTTCGGCGCCGCCGCACATATTCTCGCGCAGCTCGCGATCGCCGACGGCACCGATGTCTACGCCTTCACACGCGAAGGCGATACCGCTGGTCAGGATTTCGCCCGCCGCCTCGGTTGCGCCTGGGCGGGCGCGTCGACCGAAGCACCGCCGGACCCGCTCGACGCAGCGATCCTCTTTGCGCCGGTCGGAGCACTGGTTCCCGAAGCGCTACGCCATGTCCGCAAGGGCGGACGCGTCATCTGCGCCGGCATTCATATGAGCGACATCCCGTCCTTTCCTTATGCCGATCTCTGGGAGGAAAGGTCTATCCGGTCGGTCGCCAATCTGACCCGTGCCGATGGCGCAGCGTTTCTCGAAGCCGCGGCGCGCTGCGGCGTGCGGACGCATGTCACCGCGCTACCGCTCGCCGACGCCAATCGCGCGCTCGACCGGTTGCGCGCCGGCGAAGTCGAAGGCGCGCTCGTCCTCGTCCCCGAGGGCGCGGCTAGGGGGAATCCCTAATGGCGCGCCCGCACCGGCGGCGCGAAAGTGGCGAAGGCCAGATCGGCCTGTCAGGAGAGACTGCCATGGATCGTTTCGAGCGAGACCCCGCCAGCGCGGCGCGCCCTCCCGAATGTCCCGATTGCGACCCGCCGACGCAGCCCGACAAGGCCTATCCGGAGACGCCGGCACCGGACCCCGATCGCCAGCCGCTGCGCACGTCGCCGGAGGCACCGGTGCTTCCCGACAGCCATCCCGAAACCACGCCGCGCGAATATCCCGAATAGCTGCGCGCGGCCGGACAAGACCTCAAGGGCTTGCGGGCGGCGTGCCGCTGCGCGTGAGCCTCGTCACGGCGTCGACAAGCATATGCTCGCGCAAGGGCTTTTCCAGAACGAGCGCGAAGCCCGCCTCGCGCGCGCGCGCGCTCAGTTCCCCGGACGGATAGGCGGAGATCAGGATGGCCGGCCCATCCCAGCCCTGCGCGCGCAGCGCGCCCAGCATCGCGATCCCGTCGCTGCTCTCGAGCCGGTAATCGACGATCAGGCAGTCGGGCGCGGCACGCGCCGCCTCGGCGAGCGCGGGATCGGCGGCGGGCCAGGCCTTCACCGCAAATCCGCGTCCCTGCAGAAGCAGGAGGAGCGAGCGGCGCACTGCCGGGTCATCCTCGACGATAAGAATGGTCGGCGGTGCCTCGCTCCAACCCGATCGGGCGATCAACATGTCCATGGTCCCGTTATCGAAGCTTTGGCATGGCGGCAGGTTTCCGGCCGCTACCGGCCAGGTCTTGCAGAATTGTTGGGCTCGCCCTTTCGGAGGTGCGAGCCCGAAGCCGGAAAACAGGGCCGGGGGCCACCGATCAATGGCTCATGAGCAGGGGGAATTTGCTCTTCGTCAGCAGATTCTTCGTGGTGCCGCCGAAGGTCTCGCGCAGCCGGCCGCGGCCGTAGGCGCCCATCACGAGATAATCGGCGCGGAACATCTTTGCCTCGTCCGAGATCAGGAAATCGGCGTGAAACTTGCCGATGTCGGTCTTGCGCACATTTGCCGCGATGCCGTGGCGCGACAGATAGGCCGCGGCATCCTCGGGCACGATATGATTGTCGGACCCTTGCGCGGTGAAGATCTCGACCTCTTTCGCGAAGACGAGCAGCGGTACAGCGGCGCGGAGCGCGGCCGCCGCCGAGGGGCGGCCGTCCCACGCGACGAGCGCGCGCTCGAGCTCGAAGCGTTCGAGCGTCTCGGGCACCGCCAGCACGGGCGCACTCGCGCGCGCGACAATGCGGCTCGCGATGTCGCGCATGTCGGGCATCGGAAAGCCGTCGAGCGCGCGATTGAGGATGATGAGGTCGGCGAGGTCGGCTGCATCGAGTACCGCATTCGCGATCTCGTCCATCGCGTCGATCCAGCTCCAGCTGACATCCTCGCGCGACAGGCGCTCGCTGATCACCGACTTGTTCTTCGCCTCGCTTTCGCGCTCGTCGAGGATGACGACGGTTTCGGCAAAGCCGAACCCGTCACCGGCGATGAGGGGATAGGGCGTGACGTCGATGCAGGTCAGATGGCCTTCGACCGCGCGGGTGATATCGAGCGCCGCCTGCAGGCGAGCTTCCTGGCCATGGTCGTCATGTACGAGCAACAGGATATTCTTCATGAGCCGTCTCCTTGGTTTCTGCACCGAGACTATGTGTCGTCAGCCGAGGCCGATATGCGCAATGATACGGATGGAAAGGCGGCCGCCCGGATGTCCGGACGGCCGCAGGGGGGTCGCCTCTTCCCCAGGCGAGCGGGATCAGCTGTCGACCGCGAGATAATCCTCGACGTCGGTCACGCCGGGCGCCGACCAGGCAGCGAGCTCGGCCATGCGCCGCTCGCCCCACGCCTTGACCCGGCCGCGCAGCGTGACCGTGCTGCCCTCGGTGGTGACCGATACGCCGCTTGCGTCGAGACCCGCCTGGCGCTTGAATGCCGCCATGATCCGCGCCTTGACGTCGGCAGGGGTGGGAATATCGCCGACCTTGATCAGGTTCGAGACGCCGGTGACCCCCGATATCTGCCCCGCGGCGCGCGCGACTTCCTTTGCGATGAAGTGCCAGTCGACGGTGCCGGTCAGCGTGACCCAGCCGCGCTCGACCTTCACCTTGATCTGCCCCTCGGGAATCGCGACCGTCCAGCCGATCATGTCGACGATCCGCTTGGCGATTTCATGATCGGCGGTCTTGGGATCCGACGCGAAGCGCACTTTCAGTTCCTCGGCGAGCGCGCGAACCCCCGCGACGCGCCGCACCGCACGTTCGGCCGCGACCTTCTGCGGAAAGCTCTTCACATAGCCCGCCAGCGTCACGACGCCGTCATTGACCGAGACGCCGATATCGGCGTGATCGACGCTCGGATCCCATTCGAGTTCGGCGACCACGTCATCCTGCAGCTGGCCGTCACTCTTCTTCTGCATGATCTTTCTCCTTCGAAAGAAATCCGGCTCGCGTTGCGAGCGGACCGAAGCCGGCGAACATCGGCAGGAGCCGCCGGCGCGTGCGGGCAGCCTTACCCGGGACGAAGGGTGCGGCTTATCCGCAACTTTCCGTAAGGAGAGCTCCGCTTGGGAGCTTCCCCGATTCTGCCGTCGCAGCCTGCTCGCTAGGTCCCGATTGCGCTCCGGCGTATCGCGGCGACGAGGGTCCGCCCGGCACAGCCCGCCGCCGCGATCCCTCTCGATTTTCAAGAAGGAGCAAGCTGATGAACGATCTGACCCCGACCCGCACCGCGGGTAGCCAGCCCGCTGAGGCGGAGCTTGGCGCGATGAACTGGCTGCGCGGCGAGCTCGACCGCATGTTCGAGGAATTCGCTCGCCCCGGCCGCAGCCTGCTGAGCTATGTCCCGCGGCTCGTGAGCCCGCTCCCGGCGGTCGAGCTCGTCGATACCGGCCCGGCCTACAAGCTGACCGCCGAGCTCGCGGGCCTCACCGAGAAGGACATCCGGCTCGAGGTCGCCGACGGGGTCCTCCTGCTCGCGAGCGAAAAGGAGGAATCCTCCGAGCGCCGCGAGGATGGACATCTGATCAGCGAGCGGCGTCACGGCAGCTTCCGGCGCCGCATCGCCCTGCCCGCCGACGCCGATGCCGACAAGATCGAAGCGAAGTTCAAGCACGGCTTGCTCAGCGTCGAGATCGCGAAGACCGAAAAGGCGCGCGATCACGCTCGCAAGATCAAGATCGCCAGCTAGGCAAACGGGCCGGAACCGCAGACGCGGCTCCGGCCCTCCCGCTCGATCTCGCGCGATTCCCTCGCACCGGAGTTATATCATGCCCCTTGGTATTCACACCGACCGGCACGGCGAGGCGCTGCTTCGGCTCAAGCTCGGATCGGCGATGCTTTCGCTTGTGATCTGCGCGTCGTTGATCCTGTCGCTCGCTCCGCGGCTGTGGCCGTAGGACCAGACGCGCCGATGTCGGCGCCTAGCGATCCGGCGCGCCTTCCTCGTCCCCGCCGAGAATCTCCGCCGGCACCGGGCTTCCGGCGCGCAGCGAATCGGGCGTGATGATCACGCTCGTTCCCGCGACCAGAAGCGGGCCGAGCAGCGCGCGCAGATCGGCCGCGATGTGGACGCGCCCGGCGAACGACGTCGGTGTCCTCGCGGCGATCGCGCCCGGGAGGGGGACTTCCGTCCAGGTTGCCGGCCCCTCGACGCCCGACCGCCGGATGAAGGCGGAAGTGCCCGTCATTGATCCCTCGATGCGCGCGGGCGCCGAGCCGATGATCGTTCCGTTGCGAAGGATCAGGATCCGCTGGTCTGTGGCACTGGCGATGATCGACAGGGGGCCGCTGCGCGCGCGTTCGGGCGTCCAGAGCAGCGCGCCATCGGAAGGGCGCGTTTCGGTCATGGCGAGCGGATCGGTCGGGGCCGCACGCGGCACCGCTGCGGCATCGGTGACGATGACCGTCATGCCGAGCCGGGAGACGCCATAGAGGAGACGGGCGAAGCCATGCGGCAGGCGAATGCAACCGTGCGAAGCGGGGTAGCCCGGCAAGGTGCCGCCGTGCAGCGCCACGCCGCCCCAGGTCAGCCGCTGCATATAGGGCATCGGCGCATCGTCGTAGAGGCTCGAGCGATGGTCGACGTCGCGCTGGAGGATGGTGAAGACACCGGTCGGGGTTTCATGGCCGGCCTTGCCCGTCGAGACAGTGGTAATCGCGATCGGGACGCCATTGCGGTACAGCGTGCCGCGCTGGGTCGCGAGACTCACGATCATCATCAAGGGCCCGCGCGGCGCGATCTCGGGCGCCCAGATATAATCTCCGGGCTTCAACCGCTCGGCGGCATCGAGCACGCTCCCATGCGGGCTTGAGGGCACGGCCGAGGCCGCGAGTGGCAACAGCAGCGCCGCTCCCAGCAAAAGCGCTGCCCTTCCGGCGAGCTTCGCCCAGGTTCCCACTTTCTCAACCGGCCATCGCTGCCACTCGGGCGCGGTCGTTGATCCGTACCGCGCGCCGCGAGGGCAAGTCGACGAGGCCGTCGCTGCGCATGCGCGTCAGCTGCCGGCAGGTCGTTTCGATCGTCAGCCCCAATATGTCGGCGATCTGCTGGCGGCCGAAGGGGAGCTCGAACCCGCCCGGGGTCTCGCCGGCGTCGGCGGGCAGCCGCTCTTCCATGTCGAGAAGGAAGGAGGCGACCTTTTCGGGTGCCGACTTGCGGCCGAGCAGCATCATCCAGTGCCGCGCGCGGTCGAGCTCGTCGAGCGTGCGATGGAGCAATTTCTGCTGGAGATGCGGATGGCGACCCGCGAAATCGTCGAACTGCTGGCGATTGAAGATGCAGACCTCGGCGTCGGTCATAGCGGTGACCCGGTAGGGGCTTTGCTTGCCGAACGGGCGGCCGATAAAATCGGAAGGGAAGACGAGCCCGACGATCTGCTCGCGGCCATCGGCGGTGGCGACGACCAGCTTCAGGACGCCCGACAGGACATTTGCGACCGTCGGGGCTTCGTCGCCTTCCCAGAGCAGGGTGTGACCCGCCTTCACGCGTTGCCGCCGCCCCATGCGGCCGAGTTCGGCGGCTTCGTCGGCGGCAAGGCTGGCGCAGATGGCGCGGCAGCGTACGGCGCAGGATGCGCAATCGCTCATCGCCGTGCACCCGCAAGCGACGCGCGCTCCGCACGCCACTCCGTTGCTTGGCGGTCGCGGCCTGGATGGCGGAAAAGATGTGGCTGACCCCTCATGCGGCCGGGAATAGCGGCTCCGCATGCGCCCGTGATTACGCAACTGTACGTATGTGGTGCGAGGAAAGGCCCGACCGGCGCGAACCGCCAGGGGCGTAAGGGCTATTGCGTAACGACAGGGCGCGCGTCCCGGCGCAATCCGGCGAGACAAATCCGCGACGAAAGGACCCAGGATGAGCGAAGCCGGCCACGATCTTCATGCGCTGTTTCCGGACCACGGGCCGGCGCTCCATGCACTCAAGCTTGGCAGTTCGAATTTTCGCCAGCTCGCCGAGGAGCATCATGACCTTCAGAGCCGGATTCAGCGAGTCGAGGCCGGTCTTGCGGCGGTCGCCGACGACCAGCTGGAGGACCTCAAGAAACGGCGGCTGTTCACCCTCGACGAGATTGCCGCGCTCATCGCGATCGAGGAGGAGGCGTGATGCACAGTCTTTCCGAAATACGCGCGGGCCTGGTCGTGCGCCTCGACCAGCTCGCAGCGGAGGTTGAGCGGCTGGAAAGCGAGCAGCGCGTGCCGCTCGACGACGATTCCGCCGAGCAGGCTGTCGAGCGCGAAGACGACGAGACGATCGATGCGCGGCAAAGCGCCGCAACTGAGCAGATGAAGGCAATCCGGCTCGCGATCGCGCGTCTCGATGCCGGCCATTACGGCCTCTGCACCGCGTGCGGCATCCCGATCGATGCCGCGCGCCTCGAAGCCGTTCCGCACACCGCGCATTGCATCGACTGCGAGCGCGAGTTCGGCGGCTGAACATACGCCCGGCGAACGACATGATCGAATCCCTTCCAGACGCCAACCTGCAGCAACTCGCCGGCATCGGACTGGCGCTTCTTCTCGGGCTGCTTGTCGGCATCCAGCGCGGCTGGAGCCTGCGCAACGAGACCGCGGGCAGCCGCTTCGCGGGTGTGCGGACCTTTGCGCTGTTCGGCCTTGCGGGCGGCATCGCGGGAGCGACCGGATCTCAAAGCCCGGCGATCGCGGCGATCGTCGCCGGGGCTGCAGCTGTCCTCACCCTCATCGGCTATGCGAAAACCGCGCGGGCGCCCGAGCAGCTGAGCGGGACATCGAGCCTCGCGGCCCTCATCACGCTCGGTTGCGGCTATCTCGCGGCCAGCGGTCGGAGCGAGATGGCGACGGTGGTCGCCGTTGCCATGACGCTGGTGCTTGCGCTGCGCACCGAGCTTCATCGCTGGGTTTCCGGTCTCAGCGATATCGAGGTCGGCGCGATCGTCCGGTTCGCGCTCATCGCGCTCGCCATATTGCCGCTGCTGCCCGACCAGCGCTTCGGCCCCTATGACGCCTGGAATCCTCGCCAGCTCTGGCTGGTCGTGGTGTTCGTCTCGGGCTTCTCCTTTCTCGGCTATATCGCAGCGAAACGCTTTGGCGCCTCGCGGGGCACGCTCGTCATGGCCGCGACCGGCGCGATGGTTTCCTCGACCGCGGTGACCGCGGCGCTCGCGATGCGCGTGCGCGACGGAGAGGAAAGCGAGGCGATGGCCATTGCCGGCATCGGCGCGGCGTCGGCGGTCATGCTGATCCGCGCGATCGTCCTGACCCTGTTCCTCGCGCCGGCAGCGATGCCGGCCTTCGGCTGGCTTGCGGCACCCGCCGCGCTGGTGAGCGGCGGCGCGATGTTCTGGGCTTTGCGGAGCCGCCGCAAGGAAAGCGCTGCCAACCGTCCCGTCGAGCTCAAGAACCCGTTCCGGCTCGCGCCGGCGATCGGCCTCATGCTGCTCGTCATGGTGCTGACCGTCGCCGCACGCTGGATGATGGCGATGGTGGGCGAACGCGGCCTCGCGCTGGTCATCGCGCTTTCGGGCCTGGCCGACGTCGACTCCGCGATCATCACGGTGGGATCGCTACCTCCGGGTCTGCTCGAGGGCCAGATCGCGACGATCGTCATCATTGCCCCGGTGCTCGCCAACACGCTGTTCAAGGGCGCCACCGCCCTGGCGATCGCGGGGCTGCGCAAAGGATGGAAGCTCGCCTTGCCGCTTGTGCTGAGCGTTGCAGCCAGCCTCGCGGTCCTGCCGACCCTTCTCGTCTGAGCCCGATCGGACGCCGCATGGAGTGGCCAGAGGTGGAATGGTTTCAAAAGGGGGCCTTCGGTGACCGCAGCAACAGACCATAATGAAGGACCGCCGACCCAGCCGGCGAACCTCTCGTCAAACCCGCGGACATTTCTTCGCGCGCTCGGTCCGGGCCTGATCGCCGGCGCCGCCGACGACGATCCGAGCGGAATCGGAACGCACAGCCAGATCGGCGCGGCATTCGGTTACCGGCTCTCCTGGACCTTCGTGCTGAGCTTCCCGCTGATGGTGGCGATCCAGGAGATCGCCGCCGAGATCGGGCGGGTTACCGGCGCAGGGATCGCGCGCAACCTCCGCCGGCATTATTCGCGTCCCCTGCTCTGGTCGATGGTATCGCTGCTGCTCGTCGCGAACATCATCAATCTCGGCGCCGATCTCGGCGCGATGGGTGCGGCGCTGGCCCTGCTCGCCGGAGGCAAGGCCGGACTCTATACCTTGTTGTTCGGGATCCTCAGCATCGTCCTCGAAGTCGGCCTTAGCTATTCTCGCTACGCCGCAATCCTCAAATGGACGACGCTCACCCTCTTTACCTATGTCGCGGTGCTGTTCGTGGTGCATGTTCCATGGGGCACGGCCCTCACGGCGCTGCTGCTTCCCGACATCGAACTCAATGCAGCCTATGCCACGGCGTTCGTCGCAATCCTCGGCACGACGATCAGCCCCTATCTCTTCTTCTGGCAGGCGGGGCAGGAGATCGAGGAACAGCATTGCCATCATGCCAAGCCGCTCTGCCTGACGCCCGCGGCAGCCGATGGCGAGTTCAGGCGCATTCGTGTCGACACGCTGACGGGCATGGCGTTCAGCACTCTCATTTCGCTCGCGATCGTCTTCGCGACCGCGGCGACGCTGCATGCCGAGGGCATACGCGATATCGCCACATCGGCGCAGGCCGCCGAAGCGCTGCGTCCGCTCGCCGGGCCGTTTGCTTTCGCGATGTTCGCGCTCGGAATCATCGGCACCGGCCTTCTCGCGGTCCCGGTGCTGGCCGGATCGGCCGCCTATGCCGTCACCGAGATGGCGGGAATGGCAGGTAGCCTCGACGCCAAGCCGCTTTCGGCGCGTCTCTTCTACGGCACGATCGCCGCGACCACGCTTGCCGGCGCCTCGCTCTCGGCGATCGGCATCGACCCGGCACGCGCGCTCTACTGGGCAGCGGTGGTCAATGGCGTGCTCGCCGCGCCGCTCATGCTGGTGATGATGCTGATCGCCCGCAATCCGCGCGCGATGGGCCGTCTCGTCATTTCGCGCCGCCAGAGCTGGTCGGGCTGGGCCGCAACCGCGGTGATGACGGCAGCAACCTTGCTGTTTTTCTTCTTCCTCGTGACGGGAGATATCTAGCGCGGGGCGCGGGCGTGCCGCGCGATCAGTGCGTCGATCCGGTCGCGCTGGGGCAGGATGATACCGAGGAGCCCGGCGAGCGTCGCGGCGCCGAGCTTGCGCATCAGGCGCGAGCGATGAATTTCGACGGTGCGGTGACTGATGCCGAGCTCCTGCCCGATCTGCTTGTTGGTGAGACCGCGCACGAGCCCGCCCACGACTTCGAGCTCGCGATGTGTGAGCTGTTCGATGAGAGGGGGCGAATGCCGCGACCGCGCAGCGCGGTCCGGCGCGGGGCGGCGGATCGCGGCCTGTGGGTCTTCGCGGCGGGCTGTCGTCATGCGGTCCATCCTCCGATGGACAGTCGTCTAGCGCTCGGGCGTCCTGCGGTCGTTACGTAATGTCCGCAGATTTCAGGCACCGAGTCCTGCGGCGAAGGCGAGCCGCAGCGCGTCGGACAGGCTGCGGACATCGAGCTTCGCCATGAGGTTCGCACGGTGGACTTCGACGGTACGCGGCGAGATGCCGAGGTCATAGGCGATGGTCTTGTTCGGCAGTCCCTGCGCGAGCCCTTCGAGAACCTCGCGCTCGCGCGGGGTCAGGATGCCAAGAACGACCTCGGCCTCGGCGGCGCGCGCCACCGCTCCATCGGCCGCCGCCATGCGGGCGAAAGCGGCCTCGATCGAGGCAATGAGCACCGCCTTTTCGAACGGCTTTTCGAGGAAATCGACCGCGCCGGCCTTCATCGCCCGGACCGCGATCGAGACGTCGGCGTGCCCGGTAAGGACGATCACCGGCATGGTAACCCCGCGCTCCAGCATCGCCTGCTGGACCTCGAGCCCGTCCATTTCGGGCATGCGCACGTCGAGCAGGACACAGCCTTCGGGCACGTGCCGGATTTCCTTCAGGAACAGCGCGCCATTGGCCCAGGTCTCGACCGCATAGCCCGAGGTCTTGAGCATGAAACTCGCCGACCGCCGGATCGCCTCCTCATCGTCGACGATATGCACGAGCTTCCTATCCGACATCATTTTCCTCCGCCTTCGCGCTCACCAGTGTGAAGTGAAATTCGGTCCCGCCGCCGGTGCGCGGCTCCATCCAGATACGTCCGCCATTGGCCTCGACGATCGTCCGGCAGATCGAGAGACCGAGTCCCATGCCTTCTGCCTTGGTGCTGACGAACGCCGTAAAGAGCTGCTCGGCGACCTCCGGCGTCACGCCCGGTCCGGTATCGGCGACGATCACGCGGACAAAGCCGCGCTGGTCGGGACGGCTCGTGACGGTCAGCTGCCGCACCGGACTGTCGGCCATCGCTTCGACAGCGTTGCGAATGAGGTTGATCAGCACCTGCTGGATCTGGACCTTGTCGACGAGCACCGGCGAGGCATAGGGATCGAGGTCGAAGCGCGGCTCAACGCTCTTCTCGCGCGCGCCCATCAGTCCGAGCACCGCCGCCTCGTTGATGAGCACCGGCAGTTTCTCGATCGTCTTCTCGACCTCGCCGCGCGCCACGAAGTCGCGCAGGCGGCGAACGATATGCCCTGCGCGCAACGCTTCCTTCGCCGTATCGTCGAGCGCATCGCGGATCATCGGAATATCGTCGGGATCGGGATTGGCGAGCAGGTCGCGCACCGCTTCGACATAATTGGTGACCGCGGTAATCGGCTGGTTGAGCTCATGCGCGAGCGTCGAGGCCATCGTCCCCATCGCGCTGACGCGCGAAACATGGATCAGCTCGGACTGGAGCGATTCGAGCCGCGCCTCGGTCTGCTGGCGTTCGGTGAGGTCGCGGATGAAGCCGGTAAAGAGCGGGTGACTGTCGCTCGACGCCTCGCCGATCGACAATTCCATCGGAAAGGTCGAGCCGTCCCTGCGCTCGGCGAACACCACGCGTCCGATGCCGATGATGCGCTTTTCCCCCGTTTCGAGGAAGCGCCGGATGTAGGCATCGTGGCGCTCGCGATCGGGTGAGGGCATCAGCCGGCTGACATTGACCCCGAGCAGCTCGGCCTCCTGATACCCGAACAGCCGCTCGGCGGCCGCGCTGAAGGACACGATCGAACCTTGATCGTCGATGACGACCATCGCGTCGGGCACCGTCGAGAGGATCGACCGGAGATGGCTTTCCTGCGACCGCAGCGCCTCCTCGGCGGCGCGCCGTCCGGTGATGTCCGAGACGACCTTGGCGAAACCGCGAAGATCGCCGCCCGCGGTGCGAAGCGCCGTGATAGAGACATCGGCGAGGAACTCGGATCCATCCTTGCGGACGCGCCAGTCCTCCATCTCGAGACGTCCCTCGCGCGCCGCAACGGCAAGGTCGCCCCCAGGTTTGCCGGCCGCGACGGCGTCGGGCGGATAGAAGATCGCGGCATCCTTGCCGACAACCTCTTCCTCGCGCCAGCCCTTGAGGCGTTCGGCGCCCTTGTTCCAGATCGTCACGCGGCCTTCGGCATCGAGCAGGTAGATCGCATGCCCCTGCGCGCCGTCGATGAGCAGATTGAGTTCCTCGGCGACCAGCGCCGCCTCGGCATCGCGCCGCGCAGCGCGATGGTCGCTTTCATGCACGCGCCGCCGCATCCGCTCGAAGGCTTGCGAGAGCGCGACGATGCCGGCCGCGGTGACCAGAAACACTATGACCTCGACGAGATTATAGCTGCCGCCGTCCCGGAAGCCGGCGAAATAGAGACCAAGCCCAAGGGCTGGCGCGGTCGCAATCGATGCCGCCATCGGACCGGCATAGAAAGCGGCCGCAAGGATGGCGGGTGCGAAAAGCAGGAAGGATGCACTGCCGCCAAGCCAGGGAGTGAGCGCATAGCGGAGCAGCGCCGCAGCAGCGACAAACAGCAGCGCCAGCGCCAGGCGTATCGCAAAAGGACGTTGTATCATCGACATCGACCGCGCGGCCTCCGCCCGCGCTGCAAAGGCGCCGCCGCCCTCGCGGTGCGCCTTCCCCCGATCACCGTCCATAGCGGCTTTTGGCGGGGCGCGAAACGCCCGGCGCGTTCGCGATCCGTATTGTTCCTTAAGGGACATCCCGCTTCGCTAGGGCGGTGTGCGCCGTGCGCCCATGCGGGAATCTACGGATAGGAGGAACCCGCCCGCGATATCAAAAGCGGCACGCGGATCGTCGCGCCTCGCCCGTCCCGTCCAGCTCGGCCCGGCGCGGCGGTCCATTGCTCCCGCGCTAAAATCCGGCAGCGGCCCTTCGTTCAGGATGTCACATGCAGACCAGACGGATCACGCTCATCGACGGACATCCCGACCCCGATCCGGGACGGTTCGTCCATGCGCTGGCCGATACCTATGCGGCGGCGGCGCTGGCGGCGGGTCATGAGGTCCGCCGCATCGCGGTTGCGGAGCTCTCGTTCGATTTGCTCGAAAGTCGCGCCGAGTGGGAAGAAGGTCCGCTTCCGCCCGCGATCGCCGAGGCGCAGGACGATATTGGATGGGCCGAACATCTGGTGATTTTCTACCCGCTCTGGCTCGGAGACCTGCCCGCTCGCCTCAAGGGCTTCTTCGAACAGGTGATGCGCCCGGGCTTCGCGTTCGCGCCCAAGGCGAACGGCTTGCCCGAAAAACGCCTCAAGGGCCGGACGGCCCATATCGTCGTGACGATGGGGATGCCCGCGCTTTTCTACCGCTTCTTTTTCCGCGCGCACAGCCTGCGCAGCCTCGAGCGCAACATTCTGCGCTTTGTCGGCATCGCGCCGACCGAACGCAGCATCGTCGGCAATGTCGAGGGCGATCCCAAGCACCGCACCATGTGGCTCGAGACAATGGCCGAACATGGCGCGGCGGGCCGCTGAGCCGATGCAAGGTCGTCGATCCCATCCGCGAAAGAAGGGCAGCTAGTCATGGCCAATACCGAAACGCCGCTGACGATCCAATTCCATGGTGCCGCCGGAACCGTCACCGGCTCGTGCATGGAACTCACGCTCGGGCAGCACAGAATCCTGATCGATTGCGGATTGTTCCAGGGATCGCGAAGCCTCGAAACACTGAACCATGGCGCGTTCGCGTTCGAGGTCGGCAAGATCGACGCCGCGCTCCTGACCCATGCCCATATCGATCATTGCGGGCTGTTACCGAAGCTCGCGAAGGAAGGCTATCACGGCTCCGTCTGGTGCACCGCGCCCACCGCAGACCTTCTCGAATATATGCTCGCCGACGCGGGGAGAATTCAGGAGAGCGACACCGCGCGCCGAAACCGCCGCTATGACCGCGCCGGCGAAGCGATGTTCGAGCCGCTCTATACCGAGGCCGATGGCCTTCGCGCCTGGCGACTCGCCGAGCCGGTCGGACTTGGGACATGGTTCGAACCCGCGCCGGGTTTCCGGGCGCGGCTGTGGAACGCCGGCCATATCCTGGGTTCGGCCTCGGTCGAACTGGAAGCCGGCGGGGTGCATCTGCTCTTTTCCGGCGACATCGGCCCCGACAACAAGGCGTTTCACGACGATCCCGCAGCGCCGGAGGGCATCGATTTCCTCATATGCGAAGCGACCTATGGCGACCGCACGCGGCCCAAACTCTCGATCGAACAGCGCCGCGCGCTACTCGAAACCGAAGTCAAAGCGGCTCTCGCGAGGGGCGGGAATCTCGTGATCCCGACCTTTGCGCTCGAACGCACGCAGGAACTGCTGCTCGATCTCGCGCGCCTTGCCGACGCGAACCGCATCCCCAATGTGCCTATCTTCGTGGACTCGCCGCTCGCGAGCCAGGCGACGAAGGTGTTCGCGGCCCATGCTGCCGAGCTCGAAGATGTCGAAGGCGCCGACATCTTCCGGCATCCCTCGATCCGCTATGTCGAGGATGTCGCCGAATCGATCCGCCTCAACAGCGTGTCGGGCGCCATCATTCTCGCTGCCTCGGGCATGTGCGAGGGCGGGCGCATCCGCCACCATCTCGAGCATAATCTTCATCGGCGCCAGTCGACGATCCTGTTCGTCGGGTTCCAGGCGCGCGGATCGCTCGGGCGAGTCATCCTCGACGGAGCCGGGCGCGTGCGGATTTCTGGCAAGGACATCAATGTCCGCGCCGCCGTCCGGCGCATCGACAGCTATTCGGCGCATGCCGACCGCGACGAGCTCGCGGCATGGATACGCGAACGTCACCCGATCCGTGGCGGACTTTTTCTGGGTCATGGCGAGAGCGAATCGATCGAAGCGCTGCGCACGCTCGTCCAATCCGAAACGCCCCGCCTCGCCGTCGTCGCTCCGGCGATCGGGGAGACTTTCGCGCTCGCCCCCGGCGCACCGCCCAAGCGAATCCGGACCGGACGCGTCGATATCGCCCGGCTCGCGGGTGAAGACTGGCAGAATGACTACGCCGATTTCGCCGCCAATCTGAAGCACAACCTCGCGCACATCCGCAGCGAGGAAGGGCGGCGCAAGGCGCTCGACGAGATGCGGCGGGTGCTCGCCAACTATGAGGCGGCGCGCTCCCAGCAGAAGCGGCGGCGCCGCGCGGCATAGACAAAATCTTCGCAACCGGCGGGTTCCACGCGATCGAGGCCGCCAAGACAAAGGTCCGGACGCCCCGCCACATACAAAGGAGACATCGCATGAAAGCCCTCGTCTATAACGGCCCCGGCCTGAAAGCCGTCGAGGAGCGGCCGGTGCCTCAGGTGCAGGACGCGGGCGACGCGATTGTGCGCATCACCAGGACGACCATTTGCGGCACCGATCTGCACATATTGAAAGGCGATGTCCCGAGCTGCGAACCGGGGCGCATCCTCGGGCACGAGGGCGTCGGTATCGTCGACAGCATCGGGACGGGCGTGACCGTTTTCGCGCCCGGCGACCATGTTCTGATCAGCTGCATAACCGCGTGCGGCCGCTGCGACTATTGCCGTCGGGGCATGCCATCGCATTGCACGACGGGCGGCTGGATCCTCGGCAACATCATCGACGGCACGCAGGCAGAATATGTTCGTATCCCACATGCCGACACGAGCCTCCATGCCATCCCCGAGGAGGCCGGCGAGGATGCGCTGGTCATGCTCAGCGACATCCTGCCGACGGGCTTCGAATGCGGCGTGCTCAACGGCAAGGTCGCGCCGGGATCGACCGTCGCGATCGTCGGCGCGGGTCCGATCGGCCTTGCCGCGCTGCTCACGGCGCAGCTCTTCTCGCCCGCCCGGATCATCATGATCGATCTGGACGAGGCGCGCCTCGCCATCGCGCGCCGGTTCGGCGCCACCGACACGATCAACAGCGGCACACGCGACGCCGCGGCGGCGCTGATGGAGATGACGGATGCGCGCGGCGCCGACACGGTGATCGAGGCTGTCGGCGTTGCCGCCACCTTCGAACTTTGTCAGCTGCTTGTCGCAGCCGGGGGAACGATTGCGAATGTCGGCGTGCATGGCGCCAAGGCCGACCTGCACCTCGAACACCTCTGGTCCCGCAATATCACGATCACGACGCGATTGGTCGATACCGTCTCGACGCCGCAGCTCTTGCGGATGGTCGAGGCGAAACAATTGGATCCCGGAGAGCTTGTCACCCATCATTTTGCGATGGCCGACATGATGGACGCATATGAGGTCTTCTCGCGGGCGGCCGAGACCAAGGCACTGAAGGTCATCATCGAAGCCGACGATCCGCGCACGGCGAGGCCTGCAGCGTGACGCAGCGCATGAAAGAGATCGCGCGGACCATCGTCGAACTGCAGGTCGAACTCGATCGCGAGATCGAATTTCGGCGAAGGGCGCTGGGCGTCCGGGTTCATGACCGGCTCGTCGAGTTCGAACGCGGCATCGTGATCGAACAGAGGAAACTCAAGACGAGCGTGCGGGCGTTTCTCGCCCGCTCCTCCTTCGGTGTCATCATCACCGCGCCCGTCATCTACTCGATGCTGCTTCCGCTGGTCCTGCTCGATATCTGGATCAGCGTCTACCAGGCCATCTGTTTTCGCGCCTATGGGATCGCCCGTGTCGAGCGACGCGACTATATCGCGTTCGACCGGGGTCGCCTCGCCTATCTCAACTGGGTCGAAGCGCTGAATTGTGCCTATTGCGCCTATGCCAATGGCGTGATCGCCTACGCCCGCGAGATCGGAAGCCGGACCGAGCAATATTGGTGCCCGATCAAGCATGCGCTCAGGATCAGCGATCCGCACCAGCGCTATTATGAGTTTCTCGAATTCGGCGATGCCGAGGGGTATCGGACGCGTCTCGCCGCGTTCCGCGAGCTGCTGGCCGCGGACGGCGACGATATCGCCGCCGGGACCCGCGCCGCGTCACCGCGACCGGAAGCGGAGGAACAGACGAGTCCGTAGAATCCCGCAATGCGGCGCTTGCGGCACGGCGTTATGCCTGCTCCCGACGCAATTTCCGCAAAGGAGACGATAATGATTGCGACCGACGCGCCCGGCCGACCCGTGCAGAGCGGCCTCTGGAAGGAAATCTCGGTGCTCGAGATCGGGGTGGCGGTGTGCCTCCTCATCCTGTTCGTCCTCTCGCGCACCTTCCTCGAGACGATCGCCGCCATCTACATGCTGGTCGCCGCGATGCTGTTCGCCGCGCTCGTCCAAGGCCGCATGGCGGCGACCTGCAATGACCGGCTGGACCGGCGGCTATGGCTCGCAAGCGCGCTCGCCTGCCTCGTCCAGGCGATCATCCTGTTCGTCGATCCGCTGCTCGGGGGTTATCATACCGCCATGGCGATGGCGGGTATTCTCGCCGCTGGCGCGGCGGCGCGGCTGACGCTTGCCCTCGTGCGGGGCCATGCGGGCCGCGGCTGGCTCTATCTCTCGGGCGCGGTCAGCATGATGGTATCGCTCGCGATCGGATTCGCCTGGCCGTTCGCCTCGATCGTCCCCGCGGCGCAAAGCCTCACGCTCGACCTGCTCGCCGTCGCGGCGATGCTGGCGAGCGTCACCGGAAAGGCCCCGGCATGTTCGAGATGATCAAAACGAACGACGACGTGCTCGCCGTCCGTATAGAGGGCAAGATCACCGGGGCAGAACTGGCCTCGATCATGGACCGGCTCGACGCCACGATGGCGGCGAACGAGACGGTGCATGTCTATGCAGAGACGCGGTCGATCGACGGTATCGAGATCAGCGGGCTGGGCGCTCATATCGCGCGCGCCGCGCCCCTTTTCGCAAAGCTCGACCGGTTCGGACGCGTCGCGGTCGTCGCCAACCAGTTATGGATCCGGGCCCTCACGCGGATCGAAAGCGCCCTTCTGCCGCATATCAGCTATAGGGTGTTCAAGCCCGAGGATCGCGGCGCGGCGCTGATGTGGGTCGAAGGGCGCGACGGATGACTGGCACCCTTCTGCCCGGTCCCTGGCCGTCGGCACGCGGCGATCACCGCGAAGCCCATCTCGTATCGCGGACGGGGTGGCTGCGGGCAGCCGTGCTCGGCGCGAACGACGGGATCGTCTCCACCGCAAGTCTTATCATCGGCGTCGCGGCGTCGGGTGCCACCCGTCAATCGATCCTGGTTTCGGGGGTTGCCGGCCTCGTTGCCGGCGCCATGTCGATGGCGGCCGGCGAATATGTGTCGGTCAGTTCGCAGGCCGATACCGAGCGGGCGGACCTTGCCCGCGAAAAGAGAGAGCTGGCGAGCGACCCCGCGGCTGAACGCGACGAGCTGGCCGGCATTTATGAACGACGCGGCCTCGATCCGGAAACCGCGCGCATCGTGGTCAACCAGATGACCGCGTTCGACGCGCTCACGACGCATGCGCGCGACGAACTCCATATCACCGACATGACGGCCGCGCGCCCGGTCACCGCGGCGCTGGCGTCTGCCGCCACCTTTACCGCCGGCGCGTCGCTGCCGCTCCTCGTCGCCGCGCTGGCGCCGACGACAGGGATCGTTGCACTCGAAGCCATCGGGTCGCTGCTGTTCCTCGCCGCGCTGGGATGGCTCGGCGCATTTGCAGGTGGCGCCGCGCCCGCCCGTCCGGTTGCACGCGTCATATTCTGGGGGGCGCTTGCGATGGCCATCACGGCCGGAATCGGCCGGCTGGTGGGCACGGCTGTCTGACGGACATGGGCGGACCCCGCCCCGATCTTAGAACAAATGATCGGGCGAGGCAGCCTTTTCGCACCTGCACGGTTACCTGTTTCATGACGGCCGCGGACAAACCATCGAAGCATGTGCGGCTCCCGGCCGCTTGGGCCACCCTGCACGCATGTGGAAATCCGGGCGCCGGTCGTAGTGGAACGGGAGCAACATGACCGCGGCAGTCGCTGCCGCGCCGACCCAACCCGGCGTTGATCGGGGCTTCTGCTCGCCGCGCAGCGCGTCGGTCTTCTCTATGGCTGGCGCCATGGCCGCCCCATCGACTGGAACCATCCCGCCCGCTTCACCGAACTTGTGCAGCTTAGAAAGCTGACCGATCGGTCGCAGATCCAGACCCAGATGATGGACAAGATCGCGGCGAAGCGCTTGGCGGGGGCGCGGCTGGGCGAGGAGTGGATCGTGCCGACGCTCTGGCAAGGCACGGACCTGCCCTGGCTGATCCCGTTCCCGGCCCCCGCGATCATCAAGTCGCGCCACGGCTGCAATCAATATAGGGTCATCACGGCCGTGCCCGACTGCGCGCGATGGCAGCAACTGCGCAGAACAGCCCGCCGCTGGCAGCGCAGACCCCACGGGCGCTGGCTCGACGAATGGGCCTATCGCGACGTTCCGCGCGGCATCCTCACCGAGCCGCTTCTTGGCGGCGCGCTCCCACTCCCGATCGACTATAAGATCTATGTGTTCGGCGGCACCGCAACGCATGTCCAGGTCCATCTCGGGCGGGGCCGCCGGCATCGATGGATCCTTCACGACCGTAGCTGGCGACAGCTCGTCAGGGCCGCGGACGAACCACCCCCGCCACCGTCACTGCCTGCGATGCTGGAGGCGGCCGAAACGCTGGCCGGCGACATGAATTTTCTTCGCATCGACTTCTACGACATCGGGGGTCGACCCTATTTCGGGGAATATTGTCTCTATCCGGGTTCCGGTCTCGACCCCTTTGCCGCGGACTGGATAGACCTTGAACTGGGCGCGCTCTGGCTCGCGGCCATGGCTGAAAATCCGGTGTCATCCGCACCGATTGGTTATGCCTAGCAGCCACACCGCGTCAGCATCACCGCTAGGTCATCCGCCACCATGATCGGTATCCAAACTGCGTTCGAGGAGTTTCATGCGATCGACGATCGAGAAAAAGAAGGCCGTGGACCAGCCGATCAGGATGATACCGCTCGCGCCCTCGATCGCACCGAGGACGCGCAGCCCCGGGGGCAGGACGAGATCGCCATAGCCTATCGTGACATAGGTCGATGTCGAGAAATAGAGCGCATGCTCGAAGTCTGTGAAAGCGCCGAGCAGCTGGTAAATGCCTGCCCAGATCCAGATTTCGGCCGAGTGCAGCGCGAATAGCCCGAAGGCGGCGACGAGGATCGCGCCGCCGTTGAGAAGAATGACGAGATAACGCCGCGAAGCACGCCGATAGCGGCGCAGAATGGCGAGCAACAGTGCCAGGCCGGCGAGATGCACGACGACCGTGACGCCGACGACGAGCGTGGCGAGAGCCAGCTGATGGGCGAGCGTCACGGACTGCGCGGGGCGGCCGCCTCTATCATGGGAGGCCTATGCCCCTCGCCGATGTTGCGGCGGGGCCACGCCATCAGGCCGCAACGTCCGTAGTGGCCCGCTTGGACACCCCCGGTCGCTCACCGTCATAGACGAACTCCGCTCCGCGCAGGTCGATGCGCGGGAAAGCGTCCTTCTCCGCCCAATAATCCTGATTGTGGCGCCATTCGGGTTTGTCACCGCGGCGCGGCATCGCGCCCAGCCCACGCATCAGATAGCCCGGATTGAAATTATCCTCCTCGATCCACGGCAGGATCTGCATGCCCTCATCCTCGGGCCTGAGCGCGACCTCGACCCTCCTCGCACCGATGTCGTCCATATGGTTGAGGAGGTTGCAGACAAAGTCTCCCATCATGTCGACCCTGAGGGTCCAGCTGGCGCGAAAATAGCCCATGACCCAGGCAAGGTTGGGCACGCCGGTCATCATCATCCCGCGATAGGTGATCGTCTTCGCCCAATCGACGGGTGCGCCGTCGATATCGAACGGGATCCCGCCCATCACCGACAGATTGAATCCGGTCGCGGCCACGATGATGTCGGCCTCGATCTCCTCGCCGCCGACCGTGCGGACACCCGTCGCAGTAAAATGGTCGATCGTATCGGTGACGACCGTCAGCTTTCCCTGGGTCGCCGCCTTGAAGATGTCGCCTTCGGGACAGAAGGCGAGCCGCTGCTGCCACGGGCGGTATTTCGGCGTGAAATGCGGCTCGAATTTGAAGTCGGGATCGCCCGAATAACCCCGGATCAGCGCTTTCAGATCCTCGAACACCGCGTCGGGCTCGGATTGGCACCGCCGTGTCATCAGATCCTGGTCGTGCATGATCTGTGCCCGCACGACGCGGTGGACCGTGGGCTCGTCGATTCCGACCTCGCGAAGCCGATCGGCAAGTTCGTTCCTGTTCTCGCTGCAGTAGAAATAGGTCGGCGAACGCTGGAGCATCGTCACATGCGCCGCCTTTTCGGCGAAGGCCGGCACGATGGTCGCAGCCGTCGCACCCGACCCGATGACGAGTATGCGCTTGCCCGCATAATCGATCGCCGAATCCCAGAGCTGGGCATGGATGAACTGCCCCTCATAATCCGAAAGTCCCGGCCAATCGGGGATATAGGGCTTCTCATGATCATAATAGCCCTGGCACATCCACAGGAAGCCGGCCGTGAAGGTAACCGGCGCGCCATCCGACGCGCGCACCGCCTCTATCGTCCAGTGATTGGCGGCGCTCGACCAGTGGCAGGCGGTAATGCGATGGCCATAATGGATATGGACCCCGATCTCGTTCTCCTCGATCACCTCGCCCATATATTTGAGGATTTCGGCGCCGCTGGCGATCGGCGCGCCCACCCAGGGCTTGAAGCGATAGCCGAAGGTGTAGAGGTCCGAGTCCGATCGCACGCCGGGATATCTGTGCGTGTCCCATGTCCCGCCGAAGGTCGGTTTCGCCTCGAGGATCGCGTAACTCTTCCCCGGGCACTGCTGCTGGAGATGATAGGCCGAACCGATGCCCGAGATGCCGGCACCAACGATCAACACGTCGACATGGATTGGACGGGGCTGGCTCGCGCGCCCTCGGTGCCTGATTTCCGCCATCGACAGCTCCCTTCACTTCTATCTTTGGAAAGGCATGAACACCGCATCGGCAAAGGTCATTGACCTTGGTCAACCAGGCCGTCGCCTCATCTGCTCTGGGATTTGCCGCACCCGCGTGGGCGGCGCCGGTCAGAGCCGGAAGAGAAAGAACCAGACCGAGCCCAGAATGACGAAGGCGAAATAGACGAGCCACAGTCGGAGCGAAGCCGCGTGCTCGCGGTCACGCTCAATCGGATCCTCGGGGTTCGATGGCGCCACTTTCAGGACCCCTTGCGTGCAAATCTGCGCGCCGCGAGGAGGCCAGCGGTAAGAATGGGGACCAGCGCCGCCGCCGCGCGAAGCTTGGGCGATCGCGAAACGCGGCCGATCTTCTTGCGCATCCGGCGCGGCACGCCGAGTTTCGCAAGCGACTTGTCGACATCGGGCATATCCATATTGGCCTCCTTCACCTTAAGCGTGGTCAGAGATTGAGCGAAAGCGTCAGACCGCGAAATACGTAGATTCCGCACATGGCCGGGGAACGAAGGGCGCGTTACCTTTCAGCCATAGCTGCGCGGCGGCGCCGAAGACTGGCGGGCAGAACCGCTCGCAGCGATGATTGGGAGAGGGGATCGATGCCGACAAACAGCTGCGACTGCCAGTGATAGCGCGAAGCGCCGGGATACTGCTTTATCGGCTGAAGGGCGGGAGCGCGGAAGTCTTGCTCGTCCATCCCGGCGGACCCTATTGGCGTGGGCGCGACCGCGGCGCCTGGCAGATACCGAAGGGAGGAATTGGGGCGGGTGAAAACGCGGAGGCTGCCGCCTTGCGCGAAGCTCAGGAAGAGCTTGGCATATCGCTGCAAGGTACGCTTGTTCCGCTGGGCCCGCTCCGGCAGGCTGGCGGAAAGATCGTCGAAGGCTTCGCGCTCGAGCAGGATCTCGATGCTACTGCGGTCGTGAGCAATCGCTTCGAGATCGAGTGGCCACCGCGCAGCGGCCTGTACCAGTCGTTTCCCGAAATCGACGCGGCGCGATGGTTCACGGCGGCGGAGGCTGCGGCCATGATACTTCCAAGCCAGCAGCCTTTTGTCGACCGGCTCGCCGATTATCTGGCGCTTCGACACTGACGCAAAAGCGGCCGCCCGTCTTCGAGGGCGGCCGCAAAGCGTATTTTCGGGATCGCTCCGCTCAAAGGGCGATCGTGATATTATCCTCGACCCGGGTGACCCCCGGCGCCGACCATGCGGCCCTCTCGGCGACCCCGCGCTCGGCCCATGCCCTGACCTTGCCGCCGAGCTTCACAATTCCCCCTTCGGTGGTCACGGTCACCGCGGCGGCGTCGAGATCGGCCTGGCGTTTGAAGGCCGAAACGATCCGCTCCTTCACGTCGGCGGGCGCCGGGTGCTGCTTGACCTCGATCAGGTTGCTCACGCCCGCGACGCCGGTAACGCGGCTGGCGGCCCGGAAGGCTTCCTTGCGTTGATAGTCCCAGTCGACCATGCCGCTCAGCGTCACCCGGCCCCGCTCGACCTTGACCTGAACCCTGTCGGTCGGGATCGACACCGTCCAAGCCATCATGTCGAGCAGGCGCCTGGCGATTTCATGATCGGCCATCTTGGGCTCGGACGCGAAATGGACCTTGATCTCTTCGGCGATCGCCCGGACGCCGGCGACGCGGCGCGTCGCCTTCTCGGCGGCGATCTTCTCCGGATAGGTTTTCACGTAACCCGAGAGAGTGACGACGCCATCTGTTACGGCGACGCCGATATCCGCATGATCGACGCTTGGCTCCCATTCGAGCTCGTCCATCACGTCGCGCTGCAACTGCCCGTCTGTCTTCTTCAACATCATCTGTCTCCTCTTCGTCCGAAGGTCGCAACCCGGCCAAAGGCCGGCAGGACCCGATGGTTCGGTTCGGAGATCTTCGCCTTCCCCGCGCACCGGCCCAATTCGGAAAACTCCGTAAGGGTAGCGCCTGCCTCCAATGGCATCGTACGTCAGCGAAATATGGGTCGGCTTAAAGGCTCCGGTCAGAGAACCGGACTTTTGCTCCTGCTTTCGATCTCAGCCCCTGAACGGAAGCATGATGGCCGCTCGCGCCGAACAATGGCGTAGAGACATCGCCGGCACGGCGATGCAATCGAAGACTCCATGATCCGGTACGATAAAAGCTTTCGAAGAGTGGCATTCTGCCTCGCCGGGCCGGCGGGATTTGTCGATGCCATCGGGTTTCTCAGGTCGGGCGGGCGCCTCGATCACGATCTTCCACCGCGACGGAGAGGTCCGTATCAGCGTCACCTTCATGACCGGCACCTTGGCCAAACTCGGCCATAGGTTTGCGGTGCGGCATTGGGCGGTAGCCCGACGGCCTGGAATCCATACCTGCTGCTTTGGCTAGCCCTCGTCGGCGGAGGCATTTTCGGCTCGGCCAGCCATGCTTGGTCTCCCGACGCAAGATCGGGTTCGCCGCCGCCTTCGCTCTCGCCCTCGTTCCCGTAAGGCAAGGGTTGACCGCCACCTTGTCGCCCTGAGCTGACCGGCTGCGGTCAGTCCGCTTTTTGGCACGGATCGCAAAAAGCGGACGTACGCCGCTGACCCAGATGGGATGGCAGGAAACGACCGGGTCGCGGACATTCAAATCCGAGCATAGCGCATCCGAAAGAGAAGACTGTCTTTTAGAACATAGTGGCGAAACAATGCTGCTGCTGCGTGGAAACCGATTAGCCAATATCCGATTGTGCCGCCCAGGCCGTGGAGGTCTTCGACCTCTTCCGCCAGTGCATGGTTTGGGGCCGCCAAGGGCGGCAGCTCCAAACCGAAGAAGGGAATGGGTTTGCCCTCAGCGCTGAGGATGAGCCAGCCGGCGATCGGCATTCCGATCATCAGAAGATATAAAGCAAAGTGAGTGGCGTTTGCGATCAGTTTCCGCCAGCCCGGCCCTTCCAAAGGCGCTGGTGCCGGCCATATGAGCCGCGCCATGATCCTGAGCCAGACGAGTCCGAAGACGGATAGTCCAAGCATGAAGTGCCAGTTCTTGAGCGCTTCACGGGACACACTGCCTTTTGGCCAGAATTCCCGTAGCTCGATAGCGGCGTAGACCGCAGCGATGACCAGCACCGTAAGCCAGTGGAGGATTATCGATGGCCGACTGTAAGAATCGGATTTTTTCTCAATCGTCATGGCGGCGCTCCTGCGATCACATTGCCCTGTATGAATTCTCGCTACATTGATCTGCATCAATCCGCGCGGATCGCTATGCGGTAAGCTTTTTACCCCGTTTGGGCCAACCCCTGACCTGACACCGGTCAAGGCCCCGCTACAAAATGACCTGGCCGCAAAGGGACCGTCCGCTCTTGAACCGCTTTGCGGCCAGGCGGCTTTTGGAACACAGTGCACAGAAGCAGCCCTGACGGCCCGATCAAGGTTTCTCCGCCACCCCGTGAGGAAGCGCTGGCCAACTTCTGTGGGTCCACGCAACGACCACCGCCGTCCATAGGCTGCCACTTTCTTCGTGCTGTCTCCGCGACTATGACGGACCCATGCCACGCCGAATGACGATAGCCGGACAGATCGAACAATTGATAGGGAACCTCGGTGGCTCGCCCATCTGCGACGACTGCGTCACCGATCGGCTGAACCTGTCGGTTCGAAGCCAGGCCAATGTCGTAACCCGCGAACTCGGCCAGCGCGAGGAATGTAACCGCGCCAAGACCTTATGCGGGCAATGCGGCGTGCTCAAGACGGCCATTCAGATCAGAATATAGGGGTCGATTGTCGGCAGATGCTCAATTTCTGTCGCGAGCCAAAGCGAGGCGATCGACAGCGACTGCGCTTCTTGAAAGTCGCTATCGAAACTGTCGCCAAGCCTTTCATCGCGCGATTTGATGCCGTCCGATATTTCGTTCGCCAAAAGCAAAAAGGATATCGGATGGATGCGATCGAGATCGCCGGCGGTCTGCAATAGCGCGGCAGGATCCGAAGGGAGCCGCCCATCCCTGAATGCGAAGATGATCCGGTTCATCCCTATCTTCATGGGAAGATCGATCGTACATTCGAAATGCTCTCTTATGCGAGCCAGGATAGAGCCGTGCTTCCAGTAATCATCGCACAGGTTGACGACGAGAATGCCGCCAGGCTTCAACCGCGAATGGCAATCACGATAGAAACTTGAAGAACAGAGCTGCGCAGGCTGTCCGTCCTTGTCGAAGCCATCGACAAGCAAGACATCGCAGCTTCGTGTATCCCGCCTCACGAATTCCGCGCCATCATCGCAGACGATCTCGAAGCGCTCGCTCTCGGGCGGCATGAAGAATTGCTCCCGGACCGCAATGACGTCGGGGTCGATCTCGACCGCGACGATCGACGCCTCCGGAAGATATCGGTGGCAGTATTTTGCCAGCGATCCGCCGCCGAGCCCGATGATCTCGATGGTCCCCGGAGAGGGATGGAACAGGAGGAACCCCATCATCCGGCGCGTATAGTCGAGGATCAACATGTCCGGATCGTCGATACTCATCGCGCTTTGCACGAAAGCCCAGTTTGCGAGGAGGCTCCGTATATTGCCCAGCTCGAAGACGAGCGGGGCGGCGAGTTCGCCCGGCTCCATCGGAGACGCGCGATGATGTTCGGTCCCATATCGTTCAAAATAACGCTGTTCGCGGTCGATATCGTCGAGATGATCGAGAAAGCGATCGAGTTCGGTTTCCGCTTGATCGATGCTCCGGCAATCTGCCCCTGTTTCGAGTTCGCAAGCGATCTCGACCTCGAAATCTTCCGCGGACCTATCTGTCATGGTCGCGGCGCTCGTTCTGCCGATCATGCGATCGTCCGCCCGCAATGGTGACGCCGATAAACAGGGCGAGAAGCAAGACGGAGACGAGAATGATCAGGAATATCGTCATGCGCACTTCCCGCAAGGATGTGTCGATTGCCCGAAGGCCAGGCTGCCGGTCGCCTCCGAACGCCAGACAAACCCCGTTGGGGTCATGATCACCGCGGCCGGGATCATTGGCTTTGCCGCTGCTCGAACTGCAGTGCCTTCTGATACATCTCGCGCCATGCAACGGCCGCACGAAGGGCCCGGTCCCGTACGTTCGGAAGCGACGCCTCGTTCGCTTCCGTCTGACACGCCTGCATGCGAGCCAGATAGAAGCGGCTGTTCCGTGCGGTCGGTTTGAGATTCTGGGAAATCATGTCGCAAGTTCCGTTTCTCGGTATTGTGGTGGAACGTCATCGCGAGGCCCGGTCGATCCGGCCCCGGCAGGCCGGCGGAACTTTGCGGCTCCACCGATCGGCCCGGCGACGAGCCACGCGCCGCTGCCGCCACGACAAGGCTTCGCAAGCGGAAAACCTAGCGCTTGCGCACGAACTCGGCGCGCAAGACGAGCCCCCTGATGCTCTCGTGACGGCAATCGATCTCCTGCGGATCGCCCGTCAGGCGGATCGACTTGATGACCGTCCCCACCTTGAGCGTCTTGCCGGCCCCCTTGACCTCGAGATCCTTGATCAGTGCGACGCTGTCGCCATCCTCGAGCAGGTTCCCGACCGCGTCGCGAACCTCGACCTGCGAGGCCGCGGCCTTGCGTTCCGCAAGCTCCGACGCCGGCATCCACTCGCCGCTTTTCTCGTCATAGGCATAGTCGTCACTGTCACTCATTTCATTCTCCAGACTTGGTCAGAATTGGGTTTCCCGGCCGCCGGCCGATCGAGAAACGGCGCGTGCGAATGGCCTGCCGCTCACAGGGGCCGCTGTCATTTCGCACCCGCGAGATCGATCGCAAGCGCCTGCGCGCCCGCATAATCGGCCGCATAGGCGATGCGGCCCGCCGCTTCGCCAAGGCCGATCCGCCCGAGCATCGCCCGCGGCTGGGGCTGCACCCCCGAGACAATCACCCGCGCGCCCGCCAGCCGGGCCTGTTCGACAAATTCCTCAAGTGCCTGCGCGCCGCTCGCATCGAGGAGCGGTACGAGCCGCATGCGCAAGATGATGACGCGCGGCGACTGCCCGACGCGGCGCAGCGTGTCGAGCAGCTCACCCGCGACCCCGAAAAAGAAGGGACCGGCGATCCGGAACACCTCGACGCCCGGCGGCAGGTCATCGCGCTGGTCGAGATCTTCGGCATCGAGTTCGGCGTCGCGCCGCCCGCTTCGATCGACCTCGACCGCTTCGGCCATACGCGCCATGAAAAGCAGCGACGCGAGCGTCACCCCGACCGCGATCGCCACCGTCAGATCGACGAGGACTGTCAATCCGAAGGTGATGAGCAGCACCGCCCGGTCGCTGTTCGGCATCCGCAGCAGCGCGAGGAAGCGCTGATACTCGCTCATGCCCCAGGCGACCATGAACAGGATCGCGGCGAGCGCCGCCATCGGCACATAGGCCATCAGGTCCGTGCCGAAGAGGATGAAGACGAGCAGAAAGGCCGCGTGCATCATGCCCGCGACGGGCGTCTTCGCACCCGACCGGATATTGGTCGCGGTGCGCGCAATCGCTCCGGTGGCCGGGAGGCCGCCGAACAGCGCCGAACCGAGGTTGGCGACGCCCTGCCCGACCAGTTCCTGGTTCGAACGATGCCGCGTACCGGCCATGCCGTCGGCGACGACTGCGGACAGCAGCGCCTCGATCCCGGCGAGAAAGGCGATCGTGAAGGCCGACGGCAGGACGGCATTGATCTTGACGAGCGAGATGTCGGGAAACGAGGGCAACGGAAGGCCCGCCGGAATGTCGGGAAAGCGCGATCCGATCGTGTCGACCGGCAGGTTCAGAAGCGGGACGGCGAGCGAGGTCACGACCACCGCGATCAGGAAGCCCGGCAGCCGCGGCGCGAATTTGCGGAGCGCGATAATGATCGCCAGCGCGCCGCCGCCGATTCCGATCGCGGCCCAGTTCGCGCTGGGCAGCGCCCCCAGATAAGCCTGCCACTTGGGGAGGAAGTCGGCGGGCACCTTGTCGATGGCGAGGCCGAGGAAATCCTTGACCTGGCTCGAGGCGATGATGACCGCGATCCCCGCGGTGAAGCCGGTCACCACCGGATGCGGGATATATTTGATCATCTGGCCGAAACGGAGCAGTCCCGCCGCGATGAGGATGAGCCCGGCGAGCAAGGTCGCGATCAACAGGCCGTCATAGCCGTGGCTCGCGATGACGTTGAAGATCACGACGACGAAGGCGCCGGTCGGCCCGCCCACCTGCACGCGCGATCCGCCGAGCGCCGAGATCAGGAAACCCGCGACGACGGCTGTAATCAGCCCCTTGTCGGGCGAGGCGCCGCTGGCGATACCGAGTGCCATGGCAAGCGGCAACGCGACGATGGCAACTGTCAGACCCGCGATCGCATCGGCGCGAAATGTGGCGACGGAATAACCCTCGCGAAAGACCGTGAAGAGCTTCGGCGTATAGGCCTCGGACTTCACCGGATTGCGGGCCGGCTCGGAAATTTGGCGGACAGAAGCGCGCGGCCGGGCGCCTTGGGATCGGCGTCGGCGGGCTCGCGAAGCCGCACGCCGCGCCCGGATCCGACACTCGATGAATATTCGCCGACCAGTTCGATGCCGGCGCTTTCCAGCGCCGTAATCACCTTCACCAGCGTATCGACGACACCGCGGACCTGGCCGTTCGACGCCTCCATGCGCTGGATCGTCGGAAGCGAGAGACCCGCGAGTTCGGCAAGCTCGCGCTGGTCGATCCCGAGGAGCGCGCGCGCCGCGCGCATCTGCTGCGATGTGATCATATCGACTCCAATGATGTTTCATACATCATTTATCAATCTTAACATTATGGATCGATGCTGTATATATACATCATGCTCGCCATTATATCGAATATGCTTGCTTTGGCGGGAGCCGCTCGCTGCTCCCACCTTCGCGCAGGAGGCGGCTGATGCCCGATTTCATGCAAACGCCTCTGGATCGCTCTTATCGTGCGGACAACGCCCGAAAATTACCGATCTCCGCCAATCACGGGAATCCTAAGACGGAAAGCGCGGAGCTTCCTGCCTCGGCCTGGAAAGCGATGCTCCGCGGCGCGCGCGGTCGCTGTCCCCGCTGCAACGAAGCGAAGCTATTTCATCGCTTTCTCAAACCCGTCCTTATTTGCTCCGCGTGCGCGCAAGACTGGACGCATCAGCAAGCCGACGATTTCCCGGCTTATATCGCGATCCTCCTGACGGGGCATATTATGGCGCCGATCATCATTGCACTCGTTCAGGACACGAAGCTGTCGCTCATCGCATTGGCCGCGATAATCGTGACCGCCATGCTCGTTTTGATGATCGGGTTCCTTCAACCCGCCAAGGGCGCGATAATCGCATTGCAGTGGTGGTTCGGCATGCACGGATTCACCACGGAACGACGCGCTCCGGAAAATACCGGTCGCGACAAATGAAGGTTATCGGTGGGCCTGCCCCGATCATGGCCCATCAGGCGGGATTTGAAACCTCCGCGCGGCATCCGAACCGCGACAGCGCGGTTAGTGGCTGATAGCGGACGGGCTGCTATCACATCGGATCTGGCCCAAGCGGCCCCTGATTTTGTTGCCGGAAATTATTGCTCCGCTCTTTCGCCCGTCACTTCCGATATTGCCATTGATACTCCGGAATATTGCCCTTGCGAAGAAAAGCGGCGGTCCAGAAATTGATCTTCAATCCGGGCTTGCCGTCGTAGGCCGCCGACTGCACGAAAGCGTGACCAGGGCACGCCATCGTGTCTGACCGCGAGGTGTCGATCAATTCGAGGCATTGGCCGACGAACCGCGCCGACTTGGGTCCGGTCGATTCCACGCCCGTGATGCGAGCGATGACGGTTCCGGCAGGTGCCGCGATCTTCTTGAGGTAGGGATCAGCGGTGTCGTTCTCCACGATCGTTACCACGCCATTTGCCACGGACAACTTGATCTTGTGGTCGACGCCATACCATTCGCCATCGATCGCCTTCAGCGGATTGGCGGGCAGGTCCGGCACCGTCTGAGCCTGAGCCGGCGATGCCACCAGCGCCATCGCCATAAAAATATTCGCATTTCGCATAAGTTTCCCCCTCTTAATGGAAAAATGCTGCAGCATTCCGCCCGGCCTGGCAATAGCGGCAATCGTTGAGAGGACCGCAGGCGGCTCGCCCTCCCGCACATAAATTGGCCCGTCGCGTCCCATGAGCGACGAACGGTTGGGCGCATCCCATGCCCCTCCGCAACCTTTTGTTAACCTCAAAACCGCATCTTTGCCGCGGGGGGCACTCATACGGCAGCAGCCGAGCGAATGGAGAGTTCGCAGTGCTCGAATTTACGACGAGGCCGACATCGGTCGCCGGGCCGGTCGGGCCGCTGACAATCGACGATTTGCCTTCATCGACGGCAGGCTATTGGGTCGCGCGCCGCAAGGCGGAGTTGCTTGCCGCGATCGATGGCGGGCTAATCGGGCTGGCCGACGCCTGCGCAAGATACCGCCTCAGCGGCGAAGAGCTGGAATCGTGGCGCCGCACCATCGACCGGGCGGGCATACCCGGGCTGCGCGCGACAAAGTTGGGGCGCCTGCGCGATCAGACTGTCGAATAGACTTTTCGTCACCGCCCGCACCCCCACTGCGTGCGGTGTCCAGGGGACGGCGCGAGCAGACTGGTCCCTCTCGCGCCGTCCTTTCACATCAGCGGCATTTCAGTTCACCGCGATCGATAGCCCGGCCGAGCAGCCCGCCGCCGGCCGCGCCGATGATCGTGCCGACCGTGCGGTCACGCCCGCCATCGAGTTCGCGCCCGACGAGCGCACCGACGGCGGCGCCAATGATCAATCCGGTCGTGCCATTCTCGCGGCGGCAGTGGTAGCGGCCATCCTTGCTCCGCCAAATACGGTCGTTGTGCGAAATGCGGCGGGGTTCGTAATAGCGCCCATATCCGTCATAAAGACCACGATCCTTGGCGCGCTTGCCGTGCGCCGGCGCCCAGGGCGGCGGATCCGCCAGCGCCGGGCCGACGGGAACGGCGAGCGCAGCGAGGACCGCGGCGGCGATATATTTTTTCATGACCCGTCTCCTTCAATCATGGACCGGACGTAGCGGCGCGCAGCCGAACCCCGGCTGAACAACCCGCCATGGCTCGGCCGATTGCAGAACGGGTCCTATTTGAACCAACCTGCGGTCGACGTCCAATGCGCGCCAAGGCATCTTTTTTGGCGCAGCGGTACAATTATCACCCGGCCCGCAACATTATATGCGCCGTGCGACCCAGGAGACCTCGTCCTTTCAGAAAACCGAGATCTTCATCTGACGCCCGCACGGTTTCGGCCGCGCGGGCGTCTTTTTTGGCGTCCAAAGATTGGCGATTTGAAGACCAAAGTGGCCGGTTGGATACTGTCCGCTATTAGCCAACGAGTGGGGTAATAGCGGACACTCGGCTAAATTCATCGGATATTTCCGATAGGAATTGACGAGCGTCAACGCATCGGATAATTCCGATGTATGAATATCGATTCCGCGCTTCCCGCTCTCGCCGCTCTCGCCCATCCGACACGTCTCGAAGCCTTCCGCTTTCTTGTCCGGCATGAGCCGGAGGGTCTATCGACCGGTGAACTTGTTGACGCGTCGGGTCTCACGCAGAGCACCTTCTCGACGCATCTCGCTGTGCTCGCGAAAGCCGGTCTCGTAAAATCCGAGAAACTCGGGCGGCAGCAGATACAGCGAGCCGATATCGATACGCTCCGAGAACTGATGCTCTTCCTTGCGAAGGACTGTTGCCAAAGCCGCCCCGAGCTGTGCGAACCGCTTCTGGCCGAACTCACCTGCTGCTGAAGGAACCGGCGTGTGACCGACATCATCATCTACCACAATCCCGACTGCGGCACGTCACGCAACACGCTCGCGCTGATCCGGAATTCCGGGATCGAGCCGCATGTCGTCGAATATCTAAAAACGCCGCCGGCTCGTGCACTGCTCGAACAACTGATCGACCGGGCGGGAATCAAGCCACGCGAATTGCTCCGCGAGAAGGGCACGCCTTATGCAGACCTCGGCCTCGGAAACGAAAGCCTGAGCGATGACATCCTGTTCGATGCGATGATGGAGCATCCCGTCCTCATCAACCGCCCGCTCGTCGTGTCGCCCCTCGGGGTCAGGCTCTGCCGCCCGTCTGAAGCCGTGCTCGACATCCTGCCCGCACGGCAGCTTGGAGCCTTCTCCAAGGAAGATGGCGAACGGGTCGTCGATGCCGCTGGCAATCGCGTCCAGGGATGAGGCCGGCATCTTGACCACTGCCGCCAAACGCGAACGCCTGTCGTTCCTCGACCGCTATCTGACACTCTGGATTTTTCTTGCCATGGGCCTCGGCGTGTTGCTCGGGTCGGCCTTCAAGGGGCTGCCCGCCGCGATCGACGCCATGTCGATCGGAACGACGAACATCCCGATCGCAATCGGCCTCATATTGATGATGTATCCGCCGCTTGCCCGCGTGCGTTACGACGAGCTGCCGCGCGTGTTCGAGGACAAACGCGTTCTGGCGATTTCGCTGATCCAAAACTGGATCATCGGCCCGGCGTTGATGTTCGCGCTCGCGGTCATCTTCCTCTCGGACAAGCCCGAATATATGACAGGCCTGATCCTGATCGGCCTCGCGCGCTGCATCGCAATGGTGATCGTCTGGAACCAGCTCGCGAAGGGCGACAATCAATATGTCGCGGCGCTCGTCGCCTTCAATTCGATCTTCCAGATCCTCTTCTTCAGCATCTACGCCTGGTTCTTCCTGACCGTCCTGCCGCCGCTGTTCGGGCTCGAAGGCAGCGTCATCGACGTGAGCTTCTGGACGATCGCCGAAGCGGTTCTCATCTATCTCGGCATTCCCTTCATTGCCGGCTACCTCACCCGCCGCTTTCTCACGAAGGCGAAGGGAGACGAGTGGTACGAGACGCGCTTCCTGCCCAGGATCGGCCCGATCACGCTCGTCGCGCTGCTGTTCACGATCGTCGCGATGTTCAGCCTCAAGGGCGGCGAGATCGTCACCATCCCTGCCGACGTCGTGCGGATCGCGATCCCGCTCACTATCTACTTCGTCGTCCAATTCCTCATCAGCTTCTGGATGGGCAAGCTCATCGAGGCGGACTATCCGCGCACCACCGCGGTCGCCTTCACCGCCGCAGGCAATAATTTCGAGCTCGCTATCGCGGTGGCCATCGCGGCCTTCGGGCTCGCTTCGCCGGTCGCCTTCGCCGCCGTGATCGGGCCGCTCGTCGAGGTTCCCATCCTCATTCTCCTCGTCGGCGTCGCTTTCCGCCTCGGACGCCGCTGGTTTCCCTCGACCGTTCCTTCACAATCCTGAGTATCATGACAGAACAGACCCATAATCGCCTGCGCACGCTTACCGATCCCGACCGTCTGCCGGCGCTCAGCCCCGAATATCTCCGCGCGCAACCCGCCCTCGGCCTCGGCCCGCTCGATCCGGCGCCGCGCATCCTCCTCCTCTACGGGTCTTTACGCGAACGCTCCTATTCGCGCCTCGTCGTGGAAGAGACGGCGCGCCTGCTCCAGCTCTTCGGCTGCGAGACACGCATCTTCGATCCGTCTGACCTCCCCTTGCCCGATCAGATCGCCGACGACGACCACCCCGCGGTCGAGGAGCTGCGGCAGCATTCGATCTGGTCCGAAGGCCAGGTCTGGTGCAGCCCCGAACGCCATGGCCAGATTACCGGAATCATGAAGGCACAGGTCGACCATCTCCCCCTCGCCTACAAGGGCCTTCGCCCGACGCAGGGCCGCACGCTGGCCGTGATGCAGGTGTCGGCAGGATCGCAATCGTTCAACAGCGTCAACACGCTGCGCGTCCTTGGCCGCTGGATGCGGATGATCACCATTCCCAACCAGTCGAGCGTCGCGAAGGCCTATCAGGAGTTCGACGAGGCCGGCCGGATGCTGCCCTCGAGCTACTACGACCGTATCGTCGACGTCGCAGAGGAGTTGGTGCGCTTCACCGTGCTGACACGCGGTCATGTGGACCAGCTCGTCGACCGCTATTCCGAGCGCAAGGACCGCAAGAAACCAACTGCCACGCCGGCTGAACTAGCCCGGTTGCCGGGGCGCTGAAGAGCCATCGGGACCAGTTTCCGCCCATTGCCCACACTTCGATATGAGTAAAATCGCTTCAGCGATGCCTTGGCACTTCTACATCGCTCACAGCAGTCGTTGCCACCAACCGACGTCGTGCCAAGCATCGAATTTTCGCCCGACCTCACGGTAGATGCCCACCGGCTCGAAGCCCATGGTTTCGTGCAGCCCGACGCTTGCGTCGTTTGGGAGTGCGATGCCAGCAAAAGCCGCGTGATAGCCCAAGCTTGCCGCGTCAGCCAGCAGGCGCGAGTATAGACTTCGCGCTACACCGCGCCGTTGCGCGCCAGGCGCCACATAGACTGCTACATCGACAGATGTCCGGTATGCGGCGCGCGCCCTATGTTCGCTGGCGTAGGCATAACCGACGACCCGCCCATCCACTTCGGCTACCAGATAGGGATAGCGCGGCAGAATAGCGGCGATGCGCCTTTCAATCTCCATAATATCAGGCGGGACTTCCTCGAACGAGATGGTGGTGGCAGTTACATAGGGTGCGTAAATTACTTGAACCGCTGGCGCGTCCCCCATCGTTATTTGACGCACATGCATGTTTGCACCACCTCCGAAGCAGAATTTAATCAGACTGGCCCGCCACGTCCCGGCAATCAAGGCACTGCGTCCACTTAAGCCTGTGAGGAGCGCGGAGGCTGCCTGTACGGAAGCCGCCCACTCCGGCCATTCGCCGCAGATCTGGTCCCATGCAGGATTGGCCGATTTCTGACCGGCAGCTTCCGGCCGCCAATCCGAGGTAGCCGACATTCGCCAGGATCGCATGCGGACGGCGCAAAGCGAACGATTGCAGTGCCCTTCCGACGAAGGTGCGAAACCTGCTCTCCAAACGGTCAGGATGATCGCTTTGAGATCTCGGGTACCAATCGCCGTGAAGTGCGAGCAAAGTCGCACGGCGTAATCATCTCGGCGCCATATGCCCCGGTAGAAACCGGGAATGCCATTTGCTATCCAACGCTCATGCCCCTTCTCCTTGCTGTCGCGCTGATCGCGCCGTCCGTTTCCGAAGCATCCGAAACACCTAACCAGGCCTGCTTCGAGATTTTCGCCGATTCTGAGGGTGAGATGGCCCGTGCGACCGATCCCGCCTGGCGGAAGAAGGCCCTGCCGGAAATCGAGAAACTGCGCGCCGAGAGCGAACGGCGCCGATCCCGGATCGACGGCGAACTCGCAAAACGGGCAAGAGATCGCGACCGGCTGCGACGCGACTACGACCGCGGCGCGATTCACGACGACGACTTCAGATCGGCGCGCTTCGAGCTGGAAACCGAGGTGCGGACCCTCGTCGCCGAGCGCGACGCGAAGCAGATACCGGCCTGCGACTTCTGATCGGCACCCCTAAAGGGGCTTAATTCTGTCCGAACTCGGCCGGTCCAGGAGAACCGGAGTTGCACGTTTGACTTTCGCGCGCCGGCCTGTTTCAGAAAGGCGCGTCATGAGAATCCAGTCCCTTTCGGCTGCGGTGATGTCGAGCTGGCCCCGGTGGATGCCTGTTGCAGGCCTGGTAGCACTTCTGCTGCATCCGGCACAAACGGACGGTATCGCTCTTGCCGGAACAAGCGCGATCCTTGTCGGCTGCATCCTCGCGACGGTCCATCATGGCGAGGTCGTCGCCCACCGGGTAGGAGAGCCGTTCGGCACGCTGATCCTCGCAGGCGCGGTCACCATTATCGAGGCTTCGCTGATTCTGTCCATGATGCTGAGCGGGTCGGCGAATCCGGCCTTGCCGCGCGATACGGTGTTTGCCGCAATCATGCTTATCCTCAACGGCGTTGTCGGCGGATGCCTGTTGGTCGGCGGCATTCGGCACGGCGAGCAGCGTTTCGTGCTCGAAGGAGTCAACGCCGCGCTCTGCGTGCTGGCGGCGATGGCAACGCTGGTACTTGTTCTGCCGAGTGTGAGCGCGAACGCAGCCTCGCCCTCTTATTCCGCCGCGCAGCTTATATTTACCGCGATCGTGTCGACGCTGCTCTACGCAACCTTCGTGTTTGTCCAGACCATCCGCCATCGCGACTATTTCCTGCCTGAAGGCGTAGGCGCGCTGGCCGGCGATGCGCATGCTTCGCCACCCAGCTCGCGCGCGGCGGCACTATCGCTTGGCCTTCTTCTGCTCGCGTTGGTGAGCGTTGTCTTCCTCGCCAAAAGCCTCTCCAAACCGTTCGAAACAGCGATCGCTGCCGCCGCATTGCCGCGCGCGCTTGTCGGCATTGCCGTCGCCGCGCTCGTTCTCGCTCCGGAAAGTCTTGCGGCATTGCGCGCTGCGCGGCGCGACCGCCTCCAGACAAGTCTCAACCTTGCGCTGGGATCGGCGCTTGCGACAATCGGCCTTACGATCCCGACGGTAGCGATTGCGGCACTCGTCATGGGCTGGCCGCTATCCCTCGGCCTCGACCCCAAGGGCATGACACTTCTGGCGCTCTCGCTTGGCGTCGCGATTTTATCTTTCGGAACCGGACGAACCACGATTTTGCAGGGCGCCGTGCATCTCGTACTGTTGGCCGCCTATATTTTTACGACGGTCTTTTCCTGATCGTCCTGAGTTCGCCGTGCCGGGCAAAGTCTGATGATGCGACGGGCCGAAGCAGTGGCGAAGCAAAAAGCTCTTGAAAGTGATTTGGCGCTTCCTAGCTTTTTATCGCCGGGCGCCGAAACCGGGCTCGGTGGGTCAAATGAGAGCGCCGGCTCTCTCCGGCGCGTCTCATGCCCAAATTGCTCACTTAGGAGGATTTGGAAAATGAGAAGCAGCTTTGATTTTGCGCCTTTCCGGCGCTCCACGGTCGGTTTCGACCGCCTGTTCGATCTCCTCGAGACCGATCAGCGCGGCGACGGCAGCGAAGGCTATCCGCCCTTCGACCTCTCGCGGCGGGGCGAGGACAGCTACCGCATCACGCTAGCGGTGGCGGGCTTCCGCCCCGAGGATATCGAGGTGGTCGCCCAGCAGAACCAGCTCACCATCAGCGGCAAGCGCGGCGAAGAGAAGGACGAGGAGCAGTATCTCCACCGCGGGATCGCGGCTCGCCCCTTTGAACGGCGCTTCCAGCTTGCCGACTATGTCGAAGTCGAATCCGCCGGTTTCGACAATGGTCTGCTGCGGATCGATCTGCAGCGCGTCGTCCCCGAGGCGATGAAGCCGCGCAAGATCGAGATCGGCGGCAGCTCGCCCGCCCAGGATCGCCTCGCAGCCCCGCGGGAGAAAGACCGCGAATCGGCCTGATCGAGGCCACCGGCTCGCCGCCGATGACGGCGGCGAGCCTTGCTGAACCCTCTAGCCAGAAAGGAGATGACATCATGTCTATTCGTGATCTGATTCCCTGGAGCCGGCAGGAGAACCGGCTCCCCGTCGCGGTGCGCGCCGAGCAGGGGCGGGGCGATCATCCGCTCCTCTCGCTTCACCGCGACGTCAACCGGCTGTTCGACGATGTCTTTCGCGGCTTCGGCCTGTCGTCGTTCGGCGGTCTCGGCCGCGAACCCGCGTGGCCGAACCTCGAGTTCGGCGAGACCGACAAGGAGGTCCGCATCGTCGCCGAGCTCCCCGGGCTGGACGAGAAGGATGTCGACATCAGTGTCGAGGAAGGCGTGCTGACGCTTCGCGGCGAGAAGAAGTCCGAAGTCGAAGACAAGGACCGCGGCTATAGCGAACGCAGCTACGGCCGCTTCGAGCGGCGGATCGGTCTCCCGCGCGGTGTCGAACGCGACAAGGCGAGCGCGACCTTCAGAAATGGCGTGCTCACGGTCACCCTGCCGAAGGCGGAGGCGGCGAACGAAAATGTCCGCCGTATCCCGATCAATGGACAGGCGGCGTGACGGGCAGGTCCGGGACTTCGGTCCCGGGCCGGGCTACGGGGGCGCGTCGCCCCCCTCGCCGGCAAATGATAATTGTGCATCGGTCGGCCATCGCGCCAGCATGTTGCCGCCCGATGCATGGGCGATTATCGAGCCTGTGCCCCTTCGTGTAAACCAGTCGGGCCGCGCGCATGCCGGACTGTGGCGGTTGCGCTTCGGCCCGCGCTGGGTTCCACGGGCCGATCCGCTGACCGGATGGACCGGCGGCGGCGATCCCCTCGGACAGATCGAACTTCGCTTCGCGAACCGCGATGCGGCCGAGCTTTACTGCCGGCGAGCGACTATCCCGTTCGAGATACGGGGCTCGTCTGAAGTACGCCGGCCAGCCATGCCCTGCTTGACTAGCGAAGCGCCGCCCCGGCTTTGTTGCTCGCCAACTGGTCCGCACGCTTTGCGCTGCGGCGATTATCCGATCGGCGCGCACCGCGAAACACAGGCCAGGCCGGACGCGGCGAGTCATTCTGCATTCAGTTTCGCAGGATAGATTTTGGCTTCCATCATCAACAGAGGAGGACGATTGATGCGTAAAATCCGTACGGCCGTCTTCGCCGGTGTCGCGGCTCTTGCAGCCGCAGGCACGGCGTTGGCGGCACCTGCCGAAACCCGTGTGATGAAGGTCGGTCTGCCCGATGGCTCGATCGCGCGGATCGAATATCGAGGCGAGATCGCGCCGAAGGTTGTCGTGGCGCCCGCGGCACGCTTCGTTCCGGTCCAGTGGATCGACCCGTTCGACGCGGCCCCCTTCGCGATGTTCGACCGGATCGCGGCGGCAATGAACCGGCAAAGCGACATGATGATGCGGCATATGCTCGCGCTGCAATCTCAGCCGAATCCGCTCGGAGAGATCAACCTCGCCAGCCTCGGCTCGCTGCCGGCCGGAACCGTAAGCTATCGTTACGTAGCGACCAGCAGCGGAGCGGGAACCTGCAGCCGCAGCGTCGAGGTCACTTCGCACGGGTCCGGACAGAAGCCCAAGGTCGTGTCGAGGAGCTCCGGCGACTGCGGGGGCATGTTGTCGGACCCGACCGCCGAAGAGACCGAGGTCGCGATCGAACACCCGGCGCAATACACGACCTAGAGCCACCGGGAGCGCGGAGCGGCGCATCACGCGCTGCTCCCCCTTTGGGCTTTTGTTCTCTTTTGCGCCGTAAAAAATGGAACATGAGACGACGGAAACGCGTTTTATTTTACCCGCCGCTCACGGGCTTGCCCAATCGGGCGGCGCAGTTTCTCGAAACCCGAAACTTAGCCCGGCGGGCGAATCTTGAGGCATGTTCCCATGACCTGTATCGACGCAGAGCTTCTTTCCCGGCTCCCCATCACAGATGTGCAGAAGGTTACCTTCTATAAGCGCGACGAACTCACAACCGACCTGGTCTGTTGCGACGTCAGGGTCGCCGGAAAAGTCTGGACGTTCGATGAAGCGCTGGTTGGATGGGAATTGCTGATCGAGCACCTGAAGGGCCTTCCCGGATTCCGCTCTGGCGCGCTGTCAGCGATGTGCGATCCGCCTTTAGAAGTCTCCGAATCAGTGGCATTTGAACGGTAGTGTTCCTTCGCTCGGCCGCAGCGGCGGGAAGCCTATGTTGATCTGGACCGATTGCTACCGGTCCTCATTCCTCTCGCCCCCTGGATTCCTTCAATGGCGCAAGCGATTCGTCACTGCTCTTCAAATATGATAACCTCTGGCAGATGCTGCGTAACAACCACGAGGTTGATTATGACGGACGATTGGCGAGTGGATGACTTGGCGCTGTGCGTCAGCCGGCACGACTGCTACCCCTCCCAGGTTCGTCCCGGAGCGATTTTTACTGTCCGCGCCGTGCTCGCTAACATGCCCGACCTTGCCGGGGGGAATGCCGGGACGGCGCTGAACTTCAGAGATGTTGCGGAACTGGGGCCGCGCGCAGCCTATTGCGCGAGCCGCTTTCGCAAAATCGCGCCACATGCCCCCGACGCATTCGACTCCGAGGTGATCGAGATGCTGTGCGGCTTGCGGCGAGCTTCTCGCTGAACGGTTGAAATTTAGCTCTCATTTTAATCGACCGAGACGATTACTGTACCCGAAAAATTGGAATTGAGCCGCCGGGACGGAGTGCATAGATGCGCCTCTGCAAATCGTTTTGCAGTGCAGCAAACAAAGGAAACACTCTCCCATGGGTATCATCGGAAGCTCGATCAAGCCGTTCAACGCCACCTCATACTACCAGGGCAAGTTCGTCCCCGTGACGGACGCCGACACCAAAGGCAAGTGGGCGGTTTTCTTCTTCTATCCGGCCGACTTTACCTTCGTCTGCCCGACCGAGCTCGAAGACCTCGCGGATCAGTATGCCACGCTTCAGGGCCTCGGCGTCGAGGTCTATTCGGTGTCGACCGACACGCATTTCAGCCACAAGGCCTGGCACGACAGCTCGCCCGCGATCGGGAAGATCAACTATCACATGCTCGGCGACCAGAACCACGTCCTCGCCAACAATTTCGGCGTGCTGCGTGAAGATTCGGGCCTCGCCGACCGCGCGACCTTCGTTGTCGATCCCGACGGCGTGATCCAGGTGATGGAAATCACCAGCGAAGGCGTCGGCCGCAATGCCGAGGAACTCGTCCGCAAGATCAAGGCTGCAGTCTATGTCCGCGCCAACCCCGGCCAGGTCTGCCCGGCGAAGTGGGAAGAAGGCGCCGAAACGCTGGCTCCCTCGATCGAACTCGTCGGCAAGATCTAAGCCGATTTGCGAGGACCGGGCGGGCGGCGCCCGCCCGGTCTCAGCTTTTCATAAAACAAAAGATTCTGACGCCGTTCCCCGCGGCGAACCCCTGTTTCTGTCCGAAAGGCTCTCCCCATGCCGATGCTCGACGCCAACACGACCTCCCAGCTCAAGACCTATCTCGGCAACCTTCGCCGACCGATCGAGCTGGTCGCAAGCCTCGACGCATCGCCCAAGTCGGCCGAGATGCGCAGCCTGGTCGAAGAGGTCGCGGCGCAGTCGGACCTCGTCACCGCGCGGTTCGACGGCGACGACGCCCGCCGCCCGTCCTTCGCGATCCGCGCCGATGAGGGCCGCGCCGAAGCCATGTTCGCGGGCCTGCCGATGGGGCATGAATTCACTTCGCTGATCCTCGCGCTCCTCCATGTCGGCGGTCATCCGCCGAAAGAAGAGGCCGAACTGCTTGACGCGGTGCGTGCGCTGGAAGGCGATTTCGTCTTCGAAACCTTCTTCTCGCTGTCATGCCAGAATTGCCCCGACGTCGTGCAGGCGCTCAACATCATGGCCGCGCTGAACCCGAACATCCGCCACACGGCGATCGACGGCGCGCTTTTTTCAGGATGAGGTCGAACGCCGCAAGGTGATGGCGGTGCCCGCCGTCTTCCTCAACGGCGAGCTTTTCGGGCAGGGCCGGATGGACCTCGCGCAGATCGTCGCGAAGCTCGACACCGGCGCCGTGGCGCGGGCGGCCGAGAAGATCGCCACCAAGGAGCCGTTCGACGTGCTCGTCGTCGGCGGCGGGCCCGGCGGCGCCGCGGCCGCCATCTATGCCGCGCGCAAGGGCATCCGCACCGGCATCGTCGCCGAACGCTTCGGCGGGCAGGTGCTCGACACGCTGGGGATCGAGAATTTCATTTCGGTCCAGCACACCGAGGGCCCGAAACTCGCCACGCAGCTCGAGGCGCATGTGAAGGATTATGACGTCGACGTCATGAACGTTCAGGAAGCCGCCGAGCTCATCCCCGGCGGCGCGCACGGCCTCCACGAAGTGAAGCTCAAGAGCGGCGCGAGCGTGAAGGGCAAGACCGTGATCCTGTCGACCGGCGCGCGCTGGCGCCAAATGGGCGTCCCGGGCGAAGCCGAATATCGCAACAAGGGCGTCGCCTATTGCCCGCACTGCGACGGCCCGCTGTTCAAGGGCAAGCGCGTCGCGGTGATCGGTGGGGGCAATTCGGGCGTTGAGGCGGCGATCGATCTCGCCGGGCTCGCCGCGCATGTGACGCTGATCGAGTTCGATAGCCAGCTTCGCGCCGACGCGGTGCTCCAGACAAAGCTACGCAGCCTGGCCAATGTCACGATCATTACGTCAGCGCTCACCACCGAGGTGCTCGGCAATGGTGAGAAGGTGGTTGGCCTGCGTTATCGCGACCGCAACAAGGATGAGGAACATCTTGTCGAACTCGAAGGCATCTTCGTCCAGATCGGCCTCATTCCGAACACGGAATGGCTGGGCAGCGCCGTGGCGCTCAGCGACCGCGGCGAGATCGAGGTAGACGCGCGCGGCGCGACAAGCCAGCCCGGTATATTTGCTGCGGGCGACGTGACGACCGTGCCGTACAAGCAGATCGTCATCGCGATGGGCGAAGGATCAAAGGCGTCGCTCTCTGCGTTCGATCACCTAATCCGCTCCTCGGCTTGATGTGACTGGGCCGATAATTTCTCCGCTGAAGTCGGAACTACAGAATCCAAATGCAGCCGTTTTTGGCCGATTGCGGACCGCCAGCTTTCGGGTTGAAACCGACAAAAGCAGACGTTGAATGGTTCGCACCTAGCCCCGCAAGAAGGTCCATCGGGTCGCACCGCTCTGCAACACCATTCGCCCACCGCCAATTTGAACGTCATATTGCTCCGACGTCTGCGCGAGCTTCGAACCACCTTGGCGGCCACAGCTTGATTCAAAGCTTTCCGTGCCATTTTCGACCGCGAAAATTGTCTTGCCACCCTCTTGACTGACGCGCCCATGTTTCACTTGCGTCGTCGTCATCGAGCAGCCTTCCTTTTCGGCATGGCGTTTGGCGATCTTCCACGTAAAACGTCCGTCCTTCCCGATTTCAAGCGTCATGGAACGCGCCACCTGCATCGACGCCGGTTCGGTCACGATCGTGGTGCGCGTAGGCGAACCATAGCCGGCGGTGCCGCCCAGGCTGGTGCCATAGGACACGCCGACGTTGGGTTGGAGTTTGATGCGCGGGACAAGTACCAGCTCTTTGCCGCTGCTGGATTGCGTCCAGACACCTGCGGCGCTTGCCGGAATTGCCTCAGCATGGAGCACCGAGGTCGCGGCGATCGCAGTTACGGCGGTAAAAATGGCCAAATTCTTCATAAAAAAACCTCGCTTTGTAACCGATTTTCTCGCGAGCCTTAGCCCGTCGTCGACCCCGGCGGCTCAGTATATCTCGTGCCAGTTTTCGACATCCGACGAGCTGTTCGCCAGTCCAAGGCAGATCAGGCCGGGCCGACTGACAGAAGACCCGCCCCGCTCCAGCCGATATTCAAGCCGGCGGCACTGAAAGCCGTCGACCCGCTCTTCCGACATCAAGGTCAACGTCCCCTTAGAGGCTCTACCCTGCCAGCGGTGGATGTGGCCGATCGGCCAGCTTCCCGCGCGCTTGGCACGTTCATTATATCGTCCGCTGAACTCGTCGAACGGGAAGGTCGGGCGGCCATCGAGTTCGATTCCGCCTTCGCAGTCGTTGCAGCTCACTTCACCGAACTTGTTATACTCGGCCTTCTTCGCTTCAACGTGGGGTGGCGTCTTGAGGCTGTCGATGTAACGTGCTTTTGGCGCGGGCGCTTCGGGAACGGGCTGAACCGACGCCGGCTCCTGCGAAGTCTCAACAGGGACAGGTGCCTCGTCATTCGAGCTCTCATCCTGTCGGGGTTTTGCCGATCCATTGATTATGTCGCCGGCGAGCTTTTCCGCGTTCTGCTCTACCTTCTCCGCAGCGCGATCGGCGAGCCGCTTCAGAAAACCTTGGGCATGCGCGCCTTCGGCCGAAGCTAGCAGAACCGAGGCGGCAAGCGCCGCGCACAAGATGCGTTGCATGATGATCTCCGGAAATTTCGATTGGAAAAGGTCAGCCGAAATCAGCTGTCAGCGTGGCGGTCAGCCGGCGCGGAAGGTTGTAGAGGTAGATACCCGAGGACCCGTTCGCCCAGCCATATTTGTTGCCGATGTTCGCGACCTGCACACGCAAGGTTGCGGGCGCCTTGCCGAGCTTGAACCGGTAGCGGCCCCCGACCGACGCTATGGCACGCGCCGGGATAACAAGCTTGCCGTCGGCGCTTGCGACCCGGTCCGACGTGCTTTCGACGACGAGGTCGACCGAGACGGCGGGCGCGAAGGTCGGCCGATAATCAAGTACCGCGGTCGAAAGCCGGCCGAAGCTCGCGAGCGGTTTCCGGCCGACCAGCCCGCTATCGACGGCGTCGCCCGACAGCCTGGCGTCGATCAGCGCCGTCCCGGCGATTGCGGTCAGGCCCGGAGCGATCTGGCCCGAAAGCGAGAATTCGGCGCCGCGATGGCGCACGTCGCCGAGTTGGCGGAACAGCCTTGCATTGTCGAGCGAATAGAAAGGCTTAGTAACTTCGAACACCCCCGCGACCAGACGGATCCCGGGGACGATCGACCAGCGAAGGCCGGCGTCGACTTGGCGCGTTCGGATTGCCGGCGGCGCTTCGTCGCGGTTGACCGCATGACCGGGGGCGACGGGGCTCTCCTCCAGCCCTTCGGTGTAGCTGCCGTAAAAGGCGAGCGACGGCGAAGCGTAGAGGGCGGCGGTCGCGTTCAGCAGCAGCGGCGCATCCTTCGTCGTGATCACGGGCAGGTCGGGGCCGAACACGCGCTTGCTATAGTCGGTCTTCTGCACGCCGATGCTCACTTCGCCGACGTCCTTCCAACGTCCCTCATAGGCGATGCCCGCGGTCCACTGCCGGACGGTATCGCGCGTCTGCGGACCAAAATTTGAAACGGGCTCGGGGAAGTCGACGGGATCTTCGATCGGATGGTTGCCGACAAAGATTTCACTGCTGCCGCCATAGACGCGTGCCCGGTCGCGACCCTTGATCGAAAAGTGGAGCGTGTGGAGCCGCGGCCCGTCGGCGAAGCGGCGCGACAGCCGCACCTCGCCGCTCGTCGAGGCCGAACGGCGCCCGGGTTCCGCGATGACAACCTCATCGGCGGTCCCGTCAGGTCGAACATTAAGAAACAGCTGGGTGTGCGAGCGGTCAAGATCGAGGATCGAACGAAATGCGCCGGCCTTCAGCGTCCAGCCTCCGCTTTTCAACGTGGTGGCCAGACCCGCGGTGATCGTTTCGCCGTCGTTGGCCGCCCATTTCTGTCCGATTCGCTTCACGCGCTCGAGCCGCGGCGGCAGAAAGTCTCCAGCGGTCAGCAGCAACGGCGGGAGTTCCTCGTCGGCGATCCCGACGCGGCTCCAAAAAGGCATGATTTCGACGCCGTCGACCGGTTCCCACCGTGCAATCAGCGCAGCCGTGCGAAATTCGGCCGCACCGCCGGTGTGATTGCGGTCGGACACCAGTCCATAGCCCGCGCCGATCGACAGCCGGTCGGTGACCGGCACTTGCGCGTCGAGTTCGAGAACCTTCGATCCGAACGGCCCGAGGCGCCCGCTGACGCTGAGCAGCCTTTTCGCGCTGGGTTGGCGCAGCTCATATTCGGCGATTCCGGTGGGCGCCGGAAAGGGATACCCTTGCGCCGACAGGCCGACGCGCATCTGCAAGCCTCCGATCAGCCGATCGGAAAAGGCCGCTTGCTGGTCAATGTAGAGCCCGTCGAGGCGGATGTTTCCCGCCTCCGCGGCCGAAAAGCCCCGGACATAGTTCGGGTTATAGATGCCGATCTGCTCGCCGCCGATCGAGGTACCGAAAGCATCCTCGGCGCTGGTCGTCGCATTGTCGTCGGTGCGCTGGGCCAAGGACGTGGCCGGTGCGGCGGCAAGCGCGAGCCCGAGCGTCGTCAGGATCAAGCGGCTCATCAATTTGTCTCCTTCATGCGGCGTTGCACATCTACCCAATCGGTCATGAACATCGCCGCGGCGAGACGAGCGGCGGGGCGCTCGGGGCTCAGCCGGTCGCTGCGCAGGTCGTCATTTTCGTGCGAATAGCTCGACATGTGGGCGAGCAGCGGATGGACGCCCGCAGCGCCCGGCTGATACCAGCTTCGGTCGTGCTGCAGTTGCAGCGCAAGCGGCCGCGGACCCCAGGCATATTCCGAATTGGGATCATACTCGGGGAGCCGGTCGGCGACATACACACCGAAGGCGGACCCGGTTCGCACCTGAAAGCTTTGGTGCTGCACGCCCTCGGCTTGCACCTGTCGGCGCGCCATCATGTCATAGGGATTGAGGAAGACGCTAAGCACCGCGCCCTCTTCCGATGGAGTGAGATAACGTCCGTCGCGCTGGATCGTGTCAGGGTCGCCATCGATCACGCTTTTGGCCCGGATAGTGAAGGTCGCGCCGACCAACCGGACGCCATCGAGTGTCGGCACGACCGAGATGTTGATGTCGGCGTGCAGGCTGGTGCCGCGCACGTCGCGGAGCGAGGGTTGCTGCATCAGCGCATTGAAGGCGACCATCGCGCGCCGGCGCAGCAGGTCGATCTCGGCGATCGGTATCTTCGCGAGATTCCGGGGCTGATGGACGTGGACGTCGGGCGTCTTCGAATACCAGCCGGGCAGACCAGCCCCGGGATGCGGCGTTGCAGCCGCCCAACGCTCCATCAGTTTCTTCGGTGCCCGGCTGTCGCCCGCCGCGGCATGCGCTGCGGGAATGGCGGGCGCTACGGCGAGCAGCCCGAGAAGGGCCAGTTTCAGGAAGGAAGATTTCATCGATCGAACTTTCTTGATGTTTCGAGGCTTAGCCGGGCAGGCCCAGCGCGCCGCCGATGACGCCGCGCAACAGACCGCGTTTCTTTTTGGGTTTCCCTTCGCTCGCCGGGGCGTCGCTTTCGCCGTCGCCTCCGCTCATCAGCGACGCGAGATCGACGCCGAGCATGCCCATATGCGTGGCCTTGGTGCGCAGCTTGACGCCCCAGCCTAGCGGCGCTTCGCGCGGCGATCCGTAATTGGCCTCGGGTCCATAGGCGGTCATCATCAGCATCGCCGATTCCGACGCTTTGCCCACCGCCGAAGGGACGATGCATTCACTGGTCGCGGGCGCGAGGAGGATGCGTTGCTGGACGAGCCGCGCGATGTCGGATTGTTCGAGATAGTCGGGCAGCGCCATGCCGGGCATGCGCACCGCGCTCGACGTCCACATCACGATCGTGCCATCCTCGCGCGCGCCCGTCACAGTCATGATGTAGCCGCGGGCATTGGCGAGCGCGGGCCAGCTGACCTTGACCGCGCCCGACGCGAGGTTGGCACTTTGCGGCGCGAGCGGCGCAAGGAAGTCGTTGCCGCCGGCGACGGCGAAGCGCATCTCGGGCGAGTAATTGCCCTGCACGACATGATCGCCGACGAGCGAGGCGTCGCGTGGGACGCGAGTGCCATTCTTGCCCCCTGGCCACTCGCCATAGGTCGCATGGCGCCCCGCCGACGGCGGTACCATTGCCTTCACATTGGGAATCGCGCCAAAGGGTGATGCGGCGCCGGGTCTCATCGTCGCAAGGTCGATGACCACCGGCTGTCCCGAGGGAGCGGTTTCGCCGCAGCCCCAATATAGCTCGATCCGTCCTTTGGGCTTGTCCGGCGTTCCGGGCCGGTAATCGGGGTTGGCGTCGGTTTTGGGCACGCCCTTGCCCGGCGAGACCAGCGGAAGGCGCTCGCCGGCGCGCAGCCCCTGCGGCGGCAGATGCTCGGCGTTGGGAGCCGTGTTGCTCCGCCCCGAGCCGAGCTGGAGCGAGAGATTCTTCGCGACGCCCGCGGGCTGACCAGTTGCCATGCCCGAAACGGTTTCGGCCGACAGCCAATAGACGGCCTCGATCTTCGGTTTGGGCGCCTGCTGCGCGAAGGCAGCGGTCGCGGCGATGGCGAGCGCGCCGAGCGCGGCGCCGCGGGTCAGTGTCTTTTTCATGATGGCCTTCTCCCGATCGTCAGGGCTGTTAGGATGTCGGCAGAATCGGCGGCGAGACGTGGAGCCGCAGTCCCGGGTGATCGATGACGAAGCGCCGGTCGGCGAACATATCGATCCCGAGGATCACCGCGGGCTGTTCGGGGGCGAACCCCAGCACCTTGAAGATCGAAAGGTCGGCGACGCGCACCTTGCGGCCCGCAACCATCGCATCGCCGATCATGAGCGCGTCGATCGGCGCTTCGACGCTCGGCATGGCATGGTTGGTCGCGCCCTTGATGTCCGACGCCTTGGCGAGACCGGGGCTGTCGGGGGTGAGCCCGATCGCCTTCGCCGCCGCCCAATTGATGATCGTCCCGCGCGCGCCGGTGTCGAGAATGGCGGGGACTTCGACGCCGTTGAGACGGATCGTCAGGCGCGGTGCGCGCATATCGTCGAGGACGAAGGGCACCGACGCGGAAAGTCCCTCGAGCATCCCGGCTTCAAGTTTCGGCGTCATCCGCCAAAGGCCACCGGGCATATCCAGCTCGACCGTAAAGTCGGCGATGATATCCGCGCCCAATATCCCGTCGACGCCGAGATGGTCGGTCGGCCCGGGGGGTAGAAGCATGAGCTCGGGAGAGTTGAACACGTGCCCGGCGACTGCAACCTGCCTGACGACTGTCGTTTCGACATCGCTTCTTCCTGCGGCTCCATTGAGCGGAGTGTCCGAAAGCTTGGCGACGAGGCCGGGCATCTCTGCCCGCAGCTTCGGCATGATCGTCGTGCTGCTTGCGGCCGTGTCGATGACGAAGCGTTTAGGTTCCGCGCCATCGATACTTACCCGTACGACCGGATGCCCCGAGGGTAGGACTTCAAGCGGCTGCCGTGTGTTCGACGCAGCGGCGGCAGGCGCCGCCGCTGCGCGCATGCTCGTCGGCAGCTCGGAGGGAGCCGCGCGCGCCTGCTCGGCGATGATCAGGGCGCCGAGCAGGCCGAAGGCAATCAGGCTGTGACGGTAACGGGTGAGTGCCATGAAGGAATCTCCTGGCGGCCAAGTGCCGCGAACAGGGTCCGGCTATGGCGAAGAGGGCGGGTGTTCCACGCCTGTGCGACGAAGGCCGATACTGATTCGCCGGAGTCGATTGCCGCGCGACGAAGGCCGACGCCAGTGCGACGAGGCAGGACGCCAACCGCGCACCCTTCCTTTATGCTCGGCGCGAACTACACATTGGAATTGCCATGCCGCTGAAGCCCGAACACCGCCAGACCATCTCTCTGGTTGCCGCGACCTGGATCCTGTCCGGGGTACTCTACATCATCCCCTATCACCTGTTCAGCGGTGCAGGCATCTATGTCACCGTCTCGGTCATCAACATCTGCGTGATGGGCGCGCTGCTGTCGGGCGGCGTCTATTGGGCGGTCCGGGCCACGCGCCGCCGCAATACCGTCGTCCGCCTCGCCGCGATGGGCGCGGCGGTGATCCTCGCGTCGGGGTCGCTGGCGCTGATCGACGCTTCGACCGGCGAATGGATCGGGCGGCTCGTCGTATCACCGCAACAATCCGCGCCGTTCGCGCTGCGCGCGACGAACAATTTCATCGCGCTCGTCTGGCAGTTCGCCTTGCTCGGCGCCGCCTTCACCGTGATCGAGGCGAACAAGCTGACGCGTGAGCGCGAACTGGAGCTTGCCGTGGCTCGCGAAGCAGCGAGCCGCGCCGAGGCCGCCGCAAGCGCTGCCAGCCTCGCGGCGCTGCGTTACCAGCTCAACCCGCATTTCCTGTTCAACACGCTCAATGCGATCTCGTCGCTGATTGTCACGAAGGAATATCGCACCGCCGATGCGATGCTTGCCAAGCTGTCCGAGTTCCTGCGCGCGACCTTGTCGTCGCAGCCCGATGCCTTGCTACCGCTCGAGGACGAGCTCGCGACGCTGCAACATTATCTCGAGATCGAGAGCGTACGCTTCGGCGAGCGGCTCGCGGTCGAATTTGTCTGCCCGCCCGCGCTTAACAGCGCGCTGGTGCCAGGTTTCCTCCTCCAGCCGTTGATCGAGAATGCGATCAAATATGCGCTCGCACCATCCGCGGTGCCGGTGACGATCAAGGTCGAAGCGTCGAGCGACGCCGACATGCTGCTCGTCTCGGTCGAGGACGATGGCGCCGGACAGGAAAAGGATGCACGGCCCGGCACCGGCGTCGGTATCGCCAACGTCCGCCAGCGGCTCGAAACGCTCTATGGTGCGAAGGGCAGCCTCGAAACGCTGAAACGCGAACGCGGCTTTCTTGCGATCGCGCGACTGCCGCTCGAACGGCGCAACGAGTTAGCGGCATGAGCACGCTGCACGTCCTGCTCGTCGACGACGAGCCGCTTGCGCTGCGGCGTCTTGAAACGCTGTTCGGAGACATCGACGATGTCGAGGTCGTCGGCACGGCTTCGACCGGCGAAGAGGCAGAAGACCGGATTGCCAAGCTCAGGCCCGACCTCGTGATGCTCGACATCTCGATGCCCCAGAAAAGCGGCATCCGCGTTGCCGCCGATCTCGTCGCCGATCCGCGCCCCGAAATCATCTTCGTCACCGCCTTCGAACAATATGCGCCCGATGCGTTCGAGGTCGATGCCGCCGACTATCTGCTTAAACCCGTGCGATTCGACCGGCTCCGCCAGGCAGTCGAACGGGCGCGGCGGCGGCGGGCGATGCGCGACGCGGCCGACCGTATAGCGAACGCTTCGCCAGCGGACGCGCGGGAAGAGGCCATCTGGGTCCAGGTCGCGAGCGGCAACCTCCGCCTCCCCGTGGCGCAGATCGAATGGGTCGAGGCCGCCCGCGACTATGTGCTGCTCCACACTGCTACGCGCAGCTACATCCACCGTATTTCGATGACGGCGCTGGAGCAGTTGCTTGACCCCGCGCAGATCATGCGTGTCCATCGATCAACCTTCATCCGGCCCGCGCTCGTGAAAGCGGTGCAGCGGCTCGGCAAGGGGCTCATCGCACTCGAAATGGAAGATGGAGCGGTCGTTCAGGTCGGGCCGAGCTATGTCCGCGCCGTGCTCGAGAGGCTCGGCCTCGCCTGACATTTTCGTCGCGTCGGCGTCCGCTTTGGTCGATGCCACGGCGGTCATGTCGCACGATCATCCGGTTTCGAAGCAAGCCCAGGGCGTCGATATCGACGCTCCCGTAGCGTGCCAGTTGCGGCATCGAGCCGCGAGCAGAGATGGCCGGTTCGTCCCACGCCACCCCGGCAAGGGCCGGCCTCTCTGCTCAGCCTCACGATGATGGAGTCCAAGATGAGCAAACTCCCCTTCCTCGCCGCTGCGATCGCGCTCGGCATGCCGATGCCCGTATTGGCGAAGGCTGAAGCCAAGCCCGAAGCCCATGCCAAGGCCGAAGCCAAGCCGGAGGCCCGCGCGAAAGCCGAAGCAAAGCCCGAGGCGCGCGCCAAGGCCGAGGCCAAGCCCGAAGCCCGCGCAAAAGCCGAGGCAAAACCGGAAGGCTGATCGCGTCGGCAGCGGAGCGCCGACGAGCCCCCTCCCGGCACTCCGCCACGCCTGCCGCCGCGCAACCCCAGAAGAAATTTGATGCGAGCAGCTTCGCAGCTCCCTGCGGCCCGAAACGCGCAGCAGCATCCAGAGGATTTTCCCATGACGATCATGCGCACCTTGCCGGCCCTTGCGATCGGATTGACGCTGTCGGGTGCGGCCGCCCCGGTGGCAGCCGCAGCGGCCGCCCAATGCACGGCTGGCTGGGCGGGAACGGTGGAATATTCGCGTCACCAGGCGAGCAGCGACTCCAAAACAGTCAAGCGGGTTTCGGGCAAGGGCACCGAGACGACCAACAGCTCGATCAACGACGACTATGTCGCGCATGTCGCGGTCCGGCCGGCGCCCGATGGCGAATACAGCCTCGGCACGGCGAATATAAATCTCAACGCGACGGCGACCGAAACCATAAACTCCAACGACCAGATGATCTGTCCGCACGAGCGTACGATGCGCCAGATGTCGGGGCAGTTTGTGAGCAAGAGCGAGCGACGCGGTAACGCAAGCGGCCTCGAGGCGGGCGTGGACATCACGACCGATAGCGACGGCACCTATAGCGTCAGCGTCCGGCTGCCCGAGTTCCAAGGCACCGCCTCGGGATCGAATTCGGCAAGCTTCAGTGGCCAGTGCAAATCGAAGGAGGCCACGAACCAGAAGATTGCAGACATGCCCACCACGATCGACGCGATGCGCTTCTCGAGCAGCGGCGAAGACCGGATGCAGCCATCCGATCCCAACCGCCTGACAGGCGCGCACTCGGTTACCTCCTATGGTGTGACCGAGTCGCTGCGCTGGAACCTGCGTCGCTGCGGTGGCGATCTGCGCCTCGTCGATGTGAAGTTCGAGGACATGCGCTTTCCCACCTGGGACGCCTGGAAAGAGATCGTCGAGCAGGTTGGCACGATCGATGGCAATATCGTGCGCCTGACAGCAGTCGTCGCAAACGACAGCCCCGACGAGAAATCGGCGACGGTGAAGTTCCGTGACACCTACAAGGGCGACAAATGGGACGGCGCCAAGCCCGACGGCCTGCTCGGCGAAGTCTCGGTCACCGTGCCGGCAGGCCAGCAGCGCGAAGTGCAGTTCAAGTGGGACAGCTCGGGCTATGCCTGGTTCGACGACGGCCGGCCGCGGCTCATGCAGCGTATCAAGGCCGAGGTCGAGGACAAGGGGAAGAAGGTCGACGACATGACGCGCAATCTGAAAGTTTCGCCGAAACCGCTCGTGCTCGTTCACGGCCTCTGGTCCAACTGGCGCGCGTGGGAGCCTTGGCAGAATATCCTGACCACCAGCCACAGCTTTGACTGGAAGGCCTTTCCCGTCGGCGAGAAACCGGAACATGGGCGGATGAACACCGGCGATGAGATGGGCAACTTCGGTCCCACCAACACGATCGCCCAAAATGCCGTCGAGCTCGGCAATTATGTCCGCTACGCGCAAAAGGACCGCAATGCGTGGCATGTCGACCTTGTCGCGCACTCGATGGGCGGCCTGATCAGCCGGCGCTATATCCACGCGACGATGCCAACCTATCCCGACGGCAAGCCCCAGATATCGCACCTGGTGATGCTCGGAACACCCAACAGGGGGAGCAGCTGCGCCGACCTGATGAGCATCCCGCTGGAGCTCGCCGGGAGACCGATGGAGGCCCTGCGCGAACTGCGGCCGATCAATGTGATGAAGTTCAACGCGGAGACCGTCGATCGCAAGGGCGTCCTCTTCTCGGTTCTTGCCGGCAACCCCCTGCCCCCCGTGTGCCGGATGCTCACACGGAGCGATGGCGTGGTCGCCGAGCCATCGGCGAAGTGGATGATCGCGGACAATGAAACGCAGGCCGTTCTGCACACGAGCATGACCGAGACCGGCCCCTTCTCTACGTTCGTGATGCCGCGCATTGCGCTCGGCCCCGGCGAACAGTCGGGGAGCGCGTCGAAATCCGCAGCGACCGCTGGAAGCGCTCGGGCACCGGCGCGCCTCATGCTGCTCGGCGTCGAGGGGCCGGAAGATGAGAGCGGATCAACCACGCCCGACTTTTCGAAGATTCTCCTCATCGCGCCCGGTCAGACGCTGACCATCACGATCCCTGTCGAAGAAGCGAGCAATTTCGGCATGACTTTCCTAGCCGCGAACAGCGTGTCCGCGACGCTGATCGATGACAAAGGCCAAGTCGTCGCCAGCAACAGGAGCGACACTCCGGAGGCGAACCAGATCTTCCGTTCAATCTTCATCGACCGCGCAACCACTAAGGGAAGCTGGAAACTGACACTCGAAAGCAAGGACCGCGCCGATCGCGAGATCATCCTCTCCACCTGGTCGAACGCCATCCGATAGAGGCTCTAATGGCCGCTTTCAGACCGGCGGCTTTCGGGCGTGGATCCAAGATAGCTGACGATCGCCAGGCTCTCGTACGGACGGCATGAAACGTCCGCTTGCTTTCATATCAGTTGATCTCATGTCTCGATGGATATCTGTCCAGGGTCAGTCGATACGGTGGATTTGGTGGATTGAAGCAGTGCCACTTGGTCCTGTTTGGCAGCCGGTGTCCTCAACGAGAGGAACACGACTACCGCCGTAGCTAGCGTGACGGTGGCGAGGCACAGCGTGAGCGTGCCGAACGCATCACTGTAGCCGGCGAGCAATGTCGACGGCGACAGCTGTGGAGCGAGCGCGGAGGCACCCGTCAGATCGCCCGCCGCAAGCCGCTGTGCGATGGCAGAAGAACTCGTGCTCTGCGGTACGAGCTCTGAGACGTGCGATTGCGCCAGGGCGTTGAGAAGAGCCGTGACCAGCGCCAGCGCAATGCCCTCGCCGGCGACGCGAACGGTCCCGAAGATGCCTGCAGCCATACCAACTCGTTCCTTTGGCACTACGCTGACCGCGAGCCCGTCCATCAGTCCCCACGGGAAGCTGATGCCAACGCCGATGACAAGGAGGGCCGGTGCGATTGCGGCGATCCCGGCACGAATCGGAATTTGACCAAGCCAAAAGAGGCCCACACTGGCGATCAAGAGGCCGAAGCCGCAGAGTATCGCTGGTGACAGCCAGCGGGCCAGCGATCCCGCGAGCAGCGGCAGGACGAGCAGCGGCGCCGACATGGCGAGCATGGTCCGGCCTGCTTCCGGGGCGGACATTCCATCAATTCCGACGAGGCGGATCGGCAGCAGGATCAGAAGCACTACGAAGCCGTAGGCGGGAGCTGCCGCGAGAAGTTGAACACCAACAAACTGCCGATAGCGAAACAGGCCGAGGTCCAGCATCGGCCGGGCAACACGGGTCTCGATCACAGCGAACGCGATAAACAGCGCGAGAGCCAACCCCATCGATAGTCTCCTGGATTGGATCAGGTAGTTGGCGCCGCGGCGCGCGCGGTTGAAAGCGCGATGGCCCACCAGTGCAGCTCGTCCAGCATCAGTTCGGCGTTCGGCCCGATGTAGGGAAGGCTCGCAATATCGCGGCCGTTCTGGAGCGCGTCGAAGAAATCGCCGCCTTGGATGTGCACGCCGTTGCGGGTTGGCGCCATCTGCAGTTCAACCATGACCAGCCGCAACTGCTCGCACGCGCGCGCGCCGCCAACGCTGCCATATCCGAGGCAGGCGCCCGGCTTGCGCGCCCATTCGGGATAGGCGTAGTCGAGCGCGTTCTTCAGGACCCCGGAGATACCGTGGTTATATTCGGCGGTGACAAAGATGTAGCCGTCGAACCCGCCGACCTTTTCCTGCCAGCGCTGCGCCACCTCGTTCGCCGAGGGGACATAGGCGTTCGATGCCGGCTCGTCGAAAAAGGGCATCGGATAGTCGCGCAGATCGACCAATTCGACATCCATGTCACCGCGCGCCACCGCAAGATCGTGGATCCATTGGGCCGGCTTGTCGGCAAAGCGCGTAGCGCGCGTCGTGCTCATAATGATTGCAATCCGGGGCTTCCCCATGTCGCTCACTCCTTCCAGAATGTTCAGCCGAAGCTAAAATCGCTTAGGTCGATGGAAACCATCAGCGGGTCGAAGCGCACGCTGAGGTCGTCATTGCGCTGATAGGCCCGACGACGGGTCGGCAGCTTGATCCCGTCGACATCGACATAATCGGACAAGAGATGGGCACCGGCGAAGCCACCCGCGATGTCGACATGATAGTCGTGGCGGCGCAACAGGCCGTCGGCGCCGAAATAGAAGTCCTGAGCAATGCTATGGGTCGCGATCCGATCGGGAAAGATGGCCCGCAAGCCGCGCCAGGTTTCACCCTCGGACTCGATCGCCGCGATTTCCTCAATCGCGAAATCGGGATCGGCGAGAATGAACGGCGCGTTGAAATAGGTCCACAGCGCATAACCGTTGAAATAGGCGCGGTGGAGCGGATCCCATGGCGTCGTCATGCCATGCCCCGCGAATGCCGCGCGCGGCTCGAGCCGCTCAGCGATGACCGCTCCGCTGCGATCCTCGATCGCAATGCGATCGGGGGTAAAGACCGACGTCCAGTCGGAATTGCCGTAAGGATTGAGCGTCGCCCATTCGCGGCGGAGATCGACGGTACTGCGGCGCGGATCGGAATCCTGAACGACATCCTTCATCGCCCAGAATTCACCGCCGGTGATGATCGTCGCCGACAGCGAGTCGAAGCGCCGCCAGCGATCGACACCGCCATGCGCGTCGAGCGCCTCGGCGAGCTGCGGATGCACCGTCATTGTCCCGCATTCCGCTGAACATTCGCCTCGCCGGTATATTTGGCGAGATTGGTTTCGACGTCGGCGTTCGTCTGAAGCCCCGCCTTCAGCAAGCCACCGATCAGTTCCTGCGCCGCCGGGCGCTGGACCGATTCAAGAAAGGCCGCCCATTCGGCGCCAATCGCTTCGTCGGGCGGCAGGCTCGCCTCGTTCACCAGCGCCTTGATCTGCCCGATCGACTGTTTGTCGAACGAAGCAATGCGGCGCGCGAGCGTGTCAACGAAGCCGTCGAGCTCGGCGTCGGGGAGCGCGCGGTTCACATAGCCATAGCGTTCGGCGAGTTCGCCGCCGATGTCGTTGCCGCTGAGCAGTATTTCGAGCGCGCGGCCGCGGCCGACGAGACGCGGAAGCCGCGCCATCGGACCCCCGCCCGGCGCGAAGCCGGCGCCGATCTCGAACTGCGAGAGGATCGCTTTTTCCCGGCTGGCAAAACGCATGTCGCTCGCCAACGACAATTCGCTGCCGACTCCGGTGGCGCGCCCGCGGATCGACACGATCGATACGACGGGCGCCTTGCTAAGCCGGACGAGCATGTCGGGGAGCTGGGGCAGGCCGGTCGGTCCGGGCGGCATGCTCGTCGTCTGGTCGAGCGGAACCGTGAAATCATAATGCGTCAGGAAGAAGCCGGGGATCGCGCTGTCGAATACGACGACCTTTAGCGCGGGATCGGTTTCGATCGCGGTGATGACGCGGTTCAGCGGCGCCATCGAATCCGGGCCGTAGATGTTGAAGGGCGGCTTGTCGATCGTGACCCGCCAATAGGCCGGTGTAACCTTGGTGATCCGAAACTGCTCGCTCTCGGCTGCCGGCGCCGCTGCGGCGACTTTGGGTTTCGCTTCGGCCGCGCCCGTGACCGCGAGCGACGCCAGCGCGAAAGCCGCGGAAATTTTCCCTGCAATCATCATAATCCATCCTTCCCGAAACTGGTGGGTTCGGATGGATAGATGGACGGCCGCCGGACGCGCCAAATTGGACCTTGGTATCAAGGACCGGCGCCGGACAGCGATCCGATACCAAGGTCTATGAATACCATCGGACAATGGCCGCCCACGCCCCCCACGCCACATCCAAGCCGATCGGAAAACCGATCGGTGGACAGAGGGCTCGTTCGTGACATTTTCCGCCAGACAGATGGTTGCACCGCTTCTGATAGCATCGTCGATCACTGCAGCCGCACAGGCGCAGGAAATCGACGACGAAACGGCGGTTGCGCCCGCGATGGCAGGCGACATGCTGGGCCTTCGCCCTCGCCTCGCCGATGCGGGGGTCGAGCTTACCGGCCATTATGTTGCCGAGACCGCCTGGAATTTTCGCGGCGGTCAACGGCCGGATGTGACCGAGACCGGCGAGTTCGGCGTCCGGCTCCGGTTCGACATGCAGCGGATTGCGGGTACGGACGGCAGCTTTCAGGCGACGATTACCTACCGCCACGGTCCGCAGCTCGATGCGAAGGCGGGGCTCGGCACGCTTCAGGAAGTACAGGAGATCTACGGCCGTGGCCGGACCTGGCGCCTGACGCAATTCTGGTACGAGCAGCGCTTTGCGAACGGCGCCATCGCAGTGAAGGCCGGCCGAACGGCACCGAGCGAAGACTTCTCCGCCTTTTCCTGCTCTTTCCAGAACCTCAGCTTCTGCGGCTCACAGCCGGGCAATATCGTCACCGACTATTGGTACAACTGGCCCGTCAGCCAATGGGGGCTACGGCTGCGGGCGGCGCATCGCGGTGCCTACGCACAGATCGGCATCTATGAGGAAAATCCTCGCAACCTCGACAAGAGCTTCACCATCGGGCGTTTCAAAGGCGCAACCGGCGCACTGATCCCGATCGAGCTCGGACTGACACGCGGCGGCGATGGCGGGCCGGTGGGCAGCTACAAGATCGGCGGCTGGATCAGCACCGCCGATGCGCCCGACCTGTACCTCGACGTCGACCGCGAACCCGCAATCCTGACCGGCCGCCCGCCGATGCAACGAGGATCGGCGCATGGCGTCTGGTTGGCGGTCGAGCAGCAGCTCAGCGGTCGCTCGGCGCGCGGCGCCAGCACCTCGGGCATCAGTATCTTCTTCAACGCCCTTGCCGCCGATCGCCGCACGTCGCGCATCGACAACCAGATCGTCGCCGGGCTGTTCGTGCACGACCCGCTGCCGGGCGTCGCGGGCGATATGATCGGTTTCGGTGTCGCCCGAACGCACGTCAACAATTGGATCGAGCGAGCCGAACGCCTCGCCGGAAAGCCGCCGCGCGGCGCCGAATATGTATTCGAGCTTTTCTACGGCTTCAGGCCGGTCGGCTGGCTCGACCTCCGCCCCAATGTCCAGTGGATCCACCATCCCGGCGGCCGCCGCGATGCGCGCGCGGTCGGCGTCGCGGGGCTCAAGGCGGTGCTGCGCCTCTGATTTTTCAACGAAGGAGAAAATAGCATGTCCATTTTCCATAATTTGCTCGGGAGGCGAAATTTCCTTGCCTCCGCAGCGGTCGGATCGAGCCTGATCATGCCCGTCTGGGCGCAGGCTAGCGATGCAGTGGGCGAAGCCCTGTCGGGCGCATCCGGATCGGGCGGCGCCGGCATCCGCCCGTTTAAATTCCGTGCGACCGAGGCCGCCCTTGCCGACCTCAAACGCCGTATCGCGGCATCCAAATGGCCGAGCGAGGAACTCGTCCCCGACGCGTCGCAAGGCGTGAAGCTCGCGACGATGCGCAAGCTCGCATCCTATTGGGAGAAGGAGCATGACTGGCGCAAGGGCGAGGCAAAGCTGAACGCCCATCCGCAATTCATCACCAATATCGACGGCGTCGACATCCATTTCATCCACGTCCGTTCCAAACATGCGAACGCCCTGCCCGTCATCATCACCCACGGCTGGCCGGGATCGATCATCGAACAGACGAAGGTCATCGAACCGCTGACCAACCCCACCGCGTTCGGCGGCACCGCGGCCGACGCCTTCGATGTCGTCATTCCCTCGCTTCCGGGGCACGGCTTTTCGGGCAAGCCCACCGAACTCGGCTGGGATCCGATCCGCATCGCCAAGGCATGGATCGTGCTGATGAAGCGGCTCGGCTACAACCACTATGTCGCGCAGGGCGGCGACTGGGGCAATGCGGTGACCGAACAGATGGCACTGATCGCGCCGCCCGAACTCGTCGGCGTCCACACCAACATGCCGGCGACGGTTCCCGACGATATCGCCAAGGCGCTGGCGGCGGGCGGTGCGGCCCCGGAAGGGCTGACCGCCGACGAGAAATATGCCTACGACCAGCTCGACTTCTTCTACAAGCATGGCCTCGGCTATGCGCAGGAGATGGCGGGGCGGCCGCAGACGCTCTACGCACTCGAAGATTCGCCGATCGGGCTCGCCGCGTGGATGCTCGATCACGACGCGCGGAGCCAGGACCTGATCGCGCGCATTTTCGACGGCGCCGCCGAAGGGCTGTCGCGCGACGATATCCTCGACAATGTCACCCTCTATTGGCTGACCGGCACCGCCGTCTCCTCGGCGCGGCTCTACTGGGAGAGCAAGCTGCCCTTCTTCGCGCCGAAGGGCGTCAAGATTCCGATGGGCGTCAGCGCTTTTCCGGACGAGATTTACACCGCGCCGCAAAGCTGGGCGGAGAAAGCCTATCCGAAGCTGATCCACTATAACCGCTTGCCCAAGGGCGGACATTTCGCGGCATGGGAACAGCCGGCGGCGTTCACGTCGGAACTGCGCGCGACCTTCAAGTCGCTGCGCTGACCGAATTGGGAGGGACCGGATCGCCGGCCCCTCCCCTCACCTGTCCTCAGGGACGGGGGTTAGGTTCCCCGAGGTGGCGATCGAGGAAATCGAGAGTCAGGCCGGCGACTTCGCCGGCCTTTTCGTCGAGCGCAAAATGTCCTGCGTCGAGCAGGTGGATTTCGGCACCCGGAACGTCGCGTCGATACGCCTCGGCGCCCGGGACGATGAACGAGGGATCATAACGCCCCCACATCACGAGCAGCGGCGGGCGAAGCTCGCGCAGCCACGCCTGCCAGACCGGATAGGAGGCGACGTTGGTTCGATAGTCGTAAAGCAGATCGGCCTGGATCTGACGCTGTCCCGGGCGCGACAGAAAGGCATATTCGTCGGTCCAGCTGTCGGGATCATAGCGTTCCGGGTTGGGGCTGAGCCCTAAGTGTCGCTGCTTCGCTCCTTCGAGCGACATGAACTTGTCGACCTGCTCGGCGTGGGCGGCACGATCGGCCCAATAATCCGCAATCGCCGCCCATTTTACGCCGAGCCCCTCGGAATAGGCATTGGCGTTCTGGACGATGATCGCCTGCACCTTGCCGGGAGCCTTCATCGCGACGCGAAAGCCGACCGGACCGCCATAATCCTGAAGAAACAAGGTGTAGCGGTCGATCCTGAGCGCTTTCAGAAACTCCTCGGTCGTCTCGGCGAGATGATCGAAGGTGTAGGAATATCGATCGGGCGGCGGCGCATCGCTGTGACCGAACCCCGGATAGTCCGGCGCGATCAACCGGTAGCGCCCCGACAGGCGGCGAAGCAGCGGCTCGTACATCCGCGACGAGGAAGGATAGCCATGAAGAAGGACGATGACCGGCGCATCCTTCGGTCCGGCCTCGCGATAGAAGATGCCCGTGCCGTCGACCTCGACGCGCTGATAGGTCACCGGTGACGATGCGAGTGCCGCCGCCGTGAGCAAGGCTGCCGCGCTCATCGATCCACCCCGGCGGCGGCGATCGCCTCAAGCAGCTCTGCGGTGGTCAGTATCGCATGCGCATAGGTCGGTCCGTTGAGTTCGTGCGCCGCGTGCATCATCTCCTTCGAATAGGCGGCGGTCGCATCGCGAACCAGCGTGACATGATAGCCGATTTCCATCGCATAGCGCCCTGTCGATTCGACGCAGGTATTGGCGAGAAGACCGATCAGGATGACGTGCGTGATTCCGCGCTGGCGCAGCTGCTGATCGAGGTCGGTATTGGCGAAGCCGCTTTGTCCCCAATGTTCCTTGGCAACGATATCGCCGGATTCCGGGACGAAGTCGGGATGCCATTCGCCGCCCCACTCGCCGCGCGCGAAGCTGTGCCGGCTCATGATCCCGATCTGCGTCGGATTGGGATGATCCCAATCCTCGTAATCTCCGGGCTCCCAGCGGCGGTGCGGCGCGATGACGACCTGGATGCCGGCATTGCGAACGGCCGCGACGATCGCGCGCAGATTGTCGAGCAGTCCGATCTCCTCGGCGATCGGCCCGACGCGCGGCCAGGCCTTTCCACCTTCGGACAGGAAGTCGTTGTAAGGATCGATGAAAAGCAGCGCGGTCGACGCCCGCTTGTAGGTCGGCAATGCCATGACTCGTCTCCTCAGCCGCGCAGCGCGAAGCGTTCGATGCTCTCGGCAAAGAGCGGCGTTTCGCCGGCGTTGTGCGCGAGCGACATCGGCTTGCGCTGTGCCGCAAAGGCTTCGAACGGGATGCCCTGCCGATCGAGATAGGTCAGGAATTCGTCGGTCGCATGCGTCTGCACATGATTGGTGAATTCACAGCGGCCGTCGCCCATATCCTTGACGCTGAGCTCCCATTTCACATGGATCGTCGTACGGCCCGCGGGCGGGAAGATATCGGACACCGATTCCAGAACCAGATGGTCCATTTCGGCGAGCGTCTCGATATAATGCTGCACCATCAAGGTTCCGCCGATGATCTCGACGTTGATCGACATGCGCCGGCCGTCGGGCGCGGTGGTGGCGCCCGCTGCAACATGCGCGGGCGAACAGCCCTGATATTCATGTTCGGGGAGCGAAAAGGCCCAAGCGGGCAGGTCGATCTTGTCGATCGGGGCGTTGATGATCGCGGTGAAGCTGGAATCGACGATTTCGGGATTGGCCATATCTCTATCCTTTGCCGAGGGGAGCGGCATCGTCGCGCGGGCTGCCGAAGTGGTCCGCGCCGAGCCTGCAGGGCGAGATAGGGGCCGAGGCCCGGGTGCAGTATTGGACTTTGGTGTCGGCGGGCCGTCATTGCCAAGGACCGGCACGGGCGATCGATACGATGGTGTCACCAAGACAAACGTATAATCGATTTCCCGTCCCGACCGCTCAATATGGCCGGCGTCGGGTAGCCGGTAACGAGGCGCCCCGATCAAGCGAATATATAGTGAAATCCCGGCACCGCTCCCGCTGGCCGTGCCGGGCCGAGGACGCGGACGGACTCCACTCCCTCCCCCGCCCAGTCCGTCCGCGTCCCACTTCCGGCCCGACAGGCCCATACAAAGGGGTATGACGACGTGCAGCTTTCCACTTTCGAACAGGGCCTGTCGGACCGCCGGCAGTTTCTCGGCATCACCGGCGTTGCCGTGGCCGCGCAGATCGGACTGAGCCTTGCCAGCGCCGGTGCAGCGCCCGACCCGGCAAGTGCCCAGACCGCACCTTCGACCGGCCGGGGCTTCCCGCCGCTCAAATCGGTCGAGGCGGGTCTTCTCAACGTTTCCTACATCGACATGGGCCCTGCCAAGGGGCCGGTCGCGATCCTGCTCCACGGCTGGCCCTATGATATCCAAAGCTTTGCCAATGTCGCGCCACTGCTGGTTGCGAAGGGCTATCGCGTCCTCATCCCCTATCTGCGCGGCTATGGCCCGACGCGTTTCCTCTCGGGCGACAGCCTTCGCAACGGTCAGCCGGCGGCGCTCGCACAGGACCTGATCGATTTCATGGACGCGCTGAAGATCAAGCGCGCCGTTCTCGCAGGCTTCGACTGGGGCGCGCGCACCGCCGATATCGTCGCCGCCATCTGGCCCGAACGCACCAGCGGTCTTGTTGCGGTAAGCGGTTATCTCGTCGCCGGACAGGAAGCGGGCAAGGCGCCGCTGCCGCCCGAGGCCGAACTGCAATGGTGGTATCAATTTTATTTCGCGACCGAGCGCGGCCGTCTCGGCTACGACAAGAACCGCAAGGATTTCAACCGGCTGATCTGGAAGCTCGCCTCGCCCCAATGGAATTTCGACGAAGCCACCTACGCCCGTAGCGCCGCGTCGTTCGACAATCCCGACCATGTCGACATCGTGATCCACAATTATCGCTGGCGGCTGGGCCTCGCCGACGGCGAAGCGCGCTATGCCGACCTCGACCGTCAGATCGCGGCCGCGCCGACGATTGGCGTTCCGACGATCACGATGGAAGGCGACGCGAATGGCGCGCCACACCCGCCGCCCGCCGCCTATCGCGCCAAGTTCACGGGCCGCTATGAGCATCGCGATATCGGCGGCGGCATCGGCCACAACCTGCCGCAGGAAGCCCCACAGGCGTTCGCGCAGGCAGTGCTGGACGTAGCGCGTGGCTGAGGTCGGCAGCGACCTGTTCGACCTGGCGCCGCCGACGCGGCAGCAACGGCACGACCTCGCCGCCGCGTTGACCGACGAGGAGCGCAGCCTCCTCCTCGAGCATGCGGAGGAGGCACCCTTTTGCGGCCTCTTCCTCTATGAAAAGCGCGAGGGCGTCTATTGCTGCCGCCTTTGCGGCCTGCCGCTGTTCCGCGCGGGCGCCAAGTTCGAAAGCGGCACCGGCTGGCCGAGCTTCACGACGCCGTTCCGCGCCGACCATCTGCAGACGATCGAAGACAGGCGCTATGGCATGGTTCGCGCCGAGATCGTCTGCGCGCGCTGCGGATCTCATCAGGGGCATGTCTTCCCCGACGGGCCGCCGCCGACGGGGCTGCGCTATTGCATCAACAGCGGCTCGCTCGAGTTCGTCGCCGTCGGCGAGACGCTTCCCGACCGGCTCGGCCGCGGCGCGCCCGAAGGGCTGGTCTGGCCGGGATAGCCGCCTCCTTCAAACAATCTCAAAGATGCTGTAGACCGGCCCCCCGGGCAGCCGGTGACCGATGCCGACCGCCATAATGCGGTTCAGCCATTCGTATCTCGGATCTGACGTCGAAAAGCGCGGGGCGATGCGAAAATAATAGTCGGCCGGATCGACCGGCTCGCCGCGCCCCAGCCGCGCGATGACGTCGGCCGGCCCGGTACGGATGCCCGTATATTCCATTGCGATCTCGGCGCCGTCTTCGGTGCGCAGCACCACCCGCGCGTCGAGCAGCACGGCCCCGTCGGCGCGCACAATCTGCCAGTCGGCACCGCCGGTCAGGACATCGCCCGACAGGCGTTCGCCCGCGAAGCGCCCTGCGACCATCTCGCCGACGCGCCGGTCGATTCCGGCTGGTCCACCGATCAGATGGATATGGTCGACGCCGACCTTGATCACGAACAGCGGGCGCCCGCGCAGATCGCCGAGCGCGGCAAAGGCTTCGTCGAAATCGTCCATATTGTCAGCTCCTGTCACGAATTTCGGGCCGCTGCCATCTCGGCGGCCAGCGTCGCGATGAGGTCCGCGGCGGGCATGGCGCGTGCCATCGGCGCCCCCTGCCCTGCCCATTGCGCACCAAAGCCATATTCGCCGCGCGACTTGGCCGCTGCGTGCAGCGCTTTGCCAAGGTCATAGGCGATCGGATAGGCCGGGATATGCGTCGCCGGAACATTGCCGTCGAGCGCAGCAAACCGGTTCGCCAATATGCGCGCCGGGCGCCCCGAAACGGCGCGCACCATCTTCGTATGCAGCGCGGCTTCGCTCGTCAGCGCGGCGCGATAGCCGGCATCGGCCAGACTTTCGTCGCAGGCGATAAAGGCGGTGCCGAGCTGCGCCGCCGCGGCACCCAAATCCAACGCGGCGGCGATGCCCGCGCCGTCCATGATACCGCCCGCCGCGATGACCGGAAGGTCGATCGCATCGACGAGCAGGCGCGTCAGTGCCATAGTGCCGAGCCGATCGTCGGGCGCGTCGGGATCGAAAACCCCGCGATGCCCGCCAGCCTCCCATCCCTGCGCCACGACGGCATCGACGCCCGCGGCCGATGCAATCCGCGCTTCGTCAAGGTTGGTCGCGGATGCAAGCAACAGGATGCCGGCGTCGCGCAGCGCCCGGATCGCGGATTCGGAAGGCAGGCCGAAATGAAAGCTGACGACGGCCGGCCGCTCGCCCAGAAGCATTTGGAGCATCGCCTCGTCGGCGACGAAGCTGCGATAGATTTCGCCCAGCGCGTCCGGTGCATCCACGCCAAACTCGGCGAACAGCGGTGCGAGACGGGCGATCCACGCGGCTTCGATCGCCGCATCGGCAACGGCGGGCGCGTGGCAGAAGAGATTGACGTTGAATGGCTTCGCGGCGCCCTCGCGTACCGCGGCAATCATCCCGCGCGCGCCATCGGCATCGGTCGCGCCGACCCCGATCGAGCCGAGCGCGCCCGCGTTGCTGACCGCCGCCGCCATGGCGGGCGAAGATACACCCGCCATCGGCGCCTGGATGATCGGCAATTCGATGCCGAGCATGCTGGTAAGATGGCGGGCGTTCATCATCGTCTCCAAGATTGAACGGTTCAGCCGGAGGTGGCCGCGAGCTTCTTGCGATACTCCTCGACGGGCATACCGCCCCAGCCCCAATCTTCCATCTCGACCTCCTGAAAGATAACCCATGTCCAGTCGAGCGGCTTTCCGAGCACGTCGAGCAGAACCTGGCTCATTCCCTTGTAGATTTCGGCTTTCTGTTCGGGGGTTACATGATCGACACCGGGCTCGGTGCCTTCACGGGTCAGTTGAACGGTCACGATAGGCATGGCTCGTCTCCTTGACAGACCGGATTAATGCCCGGCCGACTGGCCGCCATCGACGTGCAGGATCTCGCCCGTCACGAAGGCCGCATTTTCGAGGAAGAGAACGGCATCGACGATGTCCGACGTCTCGCCCATATGACCGACCGGGTGCAGCGCCGAGAGGAATTCATGCGTTTCCGGGGCGTGCATGGGGGTCTTGATGATGCCCGGCGATACTGCGTTCACGCGGATACCACGCTTCGCATATTCGATTGCGAGGCTCCGGGTCGCCGCATTGATGCCGCCCTTCGACAGCGAGGCGAGGACCGACGGGACGTTCGAATTGGCATGATCGACAAGGCTGGTCGTGATGCTGACGACATGCCCGCCCCCGACCGCTTCCATCGCCGCAACCGCGGCCTGCGTGATGTAGAAAAAGCCGTTGAGGTTGGTCGATACGACGCCGGCATATTGATCGGCGCTATAGCCGGTGAAGGGGCTCGCGACGAAGATGCCGGCGTTGTTGACCAGCGTGTCGACGCGGCCAAAATGTTCGAGCGCGGCGGCGATCACGCGCGGGCCGGTTTCGGGGTCTCCGATATCGCCCGCGATCGCCAGCATGTCGGGATTGCTCGATGGCTGGATCGAACGCGAGGTCGCTACGACGCGATACCCACGGTCGAGATAGGCGTCGACGAGTGCGGCGCCGATACCCTGCGATGCGCCGGTAACGACGGCGACTTTCTGTGCATTGCTCATGACATTGAACCTTTGCTTATGGGAGGACGGGACGGGAAAGCTCGCCCGTGTGGCGCGCCATGCGCCGACGGGAGCAACGTAGGTCAGGCGCAATGCCGAGATAATTGATCTTCAGCGGAAGACATTCTCCCGCGTATCGGGATAATGATGTAACTAGAGCTCGCGCGCGTCGATCGCGAGTCTTGCGAAGGCGGCACGAAGCCGCGGGGTCGCGAAGTCGACGAAGGCGCGGACCTTGGGCACGGCCATCCGTCCGCCGGGCGCGAGCAGATGTACTGGCTGCGGTTCCGGCTCGGCTTCGGCCAGAACGATCGTGAGCAGCCCCTCCTTCACCTCGCGCGCGACATGATAGGAGTAGACGCGTGTCAGCCCGCGCCCACCCACCGCCGAGCCGACAGCCGCGCGCACCGTGTTCACGACCAGCCGCGGCGTAAAATGGACGGTACGCGCCGCCGGTCCGCTGCCGAAGCCCCACGCCTCGATCCCGAAATGCGTCAGCGAGACGATCTGGTGCCCCGCGATATCGGCAGGCTCTTCGATCGGCGGATGCTCGCTCAGATATCGCGGCGACGCGACGATCACGCGTCGTACCCCCTCGCCGACGCGCGTCGCGACGAGTGAAGAGTCCGGAAGCTGCCCGACGCGCAGCGCGACATCGACGCCTTCGTCGACCAGATTTACCGACCGGTCCACGAGCATCAGGCGCGCCGAAACCAGCGGATAGGCTCCCAGAAATTCGTCGAGGATCGGACGCAGCACCTCTTCGCCGCTGATCGGTGGCGCCGACAGCGTCAGCATCCCACGCGGCGCCGAACGTTCGCCGCCCGCGAGCAGGTCGGCTTCCTCGAGTTCGGCGAGGATGCGCCGACACGAGGCGGCATAACGTTGCCCCGCTTCGCTCAGCCGGATGCTTCGCGTCGTCCGGTGAAGCAGTTCGACGCCCAGATGCCCCTCGAGCGACGCGATCGCACGGCTGATCGCGGTTGGCGAACGACGCAAACGCCGCGCGGCGCCGACAAGGCTGCCCTCGTCGACCGCGGTGATAAAGATATTCATCAAGTCGATGCGATCCATGATCCGTCCGAAAATATGGTCCTGCGCTCATCATGTTAATGCAACCATCGAGAGCGATCGAGAATGGGCAAACGCGCGCCACCGATCGTCAGCCTTGAGACACCAAGTAGTTCCCCGATGTCATGCGTTGATGCGGCAATCGCCATTGCACGATAGTATCATTTGGCATTTTGAGGGCGTGCTGATCGACCAGAAATTATCTATGCAAACAAAAGCCCGCAGTTCGCCTTGCCGACGCGACTATTGCCGTTGGGATCGGCATCATCTGCTGCACCGATGGCCAACATTCTAAAGGCGACGATCCGCTGAACTCACCTCGCCGGATTGCAGAGCTCGAGCTTTCGGGGCTTATACGAAAGTATCGGTCGTCGACGAAGCGCTAGGCGCACGGCGGTGCGCGGAGTAGAAACTTGTGTGCGCCTGTCGAGGGAGCAATCATGAGCGACAAATCGCAGCAAGGCCTACTGAACCACCCGCAAGACGAAGAACATCCGCTCCCTAGCGGGCTGACGCCAAGTGCATTGATCGATCATATGCCCGGCTTGGCTGGTGTCTTGGCACCAGACGGCAGCGTTCTCCATCTCAATCGGGAATTGAGGGAGTATTTCGGCCGAACGCAAGAGGAGCTGGCAAACTGGGATTCCAATGGAATCATCCATCCTGACGACCTGCCCCATCTGACGGCGGCATTCGGCGCAGCCATAGTGGCCGGCAAACCCTATGATATCGAACAAAGGATGCGTCGTTTCGACGGCGAATATCGCTGGCTCAGCAACCGCGGACTGCCACTTCATGACGAGGGCGGACGGCTCGTGGGGTGGCAAGTCCTATTGACCGACATCCACGACCGCCGGGAAGCCGAAGCCGCGCTGGCAGACAGAGCCAAGAATCTGCGGCTCATCATCGACACGATCCCGGTTCTCGTATGGTCGGCGCGACCCGACGGAGCGGCCGAGTTTTTTAATCAACATTATCTCGACTATGTTGGTCGATCCCCTGCGGACCTCATCGAATGGCAGTGGATCGACCATGTTCATCCGGATGATTTCGAAGCTGTCTTGGCGACGTGGGAGGCATGCCGATCCTCCGGCCGAAGCGGCCAGATCGAAGCGCGCCTGATGCGTCACGACGGAATCTTCCGGTGGTTCCACTTCCAAAGCAGTCCATTGCATGATGAGCAAGGCAACGTCGTGCAATGGTACGGCGTCAAAACCGACATCGAAGATCGCAAGCGCGCGGAACAGGATCTCGCGCTGCGCGAGCACAAACTGCGAGAAGCGCATGATCACCTCAGCCAGGCTCAACGCCTCAGCCGCACCGGGAGTTTTACGACTGATGTAAAGGCGGATATCCACCGCTGGTCGGATGAACTCTATAACATTCTTGATCATCCGAGAGACGAGCCGCCAACATTTATCGCGTTTCGCGACCGAATACATCCCGATGATCTGGGAGTTTTCAACGCCGGTTTCGCGCGCTCGATGGCGAATAACAGCGAGTTTGACGAAGTTTTCAGGATCGTGACACCAAGCGGGGCCATTAAGCATCTTCATGCGATTGCCCATTTCATTCCGGATAATCCCGACAGTCCCGTGGTCGTCGGATCTATCCAGGACATCACCGAAAGGAAGCTCGTGGAGGAAGAGCTACGACGTAGCGAATATCTTCTCACGACCTCGGAACGAATCAGCCAAACCGGCTCGTTCGTCTGGGACGTTGATGCCGACGAAGTAATTTTCTCGGAACAGATGCGTCAGATATATGAATTTCCCAGCGATTTTGGGCTGGTCCGTCCCGATCTCCGTTCTTACTGTCATCCCGATGACCTCCCAATGGTCGACGAGAAAATTGCGCGGGTGTTCCGAGGCGAGGGGTATCCGGAAAATGAAGAGCGGCTGCTGATGCCCGACGGCCGGATCAAATTTCTCAGCACATCTTATCGCGTTGTAACGCATGAGGATGGACGCCGCGAATGTTACGGGGTCGCCCAAGATGTGACCCGCCGGCGGCTTGCCGAGAATTCGGTCGAGAGCCTGCGATCCGAGCTTGCGCACATCACCCGCGTATCGAGCCTTGGTGAACTGGCGGCCTCGATTGCACATGAGGTCAATCAGCCCTTGTCCGGGATCATAACCAATGCGAGCGCCTGTCTGCGTTTGCTCGCAGCTGACCCGCCGGACGTCGAGGGCGCCGCGAATACGGCAAATCGCACGATCCGCGACGGCAACAGGGCCGCCGAGGTATTGAAACGACTGCGAGGCCTGTTCGCGAGAAAGGACTTTACGGCCGAACCATTTAATCTCAACGACGCGACCGAGGAGGTAGTAGCCATCTGCCATCACGATTTGCAGCGACGCAGGATCGCACTCAGGATCAATTTGGACAGAAGTTTGCCAGAGGTGCTTGGCGACCGAATCCAGTTGCAGCAGGTTATCCTGAACCTGATCCTGAATGCAGCAGACGCAATCGACGTCGCCGACAACCTTCAGCGTCAAATTGTCATCGAGACCGTAAACTCTGATCGCGGTAACGCACAGCTCGCAGTTCGCGACACGGGGTGCGGCATTGCTGCAGAAGATCGATCCCGCGTCTTCGCATCCTTTTACACGACAAAGCCGCATGGCATGGGGATCGGTCTCTCCGTCAGCAAGTCCATTCTCGAGCGTCACGGTGGGAAGCTATGGGTCGACTTAAATGAGGGCCCTGGTGCTAGTTTTTGTTTTTCGGTTCCTTGCGCGCGTCCTGATGATGCCCCCTCGACGTTGGTCGAAACCGGGACCGACAGCGGATCGGAAGGACAACGTCCCCGATTGCAAGGCTAGCAACTGGTCGTGCGGCCTTCAGCGGGGATGTTCGTGCCTGGGACGAGCGACGCCTCCCCTGCAGCGAGGAACATCGCGGCGCCCACAATGTCCAGAAACAAGGCGACGGGGGCACTTCCCCCACATGATGGAGGGTTGGCCGGATCTCCGGCGTTTGCGCTCCCTGAAAGACGAGCGGGATCTTGGATGTCGCCTACGACCATGTAAAACATACATTTTCCTCTTCACTGACACCAAAGTATCAATAGACGCGCGGCCGAGATTGGCGCACCCTGCGGGACGGGAAGCAAGAGGCGCAAATGGAGAGCGCCATGCGGGCGTATCGCATTCAGATGCTTACCGGCTCGGTGACGGAAGCCGCCGGTGGATGGGCGAGTATGCGGGGCAATAACAAGGAACGTTCATGTCCGACGAAAAGATAATCGCGCTCGTGGACGATGATGAATCCGTTAGAGAATCCTTACCCGATCTACTCAGATCCTTCGGCTTTCGAGTGCAGGCGTTCGCTTCGGCCAACGCATTTCTGAGGGATGCCGAGATCGACTTGCTGGGATGCTTGGTCCTCGATGTGGCGATGCCCGGCATGACGGGGCCACAGCTTCAGCAGGAGTTGATCCGGCAAAAAAGAGCGGTTCCGATCGTGTTTATCACGGCGCACTCGGACGATGGCGCGTGGTCCGACCTGTTGAACAGCGGCGCGGTTGCCTGCCTCGTGAAGCCGTTCAGCGAGAGCGCGATCGTAGGGGCCATCCGTTCAGCTTTGGGGCGGGAGTCTTGATTTTCTGATGTAAGAGGAAGACCGCGATGTTAGTTTACAGCACTGCGACCAGATCTGGATGGAATCCGATGCAGGACATGGCGCCGACGGTGATCGTTGTGGACGATGATGTGTCGACCCGCGAGGGGCTCGAGGCACTGCTGAAGTCAGCGGGCTGGGCCGTTGAAAGCTTTGAGACCGCGGCGGCATTCCTTGCCCGGGGGTTTCCTTCCACGCCTTCGTGCCTCATCCTTGACATCGGATTACCCGATCTCAACGGACTCGATCTTCAGGAGCAGATTGCCGATGGTCAGTCCCAAATGCCCATAATTTTCATTACCGGATGTGGCGACATTCCCACCACCGTGCGGGCCATGAAAGCGGGCGCTACGGAATTTCTCACCAAGCCGCTCGGCGAGGAGGCGCTTTTGCCAGCGGTCGAGCGAGCTCTCGCTCAAAGTCAGGTCGCCCTTGAGGAAAGCGCCGGCCTGACAGCTTTGCAGGCTAGATATGACACACTCAGCCCTCGCGAGCGACAGGTTCTCGCGCTGGTCGTATCCGGCCTTCTCAACAAGCAGGTTGGCTGGGAACTGGGAATCAGTGAGATTACGGTGAAGGCCCACCGCGGGCGAGTGATGGAGAAGATGCAGGCAAAATCCTTCGCTGCGCTTGTCAAGATGAGCGAGCGTCTGGGTCTCGCAGCCGCATCGCTTCACTGAGCGCAACACCCGACGCGACACTTTGGTATACGCCACACCTAGGTTCAATTGCGGTCGGCCTCACCATCCAGTCCAATCGCCTCCGACCAAAGGAGGACCGCGATATGTTGGCTCATAGCCTGACTTCTGACGCAGCCGCCCCACCCTGCTCGCTGCATCTCGTCGAAGAGATCAATCACCGGGTGATCAACGAATATTCCGAAGCCATTTCGATGCTGTCGTTCGCCGCGGCCCGCGCTGAGGATGAGAGCAGCCGGAAAAGTCTCACGTGCGTCGCCGAACGCCTGCGCGATCATGCTGCTTCGCACCGCGCGCTGCTGCCACCTTTCGCGCACGGCAGGGCCAATCTCGCAGAATATCTGCGCCACATCTGCCAAAGTTTCGCGAAGGCCTCGCTCAACGAAAGAGGGGTGGGCCTTGTTCTCAAGGCCGACGACATTTTCCTGGCGTCGGAGAGATGCTGGCGCATCGGCCTGATCATTGCTGAACTGGTCCGGAACGCCGCGCGTCACGGGCTGAAGGGCCGCAGCGGCATGATCCTCGTTCGCATCCGTGAGTGCGGCGATCACATCGATGCCATGGTTTGTGAAGACGGTGTCGCCGCGACTTGCAGGGTGCCGGGCCGCGGGCAGAAATTGGTTCGCGCGCTGATCGCCGATCTCGAGGGTAGCGTAGAATGGATGTTCACGCCCGGAGGAAGCCATGCCCGGGTGCAAATCCCTTGCGCCGAGGAATTGCGGATTGCGCGGTCGGCCACTCGCGACGCGGAGCAGTGATACGAACGTATAGGCGATACGTTCGTCCAGTTTCGCCGGAGGCGCCGCCTCCACAATCTATATGGCGGGCGCCGTTGCCCGATCATGGAGCGAGACTAGGACATGGCCCAGCAAATCCGTATCGATGAAATTACACCCGGCTATTGGCGCGCGGCGATCTCGAACCCGCCCATCAATCTTGTCGATCTCGACACGATCGAGGAATTGTCGAACATCGTCGGACGCCTCGAGGCCGACCCCACGATCAAGGTGATCGTCTTCGCCAGCGAGGACCCGGATTTCTTCCTCGCGCATTATGACGTGCTCGTCGACAAGGCGAGAACGGCGGCAATGCCCAAGGGCCCCACGGGCATGCACCCCTGGCTCGACGTTCTCGCGCGCCTCGCCCGTGCGCCGGTCGTCTCGATTGCTTCCTTGCGCGGACGCGCGCGCGGTGCGGGGAGCGAATTTGCACTCGCGTGCGACCTCCGTTTTGCCAGCGCTGAAAAGGCCATCCTTGGCCAGTTCGAGGTCGGTGTCGGGGCGGTTCCGGGCGCCAACCCGATGGCGCGGCTCGGTGGATTGGCCGGCCGAGGAAGAGCACTTGAGATCGTGCTGGGCGCCGACGATTTTACCGGCGATCTCGCCGAGCGTTACGGGTACGTCAATCGCGCGCTGCCCGACGACGAGCTCGACGATTTTGTGGATCGTTTCGCTCGCCGGATTGCCGGTTTCGAGAAATATGCGATCGCGCAGACCAAAGGGCTCGTCGATCAGGTAACCTTGCCGGACGATGCGCTGTTTCCGCCAGCGCTCGACCAGTTCTTCATATCGACCGCGCGGCCCGAAACGCGCGCGCGCATGGCCCGACTTCTTGATCGCGGGCTTCAGATGCGCTCCGAGATCGAGTTCGAACTCGGGCGTCACGTGGCCGACCCGGCCCATTGAAGCGAAGCGATGCGTAAAGGCACTTGCAAGGAATGCGGCCCACAGCGGCCGGCCACGCAGCGATGGAGCTAGAGGCAATACCTTCGTATCAATAGCGCCGGCACCGCGCGGCAGGCATAAGGATCGCACGCTGAGGCCATTTCAGGGTGGGCGGGAGAAACATGCGGCCTGTATCGGGTAACCCCCCGTTTTCGATGCGTACCGCAATTTGCGGCGCCATGCTCGCGACCGGAATGTTTGGACAAGCGCTCCCGGCGGTGGCCCAAATTGTCGATCCGGACGAAATCATCGTCACTGCCCGCAAGCGTGAGGAGGCCGCCCTGCGGGTACCTGTCGTAGCCGCAGTGCTGCCGGCGGACGAACTGAGCAGCAGCCAAGCCACCGACCTTTATGACATCGCCGCCTTCACGCCGGGACTGGTACTTGGCGCAGCACCGCTGGAGGTGGGTACCGAAGTATCGCTCCGCGGCATCGGCTCGAGCCCACTCGATCCCGGGGTCGACCAATCGGTCGCGCTCAATCTCGACGGACTGGCACTGGGACAGGGCGCCGCCTATTCGATCGGTATTTTCGACATGGAACGGGTCGAAATTCTCAAGGGTCCCCAGCCCCTCTTCTTCGGTAAGAACAGCCCGGGCGGCGTCATAGCCATCCGAACGGCCGATCCAGGCGATCGCACCGAGATCGTCGGAAGCGCGGCGTACGAAGCCGAGGCGCGCGAATGGCAGGCGCGCCTCATTCTCTCGGGGCCGGTCACCGAGACTTTGGGACTGCGGCTTTCTTCACAATACGCCTCGAGCGATGGCTATTTCCGCAACACCGCTACCGCGATCCCCGAAAGTGGCGCGATGCAGCCCGACAATCGCTTTGGCAAGAGCCACGCACTTTATCTGCGCCTGACCGCTCTATTTGACCCGAGCCCCGATTTCACCGCGCGGCTCAAGCTGAACACCACCCACGACCGTCGCCTCGGCGGCTTGCAGGAGCAGCTCGTCCGTTGCCCAGACGGGACAATCAACTATCTGCCTTCGATAGGCATCGACCTGCCGTCGCAATATAGCGCGAACGAGGATTGCAGGGCCGATCGCAACCTCAATATCGTCGATGTCGATCCGAATGCCTTCCGCGTGCCCAATGAAGGCGTAAACTTCACCGAAACCGACCAGCACTTCGGCACGCTGGAAATGAACTGGGCTCTCTCGCCGCGATTCATGCTGACCTCGCTGACCGGCTATTACCGGATCAGGGTCGATGCGCTTCAGAATGGCTCGTGGGCAGGAGGGGCGATGGCGCCGCTTGCGATCACGAAAGAATTTCGGCGGCGCGAAGCGACCCAGGAGCTGCGTCTCGTCACCGATCTTGGGGGTGATATTGATTTTTCCGGGGGCGTCTTTTTTCAGGACGCCAATATCACGAACGATATCGGATTCTTCGGCAACGCTCGTTATGGTCTCCCACGCGTTGCGCTGCAAGGCTCGCACGATGTCGACATTCGCTCGCTCGCGCTGTTCGCGCAAGCCCGGTTCCGCCCGGCACCCGAGGTCGAGATTGCGGGCGGCATGCGCTGGACAGACGAGAAGCGTAGTGACGCTCCGGTCACCTATGACGTTCTTGGTGTCGTGACTGGCGTTGAAGGCGAACCGATCAGGCCGCAGCTTCCCCGCCTGCACTCGCGCAACTGGTCGCCCGAGCTGACGATCAGCTGGTATCCGAACCCCGAACTGACATTCTTCGGTGCGTTCAAGCAGGGATATAAATCGGGTTCCTACAACATCAATCAGGCGCTCAACCCGGGTGACGACAATTCATTTGGTGACGAACGGGCACGCGGAGGTGAAGTCGGCATCAAGGGTTATGCCGGCGCCCGGCAACTCTATTTTGATATTGCCGGCTACTATTACCGATATGATGGGTTGCAAGCAGGCATTATCCGGATCACCGACGCCGGCGTACCCGGGCTCGCGACCGTCAATGCAGGCGCGGCGAAAGTCTATGGCATCGACCTCACGCTGCGCTATCGCCCGCGCGGCGTTCCCGGCCTAAGTTTCACCAGCGCGCTGAACTGGAACCGGGGCATCTTTACGCGCTTCACCAACGCAGACTGTAAGCCCGGTCAGACGGTTAGCCAGGGCTGCAACCTGCTGCCGACCCCCGTAATTGATCCGGCCGAACTTGCGGCCGGCTACTTCAGCATAGACCCTGTGCTGGGCACGCCCGTCCGTTACAATGGGCAGGATTTGTCAGGCACGCCCCTCCACCGCGCACCGCGTTGGCAGGCCACCGTTCGCGCCGATTTTGTGCGACCCGTCGGCGGCAACCTCGAACTGGGAATGGGCGCGCGGCTCCAATATTCATCGCGCTACGTCGTTGATCTCGGCAACCGCGATAATGGCTTTCAAAGCGCATTCGCCAAGATCGGCGCCGATATCAGACTCAAAGCGCGAGACGATCGATGGGAGCTTGCGCTTATCGGTAACAACCTGACCGATCGTCTCACCACCGGCGGCTGTCTCAATATCAACTACCCAGGCGGCGGCGGTGTTTTCCCCGGCATTGTCACAGGGGCGCCCATCAAAGGGCCTGCTGGATCGGGAGAGACAGTCTGCGGCTTTGAGCGCGGGCGCGAGTTCTGGTTGCGGTTCACCGTTCGACCTTTCGGCCGGTGAGCAAAGCCGCCCACCTGACTGCGGAGCCTTAGCGCTATTCCGATACTATCGTCCGATTTCCTGGTGCCCCGCGACGTGACAGATTGACGCCATGCACTGAAGCCGAAGGAGGCACGACATGAAAATTCTGATGGTGTTCACCTCGCACGACATTTTGGGCAACACGGGCCGTAAGACGGGATTCTGGCTCGAGGAGGGCGCGGCGCCTTATTACGTATTCCGCGACGCCGGCGTTGAACTCACGCTGGCCTCGCCCAAGGGCGGCCAGCCTCCGGTCGATCCGAAAAGCGACCTCCCCGAAAATCAGACCGAAGCAATGGCACGCTTCAAGCAGGATCTCAAGGCGCAGAAGGTTTTCGCCACCACGCAAAAGCTCTCGGATATGCGCGCGGAAGATTTCGACGCAATTTTCTATCCCGGTGGCCACGGCCCTATGTGGGACCTTGTCGACAACCCCGACTCGATCGCGCTCATCGAGGCATTTTACAACAGCGGAAAACCGGTTGCGGCGGTCTGTCATGCGCCTGCGGTTCTTCACCGAGCGACATACAAGGGCGACCCCATCGTGAAGGGAAAGCGCGTCACCGGCTTCACAAATGCCGAAGAGGAGGAAGTGCAGCTCACCGACGTCGTGCCCTTCCTTGTCGAGGACGAGCTCAAGCGGCTTGGCGGTCTCTTCGAGAAAGTTCCAAACTGGGGGAGCTTCGCAATTACCGACGGTCTTCTGATCACCGGGCAGAATCCCGCTTCATCGACTGCGGGAGCCGAAGCGCTTCTAGCGTTGCTGGCGGCACCGAAGCCGGCAGAGAAGCAGAGCGCTGCCTGAGTCCGATCCTTCCCCCCCTGCAGCATGCGGTGTCGCAGTGCCGCGGGTCACCCCTCACGAGCTTGAGACATGGCTCCGCCAAGTCTCGGGCCTGAAGCCCCGGAGTTTTCCTCATGGAAATGAAGCTCGAAGTCGTCGTGATTCCTGTTTCGGATGTCGATCGTGCGAAGCAATTCTATACCCGCATGGGATGGAGTCTCGACATCGACTATTCTTCAGACGAAGATTACCGCATCGTTCAGTTCACCCCGCCCGGATCGGGATGCTCGATCATCTTTGGCAAGGGAATTACAACGGCCGAGCCGGGTTCGGTGCAGGGGCTGCACCTAATCGTTTCGGATCTCGTCGCGGTCCGCGACCGATTGATTGCGGACGGAATCGGCGTCGGCGAACTTTTTCATGACGAGGGCGGCGTTTTCCATCATATCGATGCGGACAAGCTCGCCCGCGGCCCCAATCCCGAGCGCAAAAGCTATGCAAGCTACGCTTCCTTCAACGATCCTGATGGCAATCGCTGGGTATTTCAGGAAGTCACGGCGCGGCTATCGGCTGACTTGCAAGGGGGAGACACGAGGTTTACGAAGCCGCTTGTCGACTGGCTGACGGCCACCTGAAGTATTTCATGCTCTTAGCGAATGACAGCTTTTGGGTGCATGTTTCCGAGAGCTGAGCGGCGGGCATGAGGCGCATTGCCGCCGAGACACGGTACTGTCATTTTAGGTCCAAACCGCCACGCCGATGAGCGTCAAGAACGCACCAAACATCAATCCGCCCGTGCCCGCCCATGTCACCCACCAGTTCTGTTGGTCGTTCGAGCGCTTCTGCTTGATCATGCCCTCGACCCGGCCGAGCGAGCGCGCCAGCGCGTCGCACGCCTCCACGAGGATCTTGCGGTCATCAGCTCGGTAGGTGATCAATCCTTCGTGCATTTCCGTAGCAATCGTCAGCGGCGTGAGCAGCATCGCCGGGTGTTCGTTGATGCTTTCTACGTGCTTTTCCAACTGGCCGAGCCGCGTTTCCATGTCGCGCAGCGTTGGCGAGTAATCGGGGAGCTTGTCCTTGGCCGAGGTCAGGCCTTCGATCGCGGTGCGCTGAAGCGATATCTCGCGGCGCAGATCCTCGAAGGCGGTGGCGGCATCGGCGGGCTGCCGGGCTGTGCGAGCTGGTTTCTGGGTCATGGATGCAGCCTACATCCCTATGCCCATGCCGCGTCCACGGCCTAGACTTAGCTGGAGATCCTGAGACAGTGTTTTCGTGCTCATAACGTCCAGCCCGAGCTGCGCACGCCGGTTCTGAAGCAGCGACTCGAGCTGCGGGTCGCGGTGAAGGCTCTTCGCCATGTCGCTCAGATTGGCACGCGCCGCGTCGCGCGCCGCATAGGTCGGGGCGTCCTTCACGCGCGCGCTCTCCTTCTTCCAGGTCGCAACGAACAGATCGGCCTGCTTCTCGGTATCGGCGGCAAGCCTGACGCGATCGCGCGTAGTGCGTTCGGCCGCTGCTCGCTCGGCAGCGCGTGCCGCGTCCTGGCGATCCATCGCCGCCATCGCGCCATCAGTCCGACCCTCCGCCGCGTCCTTCGTCAGCTGGTAGCTCTTTCCGAAAGCCTCACGCAGATCGTTCGCGGCGCCGGGACGCAGCGCATCGAGTTCCCGCCGGGCCGTGCGATAGGCATCGAGTTCGTGCGGCAGTTCCTTCCCGCCAGCGCGCCGGACATCGACGATCTGCTTCGTGATGCCCGCGAATCGCTCAACGGCCTTGTCGAGCGGCGAACGCGACGGCTCGGCATCGAGCAACCGGGCGCTCACGCGGACCTCCGCAAGCTTGACTGGGCGCCGCCGTTCGGTTGTCACCGCGGCGGGCGTCTCGCGCGCGATGGAAAGTTTCAGCCCGTGGAACATGCCGCGCTTGGGCTCGGTCGACTTCGCGGGTGTCGGTGCCCGATAGTCGCTCGCCATGTCCTTGCCGCGCTCGCGCGAGGCAGCGCGCACGAGCCTGTTCCGGGTCGCAAAATCGTCGCGGCCGTAATATAGATCGACCTGCTCGCGATGCCTGGACAGCGCGACGTAAGTCGAGTGGCTGTCTACCCCCGGCGTCGCGAGCACCTGCACGCGGTCGACGGTCATGCCCTGCGCCTTGTGGATCGTCGCGGCATAACCATGATCGACATGGGCATAGTCCTTCAGGTCGAAGGCGATGCTACGTCCGTCGTCGAGCATCACCGCCATGCGCATGCGGTCGACATTCTGCACCGTGCCGAGCGAGCCATTCTTCACGCCGATGCTCCGCTCGTTCCTGAGGAACATGACGCGGTCGTTCTCGGCGAACATCCGCTCGCCGCGTTCGACGGTGATAGCAACCTCGGCCCCGAGCGCGCCGTTCGCCTTCAGCCGGTCGCGCACTTCCTCATTGAGCGCCCGCACCTCGTCATTGGTGTGGGTCAGGATGATCCGGCTAGCATCCGGATAGTGCCGGCGATCACGATCCCAGGCATCGACCAGCCCGGCGCGCGCCGCCTCGCGGGTTTCGGCCGTATGCACAAATCCAGCCTCCGCATAGCGACCGATCGCCTGGCCCGTGCGCCCGTTCGCAAGCTCACGCGTTGCTTCGCGCTGCCAGTCCTCCTGCTGGCGGCGGATGTCCATGATCTCGACAGCGCCGTGACGTTCGGCTGCAGCGCGGAACGCGGCACCCGCTTCGATCGCCTGAAGCTGCTGCGGATCGCCGACCAGGACGACCTTGGCGCCCTGACGCTCCGCTTCGGACACGACGCGTTCGAGCTGGCGCGTCCCCACCATCCCCGCCTCGTCGATGACGAGGACATGCTTGTCGGTTAGACGCTCCCGATCATTGGCCCATTGATGTTCAAGGCTCGCGAGCGTGCGCGATGCGATACCGGAGCCATGCTCGAGACCCTCCGCCGCAATGCCCGACAGCGCGGCACCCTGTACCTGATAGCCAGCCGCTTCCCATGCCTCGCGGGCAACGCCGAGCATCGCGCTCTTGCCGGTCCCAGCATAGCCGATGACATTGCTGACTCCGCGCGCGCTGGTGACATGCTCGAGCGCGCCGCGTTGCTCGGCGGAAAGGTCAAGGCCGCGCGCTGACGCGCCGGCCAGCGCCCGTTCGCGGTGACGGTCGGCGACAGCGTGATTACGACGCGCGTCGAGCGTGGCGGTGGCGTGCTTGAGCCGCTGCTCGGTCTCGATCATTGATTTGGACGTGAACCGATCGTCGCCGCGTCCATCCCTGCCAAGCGCGATGAGATCGGGCGACGATTTGACTGCCGACATGACGGCGTCGAACTGCTCCTTGCCGTCGCTGTGGCGGTGCACGAACATCGCAAGATCGCGGTTGGTGAACGTTGCCTGGCGATGCGTGATCGCGTCGAACGCGATGCCGGGATTGGCGATGATCTTCTCACCATTTGTGCGCGCGATCTCGATATGCTCGGCGAGCCGATCAGCCTCCAGCCCTTCGGCCGCCATGCGCGAGGCCGCCGGGCCTATCTTGTGCTGTGGCTCGAGGTCGATGCCCTGCGCTTCCAAGGTCCGATGATCGACGCGCGCATCAATGTCGATCGCGGCAAGCCGCTCGTTGACATGCTCTGCCCAGGCTTCGCGCCAATGCGTCAAAAGCTCGGTGCGGTTCCAGTCGCGCACCTTGGCGCCGAACTCGGCGCTTCCATCCTCACCGATCTTGATCTCGCGCATCGTCAGCATGACATGGGCGTGCGGCTTGGCGAGCACGTCGGCGCCGATGTCCCAATGCACATTTAGATCGGCGACCATCCCGCGATCGACGAACTCGGCTTGCACGAAATCACGGGCGAGCGCGATGCCCTGTTCTTGGGTCATCTCTCTGGGAATCGCAAACTCGATCTCGCGGGAAAGCTGCGCGTCCCTGCGAAGCTCGGCCGCCTCGACATCGTTCCAGAGCCGTTCCCTATCGCGCCACTGCTCGTCAGCGCCCTCGGGCAGCAGCACCTCGCTGTGGACGACACCCGCCTTGTTCGAGAAGTCATGGCTGCGACCGAGCCGCTCATCGTGCAGCCGGTCGGCCGAGCGATAGGCGGCGGCGGCGACCGCGCTGCTGCCGCCGGCGCGGGAAATCACTTTTGCCGAGAAATGATAGATCGCCATGAGGGCTATTCATTTAGGGCAAAACGAGCACGTCGGCACGACGTATAAGCGCGCCCTCACACGATTTCATCGCGCTCGGGATCAGGTCATCTCACGGAATTCCAGGACCTTGCGGGGCCGTGAGACTCGGCATAGCTGGTTCGTCCGATCCCATGAACATGGAAGGACAAACGATGCGTAAACCCCGCGATTTTGATGCCGAACTCCAGGCACTGACCGACAAGGCGAAGGCGCTCAAGACGAGGAAGCAGGGCCAGTTCGGCGAGTTGGTCATAGCAACGGGTGCCGACGCCCTGTCTATCGAGCAGTTGGCAGGTGCGCTGCTCGATGCCGTGGGCACCGACGCGGCGCAGAAGGAGGCGTGGCGCAAGAGCGGCGCGGCCTTCTTTCGCGGAGACGGCGCCCGCGCTCGCAAAGGCCCTGGCCGGAACGCGGGCAGCGCATCGGCGAGCGGTGCAGGCCCGCAACCGCCTGCAGGCGAAGCGGGCACGGCATGACACGCGCGAGTGGCAGGTGAAACGACGCGAACGCACCCGCCAGCTGATCGAGCTTGGCGGCCTGATCGCCAAGGCGGATCTGATCGAGCTCACCGGCGACGATCGCGCCGTCATTCTCGGACTGCTCGTCGCTGCCGCCGCGACGCTGCGCGGCGAAGCGCGCGAACAGCACATGCTACTCTGGCGCCGCCGGGGGCGGCGCGCGTTCGCGGCCGCTCCGTTGGACAATGCAATCAGTGCCGGGTGAAGTGAATCATCGACCAATTATAGCCAAGCGCGCGAACGCGCGCTTCGAGCTCGTTCAGAAGCGCCGCGCCAGGCTTGGCGTTGCGCGTGAGAACCCAAAGATAGCGCCCCGACGGCTCGCCGACGATCGACCATTCATAATTGTCGCCATGGTCGAGCACCCAGTAGTTGCCGTAGAAGGGACGGAAGAAGGACACCTTCAACTTGGCGTTCGTCGCCTTGTCCTCGATCCTGGCCTTACCGACGGATTTGCGCAGCTTGCCATTGGGGCCACGCTTGCGACCCTGGTTGACGACGCAAACAGTGCCGTCGCGGTTCAGCGAATAATCCGCCGTTACGGCTTCCAGGCCCTCCTCGAACGATGCGTCGTAACGATATTGCTCGTACCAGCGACCCATATATCGGTGGAGGTCGACCGCCTTCGCGGGGTCGGGGACCGAGTAGTTCCCGACCGGTCCGGGGCGCGGATAATATTTCCAGAGGAGGTAGGCGAACGGCGCGGCGACGGCTGCCGCCGCACCGGCGGCAAGAACGGGCTTCTTCATGGATACTCCGTGGAAAATTGGTCCACGGTCTTACGCGCGAAACCGAGGTTCGTTGCCACGCCGACGGCGCGACTACGGAGGACTATTTCGCTTTTGCGCGTCCGCGCGGGGCAGGCTTGCGGCCGCTGCCGCGGCCCTTGGTGCCAAGGCCGATCTGCTTGGCAAGTTCGCGGCGCTTCTCGGCATAATTGGGCGCGACCATCGGATAATCCTTCGGCAGGTTCCACTTCGCGCGATAGTCATCGGGCGTCATGCCGAACTTCGTCATCAGATAGCGGCGCATCATGGTGAGCTTCTTGCCGTCTTCAAGACAGACGATGTAATCCGGCTTCACCGACGAACGAACTGACACGGCGGGCTGCTGCGGTTCGGGTTCCGGCTCGGCGTTCGCGGAAAGACCAGCGAGCGCTTCGTGCACCGACCGGATGACCAACGGAATGTCGGAAATCGCCACGCTGTTGTTGCTGACGTGGGCTGCGACAATATCAGCGGTCAGCGTGACTAGCGTTTCATGATCTTCCAAATCGATATCCTTCTCTATTCGGCGGCGCGGTTCGCGCTGCCGAGCGCCGCGATATGATCGCGGCAAATTTTTCCGACGAGGCCTTCGAGCACGGCGACGCGCTCACCGATCCAAGCCAATTCCTCGGCGCTGATCTTGTAGTGCGGCGAGTAGCGTGCGTTGACATAGGCGAGCCGCAAAAGCTCGAAGCAACGGCGACTGAACTTGTCGTCGCGCGGCCATGCTTCAACCAATTCAGGCGCAATCTGCTCGCATTGCGACCGAAGGAAATTAAGCCGGTGCGATTTGGGACTGTAGAGAGACAGCACGAGGAGCGCGCAATGATAGAAGCGCTCCGTGGCCTGATGGAATAGAAACGCCGCTTCCTTGTTTCGGGCCTTCGATAGAGCGTAGGCTGCCGTGTCGCGAAATCCCGACGCAGTACCGAACCATTCTTCAAAGTGCTTTTCTGCTTCAACCAGCGCTTCGTCGGCAGGCAGATTGCGCGGTTGTGCAAACTCATATCCCTCGGCCTCGTAGAGCGCGATGCCCTGCTCGACGATATCGACAAAGAAGGGACGCCCGCGCTCAAGCTGCGCGTTCACATCTTTCAGAGAGTGAACGATGAAGCTGACCGGCGCGGTCAGCGTGTGGTTGATCGTGACCTCGCGCATGAGGCGGTCTTCGGCCGCCGACCAATGTTCGAACTCGGTCAGCCGTTCGTTGTTCACGACGACGAGGATGTCATAGTCCGACTGGTAGCCGCCGACGGGATCATCGACCCAGTCGCCGCGCGCATAGCTGCCGTAGATAACGATCTTGAAAATGCGGCCCTTGCGGTTCCAGTCCGAGTTGCCGCGCGCATGCGCGATTTCGAATTCCTCGAACAGGATGCGCACGACATCGGCAAGCTCGCGCTGCTTGGATTGCGGGAGATGATCGAGACCTGTTCGCATCCTTTTCACCCTGTAAGGCGGCGGGCCGGATGGCAAGCGCCATCCGGCCCGCCGCCGATCAAAGCCATGGCCAAACCAGATGCGGGAAGCGCGCATGGAGGCAGCGCGACCACATGCCAAGCGCGCAGGCGAAGTCGTGGGTGACCTCATCAACGGTGATACCGTGGCGCGACGCCAGCTCCTCGTAAGGCGTTTCATCGAAGCGGATCGACAGGAAGATATCCCCCTGACGCGCGGTCATCTTGCCGAGCGCGATCACCATGCGGCGTTCGGCGTCCTCGATGGTGACGGTCGAAAGATCGCGGCGCCTCATTGTCCCGCTCCTGCGAAGGCAAGCAGATAATCGCTAGCCTTGCTCGCCTGACTGGCGGCGCGGAAGATCGCCTTTTCGTCGCCGCGCAATACCGACAGCCACGACGCGATATAATCGGAATGACGAACGGTCGGCGCGATGCCGAGCGACGCACAGGTGAACGCCGACGCCATCTCGGCGACAAGTTCCTCCTTCGCGTAGCTGTCCGATCCGAACCCGCCCTTCTGGTCGCGGTCCAGACGGCTGCCGTGACCGGTCCAATGACCAAGCTCATGCAGCGCCGTCCGATACCAGTTGATCGGCTCATGAAACGCTGCCTGCGGCGGCACAGCCACAAAATCATGGCTCGGGCTGTAAAAGGCGTCACCGCCGCCAATCTGGAAGCGCGCGCCGGTCGCGGCGATCAGCGCATCGGCCGCGCCGACGGCAATCACCTGATCGGGACTGACCATCGGCGTGATATAGGCCTCGGGCAGTCCCTCACATTGATCAACATTGAACACGACGAAGCGCTTGAGGAACGCCACCTGCCGCGCCTCGCGTTCGTCGCCGCGCGCGGCTTCGGCTTCCGCCTTGGGCGTGAAGCGATCGGCATAGCAGATGACCGTGCCCTTCTCGCCGCGCCGGACATTGCCGCCTGCGGCTTCGGCCTGCCGGTAAGTTAGCCAGCGCTGCGACGCATAGCCCTTGGCGACAACCTCGGCCCACAGGATCAGGACATTAATGCCGGTATAGCGCCGCGCGGTTCCGGCATTTTGCGGCATGGTGCATCCACATGCCGCGCTGTCCCAAGGCTGCACCCATGGCAGCCGCCCTTCTTCGAGCTCCACGATGATCCGGTTGGTGACCTCCGAATAGAGGCTCGCCCGTTCGATTCTTTCCTTGCGCATATCCTTGCTCCTTCCAGCCACCGCACCCCGGCCCGGAAGGGGGCGGAGGTGGGCGGCAGGAAGGAGCCGGCAGACCCGCATCATCGGGCGGGCTGCATCCGAAGGACCGGAACGAAGAGGAGGACCCGCAGGGTTGCGGCCCGACCGGGCGGGGCTAAGGCGAGTGACGCCCACCTCCGTCCCCGCAGCGCCGGGACATCTACGCCGCCGCAACGCGGCGACCGAATGCGCGCCAGCGGCGCCCTCGTCCCACGCGAATCAGATCATCCCCGCGCCGGTTACGGCGCGACATTTTGAGCGCGGCCGTCGCCGACGGCCTCATTTCCCTTCGGGCGGCGTCATCCGCGAGACGCTGTGAGAAAAAAAGTTCGAGCTACGCCAATACAGCCCGCGAACCTCCACGGACGCCCATGGATGCCCACGGCTCTACGCCATCTTGCGATAACAAAAAGGGCGGGTTTCTGCGGCGTTGACGAACGAAGCCCCGATCCCCTTCTATGATCTCCCGTCGCAATATGATCCCCCGACATATGGAGAATAATCGCATGGCATATCAATCTCCCCTCCGTCTCATGCGGCTTACCGAAGTCCTCGATCTCACCGGGCTCAGCCGCGCCACCCTCTATCGCAAGATCTCCGCCGGGACCTTTCCGCCGCAGCATAAGCTCGCCGAGCGCTGCTGCGGCTGGCGCGCGGGCGAAGTCGAGCTCTGGCTCCGTGATCCCGTCTCGTTCACGCTCGCCGACCTCGAGCGCTATCGCAACGCTGCCTGAAGGCCAAGCATGGCAAAGCCCCGCGCCGCATATTTTCGGCGCGGGGTGGAAGCCTGCCTCAGTCGGCGGGGTTCCAGATCAGCGCGTAACCGTCCTCGCCGTCCTGCCCGGCCGCGCGGCCGAGGTTCGCATAGAGGCGGCGCGGTCCGAACTCGGGCGCCGCGAGGCTCAGCGAAACATAGGGTTCGCCCGAAACTTGTCCGACGCGGATCCAGCCGGCACCGATCTCGACGCCTTCGGACCAGACCCGGTAGTCGGGCTGGACGTCGCCGCTCTTCGAGCGGTTGGTCCGGATTTCGATCGCTGCGCGGATCGAGAGGGTCTTGAGTTGGCCCACGAAACCCGTTTCGATGGTGCCGTTCACAAAGCCGATAGCTGCCATTGGTCGTCTCCTTGAAGTACCGCGGGACCATCCCTGCGGCATGGGGCGGACCAGGAACCGGCGCGTAAGGCGTGCCGGGAACCCGAAGGGCCGAAGCGAAGCGGAGGAGTGCGGCGGCGCGATTATTTGAAGCGAAGCGGCCGCGAGGAGCGTGCGCAGCACGCGGGGAAATAATCGCGCCGCCGCGCTTTCGCGGGACGCCGCGCCGGTTCAGGTCACATCGCCCGTCGCCGGGATGGTTCTGCAGAACAGGTGGAGCGTGCCCGCGCTATCCGCGTGAACGATCAAACGAAACTTGAGTGAGAAATGCGATCTAACCGCGAACTGTGGCTACGATCAGAGCGGCCGCGCCCGAGTGGCAGTCCGTCTTCCTATCGGCTTATACCGCGCGGCAAGAAAACCATGTCCAAGGCATGCGATTTGGCGTTTTCGTACAATCCCTGGGTCAGAAACGATATTATCGGGCTCGCCAACTTCCGTCCGGGCTTGGCGATTAGCGACCCCGGCAAGTCAGGATGGAGGGGCGAAGGATGCAGCATCCTCGTATGGGCGGCGCGAAGGCAACTTCGCGTCGCCTCTTTCTTTGGCTGAACCGCGGGCCGTCGCCGCTTGCGGCGGCGGCGCGCCCAAGTCATGAGCGCCGCGCCGGCCAACAAGGCCGGCGCGTCATTTTGCGCCCGCAGAAAAATAAGGCGGGCGACCAAAGCCGCCCGCCGTCTTCTCATGCTGCCAAAGGCTGTCCGTCTTCTGCATCGGGTTCGGACGCTGCCGGAGCCGCAAGCTCGTGCGCGACTCGCCGCGCCGATTTGACGCTGCCGACCCCGCCCCGCGTCGTATAGGCCGAAGGCGGAAACGCCATCCATTGCGGCACCCACGGTTGAGCCTTCGTCCGACCGTTTGACCCTTCAAGGCAATCGGAGACGATGGCCTTCAACGCCTTGCCCTTCTCACCGGCGTTCGCTGCGGCGACCTCCGGTCCCGCAACCTCGCCGACGATGGCGAGCAGAACTTCGCGGTCGCGAAGCTGGTCGAAGAAGGCCCCGTCCGCCGACCAGTGCTGGCGCATGTCCGTGCCGAGATGGAGCCCGATCATCTCCACCGCCTCGCTTCCTGCCTGCAACGTCTCCCCCATGACGATCGCCACAATCTCCAGCACCACCGGATCGGGAAGGTCCAGCAGCCGCGCGAACAGCGGGGCAAAAGGGGGACGGTTCATTGGCCTTCCCGTGACGGTCGGTGCGTCCTCGTCGAACCCGAGCACCGCGAGCACAGCACGGCGCTTGAGGTCGAATGCAGTTTCTGCGGAAGACGTCTCGACGCTCTCGGCAATATCCTCCTTTGGCGCCCGTTGGCCCTCGACATCGACGCGCCAGAGGTCGGCCCCCGCGATGACATGCGCGAGCATCGCCCGCAGCGCGACGCCGCCATGCCCTGCCAGATCGGCGCGCACCGCCGCATGGCGGTGGAGGTCGATATAGGCATTGAGCGGACCCGACACTTCGGCACGAACGGGCTTGGCGGTAAGGGCATCCCCGTCCTCGCTCCCACCTCCGCCCGAAAGCCGCTTCGCTTCTTTGGTGGTGACAAACCCCTCGTGGAAAGTCACCTCGCCGCTCTCGCGAACCTCGACATAGATGCGGCCGCCCTTGCGCTTGCCCGCATGAGTGTAATCCCACGAGCGGAACCAGTCGCCCCGCGCCATGACGGAAACATCTGACCATCCGGCTTCGAGATACTCCGCCTTGCGCGCCTCGATGGCGGCGGTCTGCGCCGACCAGAAGCCATCGGCGTCGGCAAAGAAGCTGTCCTCGCCGAACAGGTCAGACACGACTGCAAGCTTTGCTTCCTCGGCATCGAACAGGGCATGCTTGACCGCGATAGCCGTGCCGCCGAACAGCCATGCTTTCAGTTGATGGCCGGTCGGACAATAGGCGCCTTCATCGTCGAACAGCGCGAGCCATGACTTCTGCTGGCTCTTCGATGCAAGGGTCAGATGCCGGACGGTGCCCGCATCAATCTCGCCGCCGCGATAGAGGGTGCGGATGCGCGGGAGCAGATTGCCAAGCGCAAGGATGCGCTTCACCGCGCCCGGCTCGAACCCGAAGCTGTCCGCGACCTCTTCGACCGACCGCCCCGCCTTGACCAACGCGACGAACGCTTCCCACTGGCTGACCTCGTCGGGCTGCACCCGCGCGAGATTTTCGAGCATCGACGCTTCGAGCGCATCGGCATCATCACCCTCGTCGAGAATGGCGCAAGGGATAGGCTTCACCGCCCCGCCCTCGCGCGCGACGGCACCAACGGCGGTAAAACGCCGACGCCCCGCCACGATCTCGTAATGGCCTTCCGAGCAGTTCGGACGGACAAGCAGCGGAACGAGCACGCCCCGCGCGCGGATGCTCGGCATAAGGTCTGCGACGTCGGGGTCTTTCCCCTTCCCGCGCATGTTGGCGGCAGCGATGGACAGGTTGCCCAGTTCAATGAAATCCAGCTTCATGACTTTCTTCCTTCTCTCTTCAACCACACCCGGCCCCGGACGGCGGGGCGGGCGGCGAGAAAAGGCGACGGGACCGCGCCAAAGGACGGGGCGCACCCGAAGGGCCGTAACGAAGTGTAGGAGCCGATGCGCAGCATCGGCTTGCGGACCGGCCGAGCGATCCCATAGCCGTGCGCCGAACGACCCGTTGTCCGTGGCCGGCCCAACGACAACGCCGCCGTGCGGTCAGCGCGGCGTCCTCACCGGATAACAAATGCGCCCTTGGCGAAGCCGCAGGCGGGGCGGCGTGCGCGCGCAGATGTGCTTCGCGGCCGCCCCGTCAAGACCAGCGAGCCAAGAGCGCCGCGCGGCCCACCGTGCAAACGCGCGACCTCTGGCGGCAGCCTGCCGCCGCCAGTGCGCGCTCATTCCAGGCCGCGCTCATTTAGAGCTCGGCGTTCGCCGTGATGTTTCGAAGATGCGGCGAAATTCGCTTTCGCTACCGGTGTCGGCAGGTCAGCTGGTGAGTCCGGATTGAGCGAGGCGACGGATCGACTCCGTGGTCAGCAAAGTTCGGGTCCCGATCTTGATCGCATCGAGCGATCCCGATTTGATGAGAGCATAGACAGACGACCGGCCAATGCCGAGCGCCTTGGCAGTTTCGTTGATCGAAAGGACGAGGGGTTCCATGAGGGTCTCCGTGTGTGACGATTGTTGGCGGGAGACAGCTCAGGTTGCACATGATTGTGCATGGGTCGTCCGGTAACGCGAACACCAAACAAATCTGCGAGCGGTGGGAGATTTCGGCAACCGTGCGCTACCGATTTTGGCGCTTTTCGGTCAGTTTTCGCTATCTCCTGAAGCGTCCCGTCTAGCCGGCGCCCCGATTTATTTTTACCGCCGCGACGATGTTTTTCGCAAATGCCCGCAGGCGGGTGTTCTCCGGAACGCGAATATCATTGTCATGGTCCTCGCTCGGTTCGCAGCGATCTCTAATAAGGTCCATGACCGCGCTTTCAGCACGATATTCATCTGGATCGATCGCGCGGAGCGCGGGGTGCTCGATCAAGGCCAGCAGCATCGCCTCATAATCGTATTCCTTCGGGCGCCCTCCGCTGTTGGGCCGCACTTTGAGCGCCCGGATGATCTCTTCCGGTTCGGCATCGACGAAGATCTGAGCGCTGAACCAGAAGCCGCGTGGCGGAAGCACGATCGCCCGGTCGCTGGCGACTTCCGACAACAGCAAGCCTCGCAGCCGCCCGTAAAAGTGGCGGCGATGGACCGGACGCCGCATGCCTTTCCGGTCGTAGTAATAGGTAGCCGGGGCAGTTCGGCGGCCTAGATAGTCGAAAAGCTTCTCGAGCGTTTCGACGGTCGAACGGCGGCTGCTGCCATAGACGGGGGTTCGCTTCTTTTCGGCAATCCCCAATCCATATTGGAAATGCCGCCAAGACGCCGCGATGCAAGCAGCCATCGCGAGCAGGGCGATCATTGCCACCGAAGCCGCCTGACCGATGTCATCCCCGTTCAATACCGCCGCGCCCCAAACGACCAGGACGAGCAACAAAAGAAGAATACAGAGCAGGAATGACGTAGCTAGGACAAGGAACCGGCGCCTGACCGCGCGCTCGATGGCGACGGCGACGCGATCGACCTCGTCTAACCCCAGCTCCTCCTTGTCCTTGGCGTATAAGAGGCGAGCGGCAATCCGCGCGAGACTCCGATGTGCATCGGTCGGCCGATGCCATATCCCGGTCGGGGCTGTGGTCTCGGCGACGGGCATCGATTTCCTCCTTCACGCAGATCGTCGAGATAGTCGCTCCACCATTGGGCCATTTCGACGCGTTCGGCCCAATAGGCCGACTGATTGTAAATGCGGCGGACAGTGCCCCCGACCGCATGCGCCAGCGCACGCTCGATCGCGTCGGGATTCCAATATCCCGATTCGTTGAGGAGCGATGATGCCGACGTGCGAAAACCATGCGCCGTCATCTGATCCTTGGGATATCCCATGCGCCGCAGCGACGCGTTCAGCGTATTGTCGCTAATCGGGCGCGAACGGGTGCGCACCGATGGAAAGACAAATTGGCCCGATCCCGACAGAATCCGCATGTCGGAGAGAATCGCCAAGGCCTGTCGCGAAAGAGGCACCGCATGCGGCTGGCGCATCTTCATCTTGCCCTCGGGGATCGTCCACACCGCCTTGTCGAAATCGATCTCACTCCATTCCATCTGGCGCATCTCGCCGGGGCGCTGGAAAAGATGGGGCGTGAGCTTCAAGGCCGCCATGACGGCGGGATCACCTTGATAGTCGTCGATCGCGCGCAGCAACCCGCCGAACGCAACCGGATCGGTGATTGCCGGAAAATGCTTCACCTTCGGAATAGTCAGCGCACCAATCAACAACTGTGCGGGATCGCGATCAGCGCGCGCAGTTGCAACAGCATATCGGAACACGCGACTGACGAATGATCGGAGGAGGTTGGCGGTTTCAAGCCGGCCCCGACGCTCATGCTTACGAAGCTCATGCAAAATCTCATGCGGAGTGATGTCGGCTATCGGGCGCCTGCCGAACTCTGGCCCGAGCAGCTTCACGAACCAATGCATCTTTTTCAGCGTCGGCGCGGCCAAACCTTCGCGCGTCTTTTTCTGAATAAGATCGTCTGCAACATGCGCGAAGCTGTTGCGAGCGCGCACGGTCGCCTCAATTCGCGCTTCGCGCTTCGCGAAGTTCGGATCGATAGAATGCGCCACTTGCTTGCGAGCAGCATCGCGCGCCTCGCGAGCTTCGGCCAAACTGATTTCGGGATAAGATCCGAGCGCCAGCTTCCGCTCCACGCCGTTGATTCGATATTTCAGCCGCCAGAGCTTGCTGCCAGCAGGGTTGATCTGCAGATATAGTCCTTTGGAATCTGCAACCTTATAAGGCTTTTCTCTGGGTTTAGCATTGCGGATTGCGGCATCTGTCAGAGCCATTTGGGGGCCTCGCGCAAATGGGGGCCTCGGCTGCCCCGAAAAAGGCCCCCAACGACCACAATTACGGGCAATCAGAGACCATCACCGGCAATCAGTGAATGCCCCATAACTAGCAGAAAACGGGGAGTTTTTCAACCATCAGCAACCGTCCGCTGACAGGATATTGGAGGCCCGAGCCGGAATCGAACCGGCGTGCGCGGATTTGCAGTCCGCTGCGTCACCACTCCGCCATCGGGCCTCATGCCAAAATCACACCATCCTTAGGGGATGGGCCGGGTGTTGGACGGCGCCGCTAGTGAGGGGCTTTCGCTGCCTTGTCAAGGATTCGCCGGAACAGCCTCGTCCCGCCCGCCAGTCGGCGTGCGATGAGGCTTGGCGGCTCCCCCGTTGAGGGCTATGCGCGGCGACGATGCGGCTGCGGGGCTGTATTACTATTGCAATACAGCATTGCTTCGGCTAAAGCTGCCCCGCAAAGGTTGATGTTCCAGGGAATCGGAAAAGGCTGATGGCGACGAAGTTTAGCGAAATCACGACGGCAGAGATGCGCGCTGCCATGGTCGACAGCCAGCTGAGGACCAACGACGTCATCGATCCCGCGGTGGTCGGCGCGATGGCAGCCGCACCACGCGAAGCGCATGTGCCCCCCGCGCTTGCCAGCGTTGCCTATATGGACCGCGCGATCGCGCTGGGTGACGGCCGGGCGCTCAACGCGCCGCTGGTTACTGGTAGAATGCTTGTCGCAGCGGCGGTTCGCCCCGGCCAGCGCGTACTGCTCATCGGCAGCGCGACGGGTTATACGGCCCGACTGCTCGCGCTGCTCGGTGCCGAAGTCCATGCCGTCGAAGAACAGGACGCGTTGATGGCTGCCGCACAGGCCGCAGTTGCCAGCGACGGCATCCACTGGGTCGCAGGGCCGCTGGCTGCCGGCGCCCCCGATGCGGCGCCGTTCGACCGCATCATTGTCGAGGGCGCGATCGAAACGCTCCCCGACGCGCTTGTCGCGCAGCTCGCCGATGGTGGCCGGTTGATCGCGGCGCGGCGCGAGGGCGCGGTGACGCGGCTCGTCGAGGGTGTGAAGGCCGGGGGCACGGTCGCGCTGCGCAGCTTTGCCGACATGGACGTCGTACCGTTGCCCGGCTTTGCCGCGCCGACAGGTTTCCAGTTCTAAAAGCCCCATCCCTCCTTGTTTCAGGCGCGCGTCTCTATGCACGATAACAAAAGAAAACAGCTCTTGAGCCGTGCCAGTTGGCTTGCCGGTCTGGCGGCAGTTTCGGTCATGCTGCCCGCCGCGGCGCATGCCGAAACGTTGCAAGGCGCATTGGCCAAGGCCTATGAAAACAACCCGACGCTGACCGGCGCGCGTGCGGGACAGCGCGCGAACGACGAAAATGTGCCAATCCAGAAGGCCAGCGGCTTGCCGGAGGTCGGCGCTCGCGTCGATTATCAGGAAAACCTCGTACTTCCCGGCAACGCCTTTTTCTCGCCCAAGCGTAACGTGAACGTCGGCGGGCAAGTGACGGTCCCCATCTATCAGGGCGGCGCAGTGCGCAACGCGGTCAAAGCGGCCAAGTTTCGCGTCGAGGCGGGGCAAGCCGATCTTCGCGCGACCGAGGCGAGCGTTTTTTCGCAGACCGTCGGCGCCTATATGGACGTCATCCGCGATCAGGCGATCGTCCAGCTCAACCAGAAGAATGTTTCGGTCCTCCGCACCAATTTGCAGGCGACGAGCGACCGTTTCGAGATCGGCGACCTGACGCGCACCGATGTCGCGCAGTCGGAGGCGCGGCTCGCGCTCGCTGAAGGCGATCTTCGCACCGCCGAATCGAACCTGATCGCCAGCCGCGAATCCTATATCCGCCTCGTCGGCGACGCGCCGGTCGACCTGCAGGCACCGCCTGCATTGCCGAACCTGCCCGGCACCGCCGAAGAAGCGGTCGCGATGGCGCTGAACAGCAATCCCGACATCGACGCAGCAAACCAGCTCGTCAGCGCCAGCCGCGCCGACATCGGCGTCGCACGCGCGAGTCGCCTGCCCAAATTGTCGGCGACGACCAATGGCGGCTACACCAACAATCTGAACTCGATTCCTCCCGAGAACACCACGTCGGAAAATGTCACGAAGAGCGCGCAGGCCGGGCTGTCGCTGACGATCCCGATCTTTCAGGGCGGGCGCCCCTCGGCACAGGTGCGCCAGGCGCAGTCACGCAGCAGCCAGGCGATCGAAAATTACGTCGAGGTCGAACGCGGCGTGATCGCGCAGACGCGAGGCGCTTACGCGGCTTGGCAGGCGAATGAGCGGATCATCGCCGCAACGCAACAGGCGGTAAGCGCCAACGCGCTCTCACTCGAGGGTGTACGCGCCGAAAACAGCGTCGGCACCCGGTCGATTCTCGACATATTGAACGCCGAGCAGGAATATCTGAACACGCAGGTGCAGCTCGTGTCGGCGCAGCGCAACTCCTATGTCGCCGCCTTCTCGGTCCTGGCCGCGATGGGCAAGGCCGAAGCGCGCGACCTCGGTATCGAGGGCGGTGCGCTTTACGATCCCGAGGTCAATTACAAGCGGGTAAAGGGCCAGATCTGGGATTGGGCCGACGACCCGGCGCCCCAGCAGGTCGCGACCGACACCCGCTCCATTCCTGCCGCAAACGCTGGCGTTCCGGTCGGGCCGCCCTCGCTCTCGCCACAATAAGGCTTGGCAAAACGCGCCCCAAATCGGTAAGAGGATCGTTAACCATCCGGTAATCGTGATGGTTTAGGGGGGTTGGTTATGGGCGATATGTCGCGGGAACCGTCGATGGAAGATATCTTGTCGTCGATTCGGCGCGTGATAGCACGCGACGAAGCACCGGGTTCGATACGCGAGATTCGCGTCCCCGAAGCCGACGATATTCTCGACCTTCAGGACGAAGAAGATGCTGCGGCAGCCGAAGTCGCATCTGAAGCTGAAACCCCTGCCGAAGCCGAAGAAATGCCCGCACCCGAATCGAAACTCCCCGCCGAAGACCTCGTGTCCGAAGAAAGCGCCGATGCCGCCCGCCAGTCTCTCGAAGCACTGACGGCGGCCGTTGCTCCCGCAGTGGCCGTTGCCACCGCCGCGGCGCCGACCGTTGCGGGCCGCACGATGGAGGACGTCGTCCTCGACGCACTGCGTCCGATGCTCAAGGAATGGCTCGACGCCAACCTGCCTGCACTCGTCGAAGCGATGGTGGCCAAGGAAATCCGCAGGATTACGGACAAGCGGGCCTGATTAGCCCGCCCAGTCCTCCAACAGATAGCGCGCGATCGCCAGCGGCGGCGGCGCCATGAAGGGCGCCCCCATGTCGCCCGCGAGCGCTGCGCGCACCTCCGCCTTGTCGACCCACATCGCGGCCTCGATCTCGGTCGTATCGAGCGTCAGCGCGGGGTCTTTCGCGACCGCGCGGCACCCGATCATCAGCGACGACGGGAACGGCCAGGGCTGGCTCGCCACATAGGAAACGTCGCTGACGTGGATTCCCGCCTCCTCGAACAATTCACGCGCCACGGCTTCCTCTAGCGATTCGCCCGGTTCGACGAAGCCCGCGAGCGCCGAGAAAAAGCCCGGCGGAAAACCGCCCTGCCGCCCAACGAGCACGCGATCGTCATATTCGGCGAGCATGATCACCACCGGGTCGACGCGCGGAAAATGCTCGGCATTGCAGCTGCCGCAGCGCCGGCCCCAGCCGCCGCGAAACAGGTCGGTCGGCGACCCGCACACGGCGCAGAAACGATGCCGGGCATGCCAGTCGACGAGGCTGCGGGCGCCGCCGTACAGCGCCGCCTCTTCGGTGGAGAGCAAGGGCAACAGCCGCATCACGGTCCGCGAGCGCGCATCGACGCGAGCGCCTGGCGCCGCCTCGCGTACGAAACGCGGCGCACCCGCATCGTCGATCCCGAGCAGCATCAGGGCCCGGTCGTCGGATAGGTCGAGCGGCTCCCAAAGCAGCCCCCCACCCTCGCCCGGCACGAAATCGATTCCGTCGAGCGCAAGACAGGTCGCGCGCGGGTCCACCATCGCGGCGGCAAAGGCCTCCGCATTTGTGCGAAGCTGATCGGCGCGGTCTAGCCCCGCGCCGGTGAAGCCGAGGGGCAATGGCATCAGCGTGTCACGTCCTGGAAAAAGGTCTCGCCGAACTTGCCCTGGAACGAAACCGCATCGGGCGGCATAATCTGCGTATAACCCGCCGCGCGATAGCCGAGCCCCCGATGGACAAAGCCGATCGTCCCCGCGGCGCCTGCCCAGCCGAAAATCCCTTCGCCGCCGGGCGAAGTCGGCAGCGACACGCGCCCGCCGGCGCCAAAGCCCTGCCCGTCGATGAATGTTCCCTTGCGGTCGACGCTGTCGGCGAGAAGGTTCGACATCGCGAGCCGTGCGGTCTCGCGCTTCATAATGCGCTTCCCGCCCGTTTCGCCCTCACCGAGCAGCATCGCAAGGAAACGGTCGTAATCGCGCGCGCTCGATACCAGCCCGCCGCCGCCGAACGGATAAGGCGGCGGGTCGAGGTAGATCGAGCTTGCCGCGGGATCGAAGGGGATCAGCGCCCCGCCGAACGGCGCATAATTGCTCGTGAAACGCCCAACATCCTTTACAGCCACCATGAAACTCGTGCTCGTCATGCCGAGCGGGTCGAACAGCCGCGCCTTCAGGAAGGCGTCGAACGCCTGCCCCGATACGACCTCGATCAACCGTCCCATCAGGTCGAGACTGATCGAATAGCTCCACTTGGTGCCAGGCTCATAGACGAGCGGCAGCGCTGCGAGCCGGTCGGCCATGACGGCCAGGCTCGGCGCGGGCGTTACGGGCGCAAAGCCTGGGATCGGCAGGCGACTCGCCTGTCCGCCGACGATGCCATTGTCGTCATAGGCCTTTTTGATCGGCCCCTTCTGGATGATATTATAGCCGAGCCCCGCGGTGTGCGTGAGCAACTGGCGCACCGTGATCGGCCCCTTCGCCGGGCGCACGTCGGTGATCGACCCGTCGGGGACATTCTGCACCTTCATATTTGCAAAGGCAGGCAGGAAGTCGGCGATCGGCTGGTCGAGTTTCATCTCGCCGTCTTCGATCAGCAGCATCGCGGCGATGCCGGTAACGGGCTTGGTCATCGAATAGAGACGCCACAGCGTGTCGGGGCCCACCGGCGTCGACGAATCGTTCGACTGCACGCCGGCGCCGAAAAAGACCGCCGCTTCCTGCCCCTTACCGACCGCGGCGAGCGTCCCCGCCAATTCACGGCGGTCGACAAAGCCTTTGATAAACGCGTTGGTCGCCGGATAGAGCGCCGGACCGTCGACCTTCCAAGCAAGCGCGGCGCGCGGCAGCAGCGCCCCCGCCCCGGCCAGCGCCATCCCGCCCATCAGCGCGCGGCGCGACACCATCATGTTCATGCGTCTCTCTCCAGCATCTTGTCGGTTAGTTTGCGATAGAGCGTCGGCAGCCCTGCGGCGTCAAGGCCCGCAATAGGCCACCATTCGCCTTCCGCTGCGGCATCGGGGCCTTCGAGCGGAGCTTCGCGCCGCACCAACGTCAGCGTCAGGTCGAAATGGGTGAAGCCATGGTCGACACTGACGATGCCCGACTCGGACGGCCGCGCGTCGCTCCAGTCGCCGCCGGGCAGCGCCCGCATCCCGCCGAGCATGCCCTTGTCGGGCCGGCGGACGAGCCAAATCGCCCCTTCCCGCTCGATCCAGTGCGCGACCCCGTGGCGATGGGGCTTCGCCTTCTTCGGCGGCTTCACCGGCAGGCGCTCGATGTCGCTCCGCCCGCGCGCGCGGCAATCGGCCATCAGCGGACAGATCGCGCAAGCGGGCGAGCGCGGCGTACAGGTCGTCGCACCAAGGTCCATCAGCGCCTGCGCGAAATCGCCCGGTCGATCGTTCGGCACCAACGGTTCCAAAGCGGCGCGAATCTCGCGCTTCGCCAGCGGCAGCGGGGTTTCGATCAGGCGGTGGCGCGCGATCACGCGCTCGATGTTGGCGTCGATGACTACCGCCGGGCGACCAAAGGCAATCGCGGCGACCGACGCCGCGGTATAATCGCCGATACCGGGCAGCGTGCGCAGCGCGGCTTCGCTGTCGGGGAAATGTCCGCCATGATCGGCCACCACGGCGCGCGCGCACGCCAGCAGATTGCGCGCGCGGGCATAATAGCCAAGCCCCGCCCACGCCGCCATGACGTCGGCATCGTCCGCCGCCGCCAGATCGGCGACGGTCGGCCAATGCTCAGTAAAGCGAGAAAAATAGGCCGAGACCGCGGCAACAGTCGTTTGCTGCAACATGACCTCGGAGAGCCAGATACGATAAGGATCGGGGACGCCGCCGCTGTTCGGCGCGATCCGCCAGGGCAGCAACCGCGCCGACCGATCGTACCAGCCGAGCAGCCGGCCCGCGAAATCGCCGACAATGGAACCGGGAATGTCGGAAGTCTGGACGCTCACCCCCCGCCTATGGCATGGCGCCGGGCATGGCGAAAGACGCGGGACAGGATGAAAAGGCGAAAGCCAAAAAAGCCAAGCCGGCGACCAAAGCCGCCAAGAAGGCCTCGGCGCGTCCCTATGAACGCCCGCGCGGCGGTGAAGCGCGCGCGATTTCCGATCTTGTGCCCGAAATCGGCCGCACTGCCTTTCGCAAATTCGGTTTCATCCAAAGCTCCGTCGTCAGCCGCTGGCGCGAGATCGTGGGGGACAAGCTCGCCGACGTCACTCAGCCCGCGATGATCCGCTTTCCCGCCGGGCAAAAGGCGGGCGGGACGCTGCACCTGACGATCAGCGGCGCGCACGCCCCGATGCTCCAGCATGTCGCGCCCGACATCATTGGATCGGTCAACCGCTTCTTCGGCTACGCCGCGATCGCCCATGTCCGCATGACGCACGGCCAGGTCACTCCAGCCGCACCCGTTCAGCCGCCGGCAATGCTGAAACCCGTACCCGCCGAACTGGGGGACAGCCTTCGCGACATCGGCGACCCGGAACTGCGCACCGTGCTCGAACGCATGGCCGCGGGGCTGGCGACGCCGCCCAAGCTTCCCCGTATCAGTTGAAGGAAAGACGGCCGACGATGTCCGCTTTTGACGAACCACTTCTCGATCGCCGCACCGCATTGCTTGCCCTCTCGGGCGCGGCGCTGACGCTGATCGCCGCGACGCCTGCCAAGCCCGCGCTATGGTCGCAGACCGTCTCGACCACGCCGATCGGCGCCTTTCTGGTCGGCAACCCCGACGCGAAAGTGCGGCTCGTCGAATATTTCAGCTACACCTGCCATGTCTGCGCCGACTTCGCAAAGGCGGGCACGGTGCCGCTGAAGACCGGATATGTCGATCGCGGGCTCGTCCTGTTCGAATATCGCAACCTCGTCCGCGACCCCGTCGACATGACCGCGGCGCTGCTCGCGCGCTGCGGCGGTCCCAAGGCGTTCGCGGGCAATCATCAGGCGATTTTCGCCAACTTTCCTGCGATGATCGCCAAAATCCAGAAAGCGACCGAGGCGCAGAAAAAGAACTGGTTCGAAGGAACGACCGGCGAACGCGCGCGCAAGATCGCCGTGGGCACGGGACTCTCCGCTCTGATGCGCGCGCGCGGCTACACACAGGCACAGATCGACGCCGCGCTCGACAGCGAAGTCGCACAGGCCGAACTCACCGGCATGACCAATATCGGCCTCAACGCCGACAATGTCGAAGGCACGCCCAGCTTTTTCGTCAACGGCCGTAACGCCGGGGTCACGGCATGGCCCGCGCTCAAATCGAAACTCGACCTCGCCTTAAAGGGCTCGTAAAAGCCCCGCATTCCCGTTTTCGTGGAGAAAGAAAAAGATGAACGCATCGCTTCGTATCGCCCTTTTGTCTTCGCTTGGCGCGCTCGCACTTGCCGGTTGTGGCGGCGGTGCCGATGATCCCGCCAAGGAAAAGGATGTGGTCGCCAAGGTCGCGCCGCCGGCCGGCAAGACCTGGTCGCAGGTCGTGCGCGTCGACGGCGACGGCGTCGTGATGGGCAACCCCGATGCGCCGATCAAACTCGAGGAATATGGCGCCTTCACCTGCGGCCATTGCGCGAAATTCGCACAGGATTCGCACGAAGAGCTGAAGCGCGACTTCGTCGACACGGGCCGCGTGTCCTACAAGCTGACGCCGTTCATGCTTCACCCGGTCGACGCGATTGCGGGTGCGATCGTCAAATGCACGACCCCCGATCGCTTCTTCCCGCTCGCCGACGCGACCTTCCTCGAACATGAGGCGTTTATCGCGGGTCCGTCGAAGCCGCAGCCGGGGATCGAGGAAGCGATGAAGCTGCCGCCCGCACAGCGCTTCGTCGCGCTCGCCAAGGGCTGGGGCATCGATCAATTCTATCAGCAGCGTGGCGTTCCCGCCGCGACGATTCAGCAGTGCCTCGCCAAGGTCGAAAATGTCGAGGCGATCGAAAAGGGCACCAACGCCGGGGTCGAGAAATATCAGATCACCGGTACGCCCACTTTCATCATCAACGGTCAGGTCGTCGAAGGCGTCGCGGCATGGAGCCTGCTCCGCGACCGCCTGCGCACGATGGGCGCGCGCTGACCGGCTCACTTCAATTTGTCACCCCGGCGAAGGCTGGGGTGACGAGTTGAGAGAGCCCTTGCTACTCCCCCCGCTGCGCGGCATGACGGATGCATGGGGGACATGTGACGACAAAGTTGCACCAGCTCCGATTCGATGAGCTGCACGGGGGCGTTCCGTGCAGATAAAACGGCTGCGCCTGACCGGTTTCAAAAGCTTCGTCGAACCCACTGAACTGCGCATCGAACCCGGACTGACCGGAGTCGTCGGCCCCAATGGCTGCGGCAAGTCGAACCTGCTCGAAGCGATCCGCTGGGTCATGGGCGAATCCAGCGCCAAGTCGATGCGCGGCGGCGGGATGGAGGATGTGATCTTCGCCGGCACTTCGACGCGTCCGGCACGCGACTTTGCCGAAGTCGCGCTACACTGCGACACCGAAGGCACGCTTGTCGCCGGCCTGTCGGATTCGAGCGACGGCGACGACCTTGAGGTGATCCGCCGCATCGAACGCGGCGCAGGATCGGCGTATCGCGCCAATGGCCGCGATGTGCGCGCCAAGGATGTCGCGCTGATCTTTGCCGACGCCGCGACCGGCGCGCACAGTCCCGCGCTGGTCAGTCAGGGCAAGATCGCCAACGTCATCGCTGCCAAGCCGACCGATCGCCGCGCGATGCTCGAAGAAGCCGCCGGCATCGCGGGACTCCACGTGCGCCGCAAGGATGCCGAGCAGAAGCTGCGCGCGACCGAAACCAACCTCACACGCCTATCCGAAATCGTTGCCGACTTGGAAGTGCGCGCCAACGCACTGCGCCGGCAGGCGCGTGCGGCGGAGAAGTACAAGAAGCTCAGCGACGATATCCGCATCGCCGAAGCGCGGCTTATCTACGCTCGCTGGCGCGATGCCGCCGCCGCCGCCGATCAGGCGCGCCGCGACGCCGACGCCGCGGAAGCCGCGGTAAAGACCGCGCAGGACGAACTCGAAACGATATCGAAGGCGCAGACCGAGGTTGCAACGCGCGTCGCCGAAGCACGCAGCGATGCGCAGGCGCAACGCGACGCGCTCGCCGGGGCGACCGCAACGCAGGTCCGGCTGCAAGGCGAGGAGCGCGCGGCGCTCCAGCGGCTCGACGATCTCGCGAAACAACAGGCGCGGCTCGCCGACGACCGCAACCACGAAGGCGAGCTTGCACGCGAAGCCCACGCCGCCCTCTCCGCGCTCGATGCCGAAACGAAATCGCTCGCGCAGGACATCGCCGGACACGACGCCGGCAAGACCGCGCTCGCAGAGGCCAACCTCGCGGCACAGGCTCTGCTCCGCGATGCCGAGGTTGCGTTGGCGCAAGCGCGCGCCAAGGCCGCGAGCGAAGCCGCCGACCGGCGCATCGCCGTGTCCGCGCGCGACAGCGCCGAAGCGGCCGTGCGCCGTGTCGCAAATGACAAGGCCCGCGTAGACGCCGAGATCGCCGCGCTCGGCGACAGCGCCGCGCTCACCGCCAAACATGCCGAAAGCGTAAAAACCGCCGAAGCCGCCGAAGCGGCGATCGCCGCCGCCGAAACCGCATTGCACGAAGCCGAGGCGGATCGCGAAGCGACGGCTGCGGACCTCGCCGGCATAGAAGCAGGCCTTGCCGAAGCCCGCGCCGCGCTCGCCGCGCTCGAGGGCGAGGCAACGACGCTCGAACGCGCACTGGCTGCAGCGCGCAGCGACGAAGATCGTGTCCTCGACCAGCTCCGCGTCGCCCCGGGTTACGAGGCCGCACTCGCAGCCGCGCTCGGTGACGACCTCGACGCCGGCACCGACCAGGACGCGGCACGCAGCTGGGGCGGCGCCGCTGTTGTGGCGAAGGGCGATCCCGCGTTGCCCGCCGGCGCCACACCGCTTGCCGAATATGTGAAGGCGCCCGTCGCGCTTGCCCGTCGTCTGGGACAGGTCGCGGTCGTGACGACCGATGCCGGCCAGCCGCTCGCGGTCGGTCAGCGCCTTGTCACCACCGATGGCGTGATGCGCCGCTGGGACGGCTTCGTCACGCGCGGCGACGGCGCGACCGCGACCGAACGGCTACAACGGCAAAACCGTCTCGACGAACTCGCGGCGCAGCGCCCACAGGTCGAACTTGGGGTGCAGGAACTGCGCGACCGCCGCGATGTCGCCGCCGCCAAGGCGTCGGAGCTGACCCAGGCTGCGGCAGGCGCGCGCAAAGCCCTTGGCGAAGCCGATGAAAGCCGCCGAACCGCGCTGCGTGCCGCCGATCAGGCGCAAGCCGCGCTCGATCGCCACCGCGACGCCGCAGCGCTGTTCGATCGCCGACTTGCCGAGATCGCCGAAGCAGCAAAGGAAGCCGCCGACACGCTCGCGGTGCAGGAAGCGGCGCTCGCGGCCCTGCCCGACGACAGTATCGCCCGCGCCGCACTCGACGCCGGGGAACAGACGGCCGAACGCGCACGCGCCGACGCCAATGCCGCGCGCGATGCCCTTGCCGCGCATGAGCGCACGCTCGCGTCGCTCAGCGAACGGCAGGCGGTGGTGAGCGCCGAGATCAAGAGTTGGAAGGCCCGCGCGGGCGAGGCGGCACGCCGCGTGACCGAGATGGACAAGCGCGCCGAGGCGCTGGCGGCCGAAGCCGCCAAGCTGGCCGACGTCCCCGCCAAGCTCGCCGAACAGCGCATCGCCGCCGAGGCCGAGCAGGCGGCGCTCCGCGAAAAGGTCGCCGCCGCCGAGGCGCAGGAACGCGCGGCCGAAGCCGCGCTACGCGAAGCCGAGACCGCCCTCAATGCGATCCGCGAGCGCGTCGCCGCCGCGCGCGAAACCCGTGCGGGCGCCGTGGCCCGATCAGAAAATGCCGAGCTTCGCCGCATCGAGATGGGCCGCCTGTCGGGCGAACGTTTCGAATGCCCACCGCCGCTGCTGCCGCAAAAGGCGGGATTCGAATCTGGCAGTGTTGGCGACGCGAATGCCGAATCGGCACAGCACGACCGGCTGGTTTCGGATCGCGAGCGGCTAGGTCCGGTCAACCTCGTCGCCGCCGACGAGCTGGTCGAACTCGACACCGAGCGCGAGAAGAACGCCGCCGAGATCGAGGAACTGACGCAGGCCGTGAACCGTCTGCGCGGATCGATCGGCAGCCTCAACCGCGAGGGCCGCGCCCGACTGCTCGCCGCGTTCGAGGCAGTCAACGGGCATTTCCAGCGGCTGTTCACGACCCTGTTCAACGGCGGGCAGGCGCACCTTGAGCTCGTCGATTCGGACGATCCGCTCGAGGCCGGCCTTGAAATCATGGCGCAGCCGCCGGGCAAGCGCCTTGGCACGCTGACATTGCTCTCGGGCGGCGAGCAGGCGCTTACCGCGGTTGCTCTCATCTTCGGGCTTTTCCTCACCAACCCCGCGCCGATCTGTGTCCTCGACGAGGTCGACGCGCCGCTCGACGACGCGAATATCGAGCGCTTCTGCGACCTGCTCGACCGGATGAGCCGCGAAACCAACACGCGTTATCTGATCGTCACCCACAATGCGGTGACGATGGCGCGCATGCACCGCCTGTTCGGGGTGACGATGATCGAACGTGGTGTGTCGCGGCTCGTCTCGGTCGACCTCGGCGGCGCCGAGGAACTGCTCGCCGCGGAGTAACCCTAGGGCGCCATTCCCACCACGAGCATCGCCGCAAAGACCAGCAGGCCCGCAAAACGGTTGGCGCGAAACTTCGCCAGCGCGTCCTCACCGTTCGCCGGGTCGAGCGTAACGACCTGGCCCGTCAGATGCAGCGCGGCGGGCACCAGCGCGATCAGCACCAGCGGATCGGGGCGCACCGCCCACAACGCACCGCCCCAGCAGGCGAGCGCCAGCGCGTAGCATATCGAAACGCCCCCCTTCACATGGCGCCCCATCGCCCGCGCGCTCGATTTTACGCCGATCAGCATATCGTCCTCGATGTCCTGAAGCGCATAGATGGTGTCGTACCCGATCACCCAGGCGATGCAGCCCGCATAGAGCAATGGCAGCGCAAGGCCGTCCGGCCCGCCGACCGCGACCCACGCGACGAGCGCGCCCCAACTGAACACCAGCCCCAGCCACGCCTGCGGCCACCAGGTGATCCGTTTCATAAAGGGATAGCCGGCGACGAGAATCAGGCTGCCGAGCGCGACGATCTGCGCCGGGCGTGGCAGTTGGAGCAGCACGAGCAAGCCGATGAGCGACAGGAACAATGTCCACAGCAAAGCATTGCGTACCGACACCGCGCCGCTCGCGACCGGCCGCGATGCCGTGCGGGCCACGCGGGCATCGAGGTCGCGATCGACGATGTCATTATAGACGCAGCCCGCGCCGCGCATCGCAATGGCGCCGATCAGCAGCCACAGGAACAGCGGCCAATGGCTAACCGCGCCGCCGCCCAGGGCAAGCGCCCAGGCGCAAGGCCAATAGAGCAGCCACCAACCGATCGGGCGGTCGAACCGAGCGAGCAACGCATAAGGGCGCGCCGCGGACGGCAGCAAGGCGAGGAAGCCGCGTAGCTGGCTATCAGGAGGATGGGTGGCAGTCATCGATGCGCGGGCGATAGCAGTCGCCGCGTCCAGGATAAATGCCCGATCGCTAAGAAGCGTCGACCGACGCCGGTCAGGTGCAGCTAGCCTTTGTGCCCGGTGACTTGACGCCCGACAGGTCGCGTGCCTCGCGAATGTTGAAAGCGGCGGCCGACCGGATCGTGCGCGGCCCTAGCCATTTTCCATACAGCAGCGGATCATATTGATAGATGACCTCGACGAACATCACGGCGGTACCCGACGCCGCCGTGACCTCGCGATCCTTCGGCCCCATGCCCTTGAAGCTGGTTCCCGTCGCGCCCGTTCCTTCGGGGCCATAGGCGGAAGGAACCTTCATATTGCCGTAGCAGCGCTGCCAGTGAATCCACTGCCCGTCATCCTTGTTCCGCTCGAGGCTCGAGAGGATGATCCGGCCGCGGCCGTTGAGGTCGAGTCCCTTGGCCTGTTTTTCGGCACCGACGAACACTTCGTTGATATCCACCTCGCGGACTTGCGGCTGCGCAAGGTTGCTGCCAGCCGCAATACGCGAGGCATTATCGGCAGTATTCAGCCCAATCTGGCTGACGCGCGTATTGATCAGCGCGAGATTCGCCATCTCCAGCCCGCCGAAACCCAGAAGCACCAGGAGCGGGATGCAGAAGGCCATCTCGATAAGCACGGTCGCACGAGCGTTCCGTACAAGGCGCCGCGCGACGACGCGAAAGCGTCGGAGGAAAGAAATGTTCATCCGCAAGTCTCCGGAACGACCTGGGCGCCATTGGCGAACGGCTGGTTGCGAAGCACGGTCGTCGACGTCAGGGTCGTACTCTGGGGTTGGCCCAACATTCGCCAGACAGGCAGGATCCGGTCGAACTTCATGCTCGCCGTATAGAGAACGACGTCGTCGGCGCCGCCGTTGCCCGCCTTGCCGCCATCCTCCCAGCAATCCGGCACGCCGTCGCGGTCATAGTCGACCGAACGCGGCGGCTTCATGCTGCTGAAGTCGTCATAGGCGCGGCGGTTGAAGCTGACCTGGGCGCCCTTGAATACTTTCTGCACCTGCAGCCGCACGCGCTTGTCGAGGTTCGACTGATCGATGGCATAGGTTTCGATCGTCGCGTCGCGCCCGGCCTTGGCGACCGCGCCCTGCAACACCTGCTGAGCGTACATCTGCCAGCAATAGTCGAAGATGCCCATCAGAAGCAGCAGGAAGACCGGCGCGGTAAGCGCGAATTCGACCAACGCTACGCCGCGCTGATGGCGGCGAAGACGGCGAAGCAGGTTGGAAAGGCGGCTCATTTCGACAGCCTCAGCTTGGAGATCTGGCGGGCGATCGCCTGGAATTGGCTGTTGAGCTGCGCGGCGTTGGCAGCTTCAAAGGCCTGTCCCGACGACGCGCAACTGTTGAGGTTGGCGTTGCTGCCGACGCCGAACGAGACCACCCAGACGGTAATGCCCCGCTCGCGCGCCGCGCGGCAAAGCTGGACGAAACGATTGTTATGACGCTTCGTCAGCTCGGCATCATCCGTTGCCCCGATGCGCTGCGCCGTCCATTCATAACCCTGGAAGGAAAAGTTCCCCATATTGGGCGCCATGTCACCGTCAGTCATAAAGACGATATGCCGACTGACCGGCCGATCCCTGTACGGGCCATTCTCGTCAGCGAGAATGCCGGTCGGCGAAATGAGGCGAGCCCCCCAGACCATGCCGGCATCGTGATAGGTTCCGCCAAGCGGCTGCAGCGCGTTGATATAGTTGCTGAAGCTGGTCTTGTCGGTCTTGGTCATGGTCGTGAGCTTCATCGCGGCCGCGGGGCAGACGCCCCAGCCGTTCGACCAATATTTGGAATAGCGCTGCCAACTGCCGTTGGTCGTGCTGTCGCTGCTCACATCACTGCTGTTGACGACAATACCGTTGGTCGACGACGGCTTGCTGCCGGGCCCGCTTGCGCGCGGAAAGGCGTGTTCGGGGACCAGGATTTGCCATTGCGTCTTGGGGTCGGACGTCGGAGCCGAGTCGATGTCCATGTCAAACGCGTCACTGGGAGCAGTTTCATTCGATGCGAATGGCACTGTGTGGCGTTCCCTCACGCACCCGCCCCATGTCACCGAATAGTTGGTGCCGCTATCGCCCGTATCCAAGACGATCGGGTTACCCAATTTCGCGGGCCCGACAGGAATGGTGCGGTTTTCATAGGTATATTTATTGTCGAACACCAAGGTTGGCGTTTCGGTCACCGTCGTCGTGTGCGTCCGCGTGAAGGTCGCTGTGCTGCGCTGAAGTTCGCAATAGGCAGCGACCTTCCCATTCTTGGGAATCCAGCGGTAGCGGTGAGTATAATAGCGATAAACCTGGCTATTATCGTATGTCGTGATTCGATTGCCGTCACTATTTACATATTGCCCGGTCTGATTCAGCGAAGGCTGCCCCGACGCGGTCGGCGTCGTATCCGCCGGCGGAGTTTGATTACCGCACTGCGTCTGGTTGTAGCTGGTGCTGTTGACCGCGGTCCAGGTGCCAAATGTCGTTGTGCCGTTGGTAAAATTGGTATCGTCCACCGTCTGTGGGTTCGAATAGACAGGTTTCAACTTCGGCGACCGCGAAGGAATCTGGCTTTCGTCGGCCAGCCATGCGGGATTCTTCGCCAACAGAATCCGCCCGACGTTCGCCGTCGAACTATAAGGAACCACACCGAAGCGAAGTCGTCCATCGCCAACGTCGGCATTGGTCAGCGTATCGAAAAAGGCGATCGCCGATTTCCGCAACGCCACGATCTTGGTGTCGGTATCGGACGAGGTGGCCTTGTCCTTCATCGACCCCGTCACGTCGAGAACCATCATGACATCGACGTTGGAGATTTCCAGCTTCGCGGTGCAGGCGACGGCCAGGTTGAACTGGGTCTTGCCGAAAATATACATCATCGCAGTCGGCAGGATCGCGCTGGCGGTACCGTTGACGTCGGATTTCTCGGCCACGGAAACAAAGGCAACGTTGCGGCTGCCATAGATGCCCGTGGGGAAGTTGAAGCTGAACATCTTGGTCGCTTCGGCCTTATCGGCGTCGTCATAAAGGCCCGCCGCCATCGCTCGCCGCCCGGCCAGCACGCCGGCGTCGCACGCCTGCTGCAGTCGAAGCTGCGTCATATAGGCGCGGCCGATATCGATGGCCGATCCCACGATGCCGATTACCGGCACGATCGCGGCCGCGGTCAGCATCATCGCGTTGCCGCGTTGATCGCCCAAAAGTTTCGAGGTGGCCGTCCTTAGACAGCCGAAAAAGGTCCCTCGCATGGTCAAAACCCCTCAATCCAGAGGCGCCACCCACCCAGATGCGCGACTGGTAATCTCGCACCTAGAGGGGAACTGCTTACCAAAACGCTAATCGGGGATCGGCAAACCGACCTGGATTCGGGCTTTTGACCCGGATCGGGACAAAGCCGATCGCCTCACGGCAAAGGATGCACAAAATATCGCCTTCTGTTATCGGCCGCACATGCCCGCGACTCCAGCCTGGCCGCCCGCCAGCACCCCCCGCCTGTTCGTCGATCTGCCGCTGGGAGAGGGTGCCGCCCCCGTCATCGACGGCCCAGCAGCGCATTATCTGCTCAACGTCATGCGGATGAAGGTGGGCGATCCGATCCTGCTTTTCGACAATGTCAGCGGCGAATGGCTCGCGATCGTCGCCGATGCGGCGAAACGGGCGCTCACGCTGCGTATCGAACGACAGACGAAGGCGATCGAGCAGGTCCCCGATCTGTGGCTGTGCTTTGCGCCGGTGAAGAAGGCGCGGCTCGACTGGATCATCGAAAAGGCGACCGAGCTTGGCATCGGCCGTCTGCAGCCGGTGATTACCGAACGCACGATCGTCGAACGCGTCAAGCGCGAGCGGCTCGAGGCGCAGATCGTCGAAGCCTGCGAGCAATGCGGGCGCACCGCGCTGCCGATGCTGGCCGAACCCGTCAAACTGCCCCAGTTGCTGAAGGAATGGCCCGCGGACCGTGCGCTTCTATTCGCCGATGAGGCCGGCGGGGTTCCGCTGGCAAAGGTCGAAGCGCCCGCGCCCTCCGCGATCCTGACCGGGCCCGAGGGCGGCTTCACCGATAAGGAGCGCGCCATGCTGACGGCTCACGCAGCCGTGCGCCGCATCGCGCTCGGCCCCCGCATCCTGCGGGCCGAAACCGCAGCCATCGCGGCAATCGGCGTGTGGATGGCGCAACATGGCGACTGGTCAGGGGACTAGCCGGGCCGGATATTCTGTCCCGTCACCGAACAGAATCGCCGCCAAGTCACCGATTTTAACCGGATATTAGCTATGCACGGGGCATAGCGGCGCCATGCAACGGCGGGACCAGAGCCGATACCGCTGGCGTGGGGGCCAGTGTTTGCAGTCTGTGCGAGTATGTCTCATGCTCGTTTGGCTGGCGTTGACGCTTGCCAGCAATCCCGCCGCCGCACAGACCACCACAAGCTACAGCAACACGACGACCGGCACGATCAGCGAAACCGCGACGACGTGCACCAGCCCGATGGTGCGAAATTTCACGGTCGCCGCGAATGCGCAGGTCACCGACGTGAACATCGGCGTCCAGTTCACGCACACCTACCGAGGAGATGTCCGCGCGACTTTGGTGTCGCCAGCCGGCACGGTGGTCAATTTGATCACCAATGTCGGCACGTCGGCAGACAATCTGAACGTCCTGTTCGACGACAGCGCGGCGGCGAGCATCTCGACGCACACGACGAACGACAACACGGCCGCGGCGCCGCCCTACCAACGCACATTCCGTCCCGAAGGCTCGCTCGCCAGTTTCAACGGACAGGGTTCGGCAGGAACCTGGCAGCTCACAATCTGCGACTCGCTCAATGGTGACAACGGCAATTTTACGCGCACCGACCTGACGCTCGTGACCGTGCCGATCGCACCGTCCGCCGATCTGTCGCTGACCAAGTCGGTGAGCAATGCATCGCCCGCGTCGGGAACCAGCATCAACTATATATTGAGCGTGACAAACGCGAGCGGCTCGGCGCTTACCGCGACCGGCGTGACGGTACAGGATGTATTGCCTGCGGGATTCGCTTTCACCGGCGCTTCGGGTTTCGGCAGCTATAGCAGTACGACAGGCGTGTGGGCAGTCGGCAGCATCCCGCCCGGGACGACGCGGACGCTGACGATCACCGGCACCGTCACCGCCACCGCGGGAGCAAGCGTGACCAATAGCGCCGAGGTCAGCGCGTCGTCGGCCTTCGATTTCGATTCGACGCCCGGCAACGGCGCTGCCGGTGAGGATGATTATGACAGCGCGACCTTTACCGTGTCGGGCACCCGCGTCGCGGGAACGCCACCGACGCTTGTCTGCCCGGTGGGGACGACGGTACACGACTGGGACGGCGTCAGCTGGGCGGCGGGGACGACCAGCGGCAATTACGCGCTGACCGCAATCGGCACGATGAATGTGGGCATCGCCATCAGCGGCGGAAGCTTCCTGAACAACGCGACCTATGGCGGCCAGTCGCCGACGCGCCAGAATGTCGTCACCGGGGGGTTCAGCCCGGCGCAGTTTTCGATCTTTGAAATTGCCGATTTCACCAGCCAGGCCGGCGCCATCACCTCTACGATCACGCTGCCGACTGCGGTTCCCGGCGCACAGTTTCGCGTGTTCGACATCGACTATGCGGCGGGACAATTCGCCGACCGTCTGACCGTCACGGGCAGCTTCAACGGGGCATCGGTGATGCCGACCTTGACCAACGGAATCAGCAATTATGTCATCGGCAACAGCGCCTATGGCGACGTCACCTCAGCCGATAACAGCGCCAACGGCAATGTCGTCGTGACCTTTTCCGCGCCCGTCGATACCATCACGATCACCTATGGCAGCCACAGCCTCGCTCCGGCCGATCCCGGACAACAGGGCGCCGCGATCCATGACATCACTTTCTGCCGCCCGACCACCAATTTGACGATCGCCAAGACCAGCAGCGTCGTCAGCGACCCGACCAATGGCACGACCGATCCAAAGGCGATCCCGGGCGCGACGATGCGCTATTGCATCCTCGTCACCAACAATGGCAGCGGCACCGCGACCGGTATCAACGTTGGCGACCCTCTGCCTGCGACCACGACCTTCATCCCGGGCTCGCTGCGCAGCGGCACAAGCTGCGCGGGCGCCACGACGGTCGAAGACGATAACGCGAGCGGCGCCGACGAGAGCGACCCCTTCGGAGCATCGATCGCCGGCACCACCGTGGCCGCGACCACGCCGACGCTGGCGCCAACGGGCACCATGGCGGTTACGTTCGACGTGACCGTCAACTGATGCACGGTCGCCAAGGCTCTCTCGCTCGACTTTGTGCGATCGCCATCGCCGCCGCGCTGACGATCGCGCCGCCGGCCGCGGCGCAGCGCGTGATCGTGAACCCGTCCTTCGAAGCGAACGACCCGCAGGGGCCCGGCGCGGCGAACTACGAAATCTATTCGAACGGGTCCGTCACTGGCTGGGATTCGGCGTCGGGAGAGATCGAACTCTGGGACAGCAACTTCCAGGGCGTCCCCGCCTATGACGGGTCGGTCTTTGCCGAGATGAACGCGAATGTTCCCGGCGCGCTCTATCAGAATATCTGCATGGTCAATGGCGAGTCGATCGGTTGGACCTTTGCCCATCGCGCGCGCTCGGGCGGCCCGGCGACCCAGACCGCGCGCTTCCAGATCGCCAGCAGCACCGGCACGCAAATCCAGTTGCTGGCGACCCAGTCGTCGACGATCAACAATGTGTGGAACGTCAACACGGGGTCGACCACCTACAGCGGCGCATCGGGGGTACAACGCGTCCAGTTCATCACCACCGACGCGGGCAGCTACGGCAACTTCCTCGATGACATCCGCATCACGCTCAACCCCTTCGTCGAACTGTCGACCGCGGCATCGTCAGGGGTCGAATCGATCCCCTCGGCGAACCTCCCCGGCCTGATCGTCAGTGGCACGCTGTTCAGCGCGCGCACGGTCAATGTCAGCATCACAGGGGGCACCGCGACGCGCGGCACCGACTATACGACGCCAGGCGGCGGCGCGAATTTCACCGTCACCATTCCCGCGGGCACCTATCAGAACGTCACCGTCCCGCTCGGCATCCAGATTATCGACGACACCGCGACCGAGGGTAGCGAGACCATCCAGATCGCGCTGAATACCGGAACCGGCTACACCGTATCGAGCACGTCGAGCTGCGGCGGCGCAGCGCGGACCGCCAGCACCTATACGATCACCGACAATGACTCGCCCGTCGTCCTTGCCAAGAACTGGACGAACGGGATCGCGGGCGACGCGGTCGGCCTGTCGATTGCGGGCGGCCTGCTACCGACCGCTGGCAATTCGACCGTCGGCGGCACCACGACCAACGCAACCGCCATCGCGACCCCGGGCAGCACGCTGACGCTGACCGAAGCCTATACGACCGGCGCGGCCGCCAACTACAACAGCAGCCTCGAATGCCGGCGCAACAGCGACAATGCCATCGTCGCGACATCGGGCAGCGGTCTCAGCCGCACTGTCGTCATGCCATCGGGCACCTCGCTCACGTGTAGCTGGACGAACAGCCGCAAGTCGGCGACGCTCGTCGTTCGCAAGACCTGGGCGAACGCGCAAATCGCCAACGCCGTCACCGTCGCGACGAGCGGGTTGATCAACAACGCTAGCCTCTCGTCGGTCGCGAACAGCGCGAACGAGACCGATACCAATGCCGCGGTCACCGTGTACGCGGCCGAGAGCGCCACCCTCAGCGAAACCTTTACCGTGGGCAATGGCGCCAATTATGCGCAGGCGCTCGCCTGCACCGGCAATGCAACCGCGCTCGCCGGCAATGTGCTGGTGGTGAACGCCGCCGACACGGCCATCATCTGCACTTTCACAAATACGTATATCGTGCCGCTTTCGATCGCAAAGACCTCACTCGCCTACAGCGATCCGGTGAACGGCCTGACCAACGCCAAATTGATCCCCGGCGGCTTTGCCAATTACAGCCTGACCGTCACCGCACCGTCGGGTACGGCGCCGACGGCGGGCAGCGTGATCGTCACCGATGTGATTCCCTCGGATCTCAGCCTGTTCGTCGGCACTTATGCGCCGGGACCAGGCCCGATCCTGTTCGCGGCGGGCAGCAGCGGGCTCACCTATGGCTTCACCAGCCTGTCGAACAATGCCGACGATCTTGAATTTTCGAACAATGGCGGCGCCAGCTGGACTTATGCGCCTGCCGCCGATGCCAACGGCGTCGATGACAGCATCACCCATGTCCGCATCCGTCCCAAGGGCGCGATGGCGCCGGGATCGAGCTTCACGATCAACCTCCGCGCCCGTGTGAAATAGGGCGCAGGCAACAGCCGATTGCATTCTGTACCGAACCGTATAATGGCGCGATATGAGCACGCGCACCGCCTCGGACAGCAACGATCCCATCGTCGAAAATCGCGACCAGCTCGCGGTCCCCATGATCAAGGGCGAAAAGCCCAAGGACCGCTGGCGCATCGGCACCGAGCACGAGAAATTCGTCTATCGCACCGCCGATCATCGTGCACCCTCCTATGACGAACCCGGCGGCATCCACGACCTGTTGATGGCACTCACCCGCTTCGGCTGGGAACCGGTGATCGAGGGCGGCAAGGTTATTGCGCTCGCGGGCAGCGACGGCACCGTCAGCCTCGAACCCGCGGGTCAATTGGAACTGTCGGGCGCGCCGCTCGAAAATCTGCACCAGACCTGCGCCGAAACCGGCCGCCATCTGAAACAGGTGAAAGAGGTCGGCGCCGAACTCGGCCTCGGCTTCCTCGGGCTCGGCATGTGGCCCGACAAGACGCGCGCCGAACTGCCGATCATGCCCAAGGGCCGTTACAAGATCATGCTTGACCATATGCCGCGCGTCGGCACGATGGGCCTCGACATGATGCTGCGCACCTGCACCATCCAGACCAACCTCGACTATTCGTCCGAGGCCGACATGGTGCAGAAATTCCGCGTGTCGCTGGCGCTCCAGCCGCTCGCGACCGCGCTCTTCGCCAGCTCGCCCTTCACGGAAGGGCGGCCCAATGGCTATATGTCGTACCGCAGCCACATCTGGACCGACACCGATCCCGCGCGCACCGGCATGCTGCCGTTCGTGTTCGAGGATGGGTTCGGCTACGAGCGCTATGTCGACTATATGCTCGACGTGCCGATGTATTTCGTCTTCCGCGACGGCAAATATATCGACGCCGCGGGGCAGAGCTTCCGCGATTTCCTGAAGGGCGATCTGCCCGCGTTGCCGGGCGAAAAGCCGCGCCTCTCCGACTGGAACGACCATCTGTCGACCGCCTTTCCCGAAGTGCGGCTCAAAAGCTTTCTCGAAATGCGCGGCGCCGATGGCGGTCCGTGGAACCGCATCTGCGCGCTTCCGGCACTGTGGGTCGGTCTGCTCTATGATCAGAGCGCGCTCGATGCCGCCTGGGATCTGGTCAAGGGCTGGAGCATTGAGGAGCAGCAGACGCTGCGCGATGCCGTGCCGAGCGAAGGGCTCGACGCGCCGGCGCCGGGCGGCGGCACCGTAGGGCAACTCGCCCACCGCGTTCTCGACATCGCGGCGGCGGGCCTCGCCGCACGCGGCGAGGTCAATTCGATGGGCGACAATGAGGTTGGCTTCCTCGAACCGCTGCGCCGCATCGCCAAGAGCGGCAAGTCGCCTGCGCATGACCTGCTCGATCGCTATGAGGGCCCGTGGAACCAGGATTTGTCGAAGATCTACGACGAATTGAGCTTCTAAGAGACAACAGCGCCGCAAAAGTGCAGCAAATGCGCAACACTGCTGACACGAACGTCAGCGGTGCGCGCTTCCGCGATTGATTGCCGGCGCACGGAAAGCCAAAGAGCCTTTGGTTTTTCCACTCTCCCACCGTCAACTCTGTTTCAGGAAGCTCGCCATGCGCCACTTTCCTTCCACTATCGCTATAAGCATTGCTCTCGCCACGTCGGCGTGGGCGGCCCCCGCCGCTGCGCAGGACGCAGCTCCCGTCGCTGAAGACAGCGGCCTTGGCGACATCGTCGTCACCGCGCAGCGCCGCGAGGAAAGCCTGCAGGATGTGCCGGTGGCCGTCTCGGTGCTGTCGGGCAATACGCTCGATGCGATCACTTCGACCGGTTCGGACGTCCGCGTCCTCGCGGGCCGCGTCCCCAGCCTGAATATCGAAAGCTCGTTCGGCCGCACCTTCCCGCGCTTTTATATCCGCGGCCTCGGCAACACCGATTTCGACCTCAACGCGTCGCAGCCGGTCAGCGTCGTCTATGACGATGTCGTGCTCGAAAACCCGATCCTCAAGGGTTTCCCGATCTTCGACCTCGACCGCGTCGAAGTCCTCCGCGGGCCGCAGGGCACGCTGTTCGGCCGCAACACCCCCGCGGGCATCGTCAAGTTCGACACCGTCAAGCCCGGCAAGACCGGCGGCTATGCGCGCGCCAGCTATGGCCGCTATGGCACCACGCAGGTCGAAGTCGCGGCGGGCGCCGCCGACGACAACGGCTTTTCGGTTCGCCTGTCGACGCTGTTCCAGCATCGTGACAATTGGGTCGACAATGTCGCGACGACCAAGAGCAAGGATCTTGGCGGTTATGACGACATCGCCGCGCGCCTTCAGCTCCAATATGAAAACGGTCCCTTCACCGGCCGCGTGACCGGTCAGGTCCGCATCTATGACGGATCGGCGATCATTTTCCGCGCCAACACGCAGCTTCCGGGCAGCAACAAGCTCGTCGGTCTCGGCGGAGCGGGCACCGAATTCAAGCGCGACGAAGTCTATCAGGACGGGCTGAATTTCCAGAAGCTCAACACCTATAATGCCGGGCTGAACCTTGAATATGATTTCGGGCCGGTGACCGCCTATTCGATCACCTCCTACTGGAACGGCAATTTCCGCAGCCGCGGCGATATCGACGGCGGTTTTGGCGCGGTGTTCCTGCCCGTGTCGGGTCCGGGGCTTATTCCGTTCCAGGCGCAGAGCCAGGACAATGTGCCGAGCCTCGACCAGTTCACACAGGAAATCCGCATTGCCTCGAACAACAACGGCGGACTCGGTTACCAGTTCGGCGCCTTCTATTTCGACGAAAAGCTCGACATTTCGAGCTTCGAGTTCGGCGGCCCGACCGACGCCACCCCGTCGGCGATCGCGATCCAGCGGCAGGACAGCGAAGCCTATGGCCTCTTCGGCTCGGTCAACTACGAGTTCGACAATGGCTTCAAGCTGCAGGCCGGCGCGCGTTATAATCACGACACGCGCGATTTCGTCGCGTCGCGTCCGGTCGAAACGCGCCCCGACTTCGTCGTCAACCCGAACACCCCGGTCCCGCCGCAGGCCGCGCGCGTCAAGGGCAAGCTGCTGACGTGGGACGCCAGTGCGACCTATGAAGCGTCGGACGCCGTCACCCTCTACGCCCGCGTCGCGCGCGGCTATCGCGCACCGTCGGTGCAGGGCCGCCTGACCTTCTCGCGCGTCATCTCGACCGCCGATCAAGAAGAGACGATGTCGTATGAAGCGGGGATCAAGACCAACTTCCTCGACAACCGCGTCCGCTTCAACCTGACCGGCTATTATTTCGACACCAAGGACCTGCAACTCACCGCGGTCGGCGGCACGTCGAACGTCGCGAGCTTGCTCAACGTCGACGCCAAGGGGCATGGCATCGAAGCCGAACTCCAGGCGGCTCCAGCGAAGGGCCTGACCTTCTCGATCGGCGGCGCGTGGAACATCGCCGAGATCGACGATGCCAACGCCTTCGTCGCGGGTTGCGGCTCGGCGACGCCGTGCACCGTGCTCGATCCGCCGCGCGCAGGCAGCCCGGGCATCTTCTCGATCGACGGCAACCAGTTGCCGCAGTCGCCGAAGTTCACGCTCAACTGGACTGCGGGCTATGAAATCCCCGTCGGCGACGGCGCCATCTATGCCTTCACCGACTGGTATTATCGCTCGAAAGTGCAGTTCTTCCTCTATCGCTCGGTCGAATTCTCGGACGACAAGCTGCTCGAGGGTGGCGTGCGCGTCGGCTACAAGACCGATCGCTTCGACATCGCGGGCTTCGTGCGCAACATCACCAACGATGAATCGCCGACCGGCGGCATCGATTTCAACAACCTGACGAGCTACGTCAACGAACCCCGCATTTACGGGCTCGAGGCAAGCTTCAAATTCTGACCCTGACGCCCCTCCCCGTCGCGCCGCGATGGGGAGGGAGCCGGTATGGGGTTGGTAAGCGGACGTTACTTGATCTTCCTTCGTCATCCCGGACTTGATCCGGGATCCCGCTTGTCGAAATCATCTATACAGTTCGCGGAGCAGCGGGACCCCGGATCAAGTCCGGGGTGACGAGAAGAGGGACCGCAACCGCCGGTCGCCAGCTACCGCTTCAGATGAAATAGAACCGGCACGGCGGTAAAGTGCTTTCCTACAATATCGCCCTATGATTGACCCTGTGCGGTTATCAGCCGCAGGGCCATGTCATGGCGATCGAGGACCGCCGCGGCGGGATCGCGCTAAGCCACCGGCCCGACGCGCTCGTCGGGCTCCAGCCGGATCAGCGGGCGTGCCCGCCCCGTCAGCTTCGCAAAGAAGCGCGGGACGAGCGCATGTTCCTGCGCCCAGTTCCAATATCGCGCATAAGCGGGATCGGCGAGGAGATGCTTCTCTTCGGTCTTCGCGCGCCAGTAATAGACGCCGCTGACCAGCCCGAGCAGAATGACGTTGCGCGCGCCCTCGACCCAGCCGCCGGCGGTGACGAGGAAGGGCAGCGAGCCGACCCACCAGCTAAGATTCTTCGAAATATAGGCCGGGTGGCGCGTGAAGGCATAAGGGCCATGCGTGATGACGCCGCGGTGCGTCAGGTTCGAAAAGCGGATGCCGAACGCCATCGTCGCCCAGCTGTAGATCGCGGTGAGCAGCACAAGCGCGATGCCCCAGACGATCAGCAGATTTTCATGCCCCGCCAGCCAATACCCCCAGTCGGAGCCATTGACCTGATAGTCGAGCGGGCCGCCGTTCATCAGGATGAAGGGCGGATAGCAGACGAGCGCCGCGACCCACGCCATGCCATAGGGGTTGGCGGTGCGGATATGCGCGTCGAGCGGTTTCAGCGTCAGTATATAGCCGACGGTCGCGATATGGACGTCGACCAGATAGAGGAAATTGATCGCCCAAAGGCCGGTCATATAGGGGTTGGCGAGCACCTCGCTCATCGGAACCGTGACCAGCGCGGAAAAATTCCCGGGCACGATCGATAGCATGAAGGCAGTGAAAAACCCCTTCACCGCCCAAGCTCGCAGATGATGACCGATCGCGCGGCCGTCGACGGGCTTGCCCGGCGCGATCAGCCAGCGCCCGAATTGCCAGCAGCCGTCACGCGGTTCGACCATCCGGCGGTCGAGCCACAGCATATAGGGCACCGACACAAGCAGCAGCCATGGCGCAACCGTCTCGAGCAGGTTCATCGAAAAGGCGTAATTGCCCTCCCAATAATAGCGCATCGTTGCATAGATCAGCGCGATCAGCCCCCAGGTCGCCCACATTCCGGCAAGCTTGGTCAGGCTGATGTCGAGTGTCTCGCGCCACGGGCGGCGCTGGCTCCAGTCGATCCCGGTCGACGGATTGCGGTGCACCTTGTCGACAAACACCGACCACAAAACCATCGGCAGGCCGCAGGCGAGCACGCTCGCGATCGCCGAGTTGGGGCCGTTCATCGCGCCGCGATTTCCCCAGTCGATGCCAAGGAAAGCCGCGATGTCCGGGGCGAAGCGCGCGATAAGCAAATAGCTAACCAGACCGGCGAGTCCGACGATGCCCACGCCCGCGCTGACCGCAGAACGCGGACGGGCGGTTACGCGCGCGTCGGCGCCGATTGCCGATTCGCAGGGCTCGGAAGAAGCTGATTTCGCCATGATATTCACCCGCTTAGCGCTACCCGAAAATGGTAAGCAAGCCGTCAATATCATTTACCGATTCGCGCGCGTTTTCCTGCCAAAATGGCGGCGTTCCGACAGTTTGACACCGTTCACCGCGCGATGGTTTCGACTCGGCCCGAGTCGCCCTCCAAAGATTCGCACCACGGTAAAGGGCCTGATAAAGGGCGCATCAATCGGGGCGGAGGGCTCCAATAAAACACAAGATGGGGTCGCCACTTGTCATCGAAAACAACGGGTCTGCGCGAATTGCGCCAGCGGTTTTCTGCGCTGTTTCAGGACCATGAAATCTTTGTTCGCACGCACGGTCACGTTCGATTCCTGCGCGTCAGCGCGGTCTGGCAAAAGCGCGTCGCGCTGATCGCCGGCGCGGTGCTGCTGGCATGGGCGGCGGTCACGCTTGCCGTCCTGATCAACCAGTTGCTCAAGTCCGACGAACGCGCTGCTGTTGCCGCGCAGCAGGCCGAAGCGAGCGCCGCCGAAGCCCGCATCGCCAAATATCGCGACAATGTCGCCGAAACGGCCGCCGATCTCGAAGACCGGCAGGAACAGCTCGAGGAATGGTCGAAAGTCCATTTCGGTGTCGAGCCTGCCGCAGTGACGCCCGAAGCCCATGGTGAAGGCGCTGCGCCGGCTGCCGAGCAGGCGCCGCTGAAGACCTCCCGGCTTGAAACTGGCGCCGTGATCGACCCGAACCTGCCGCCCGAAGCGCAAATTCTCGCCCGCCTCGAAGCGCGGCAAGAGGATTTCGCCAACCGTCTGTTGACTGCCGTCAACGAACGCGCCGCGAAGGCCGAGGGCGCCGTCGCCAAGCTTGGCATGAACCCCGCCGCTTTGATCCGCAACGCCGCGGCCGGACGCGGTGGTCCGTTCATCCCCTATCGCGGCCGCACCGGCCGCGCGAGTTCGCTCGGCAAATCCTTCGCCGCGCTCGAAAGCGCACTGTTCCGTATGGAAGTGCTCGAACGTACGCTCGTCGCGATCCCGTCGGGTCAGCCCGCGAACGTGCTGATGCTCTCGTCGAGCTTCGGTTATCGCAGCGATCCGTTCACCGGTGCTGGCGCGATGCACTCGGGGCTCGATTTCCCCGGACCGATGGGCACGCCGATCCTGGCCGCCGCGCCTGGCCGCGTCGTCTATGTCGGACAGAAGTCGGGCTACGGCAATGTCGTCGAGGTCGATCACGGCCAGGGCATCCTGACCCGCTACGCCCACTTGTCGGGCTTTACGTCCAAGGTCGGCGCGCAGGTCGCCGCCGGCGAGCAGATCGCCAAAATGGGCTCGACCGGCCGTTCGACCGGCAGCCACCTGCATTTCGAAGTCCGTTTGAACGGCGTCGCGGTCAACCCGCGCCGCTTCCTGGAGGCCAAAGCCGATGTTCTCGAAGTCAAAGACGACGCCCGACAGCGAGTCGGTTCCGTCGCTGCCGTCCGTGGTGCCCGCTAAAATGGCTACGGGCGCCCGCCACACGACCTTTTCGATCCTCGGGTCGGACGTCGTCGTCACCGGCAATGTTTCGGCCAGCGTCGACCTGCATGTCGACGGCAAGATCGACGGCGACCTCAAATGCGCCAATCTCGTCCAGGGCGAGGCGAGCGAGATCAAGGGATCGGTCGTGGCCGAAACCGCGAAGATCGCGGGCCTGCTCGACGGCGCGATCGAGGCGAAGACGCTGATCGTCCACGCGACCGCGCGGATCACCGGCGACGTGACCTATGAGAGCATCACGATCGAAAACGGCGGCAAGGTCGAAGGCAAGCTGAGCCATCGCCGCCACGGCGCCGCTGCGGCGAAAGCTCCGCCGCCGCTCGAAGTCGTCTCAAACTAAGCTCCGGCTTCGGCCGATTTTTGATCTCGGGCCGCGTTTGCGCGGCCCCTTCAATTCGATCTCGCGACCTCGCGGCCGACCGCTCGTTCGGGCATGTCATAATGCCGCTGGACGACCACCTTGTTGCGCCCACCGCGCTTGGCATCATAGAGCGCTTCGTCGGCGAGCCGGTATAGCTGCTGGAAATCACATGCCGGCCGGACCTCGGCAACCCCGACGCTGGCGGTTACCAGCCGGTCGCCGACCGTCTCGCTATGATCGCACGCCGCGATCCCGCGCCGAATACTCTCGGCGAAACGGCCGAGAATGATGCCTTCCATCCCGATCGTCAGCAGGCCGAATTCCTCGCCGCCCAGCCGAGCGACGGTACACATCGCCCCTTCCCAGCGCTCGATCCGCCGCGCGATGCCGCACAGCACGACATCGCCTGCGTCATGGCCGTAGATGTCATTGATCGACTTGAAGCGATCGATGTCGACCAGCAACAGGGCGGCGGGCAGATTGTCCGCCCGCGCGCGTTCGAGCAGCGGCGTCACGCTCTCGACGAAGCCGCGGCGGTTGGGCAGTCCGGTGAGCGGGTCGCGGCGCGCGAGTTGTTGCGCCTGCGCCTCGGCGCTGCGCGCATGGTCGCGTTCGATGCGGAGATGCCCAAGCCGGCGCGTCGCCGCAGCGGCCAGCCACAGCGCTTGCCAAGTCGCGGCGGCAAGGACCAGCAGCTTCGATCCGCCACCCCAGAACCCGTCTTCGACGTCGACGACGTGGATGATCGCGAGCACCGCCATCGGCAGCCCCCACGCCGCGAGAAAGTCGCGCGCCTCGACCGAACCGCGCCGCCATGCCCAGCCGACATAGATCGTCACCGCCAGAAGGTCGGCGATAATCACGAGTCCCAGGATATCGGCGAGCGAACCCAGGCTCTCGCCGCGGATCATCGCCAGCGGAATCCCCGCCAGCCCGACACCCAAACCGCAGATGAGCGCCGCGGTCCGGAGCGCTTTCGGCGCACTGCCGCGATCGACCGAGGTCGCCGCGCTGATCGTCGCGAGCGCAATGGCGAGGCAGGAAAGAAAGGTGCAGATCTGCGTCGTCACCGTCCCGGCCAAGCCCGGCACCAGCGCCAGATGGATTTGCGACCAGAGCGTACCCCAGAGCAGCATCGTCCCTGCCCAGGCCGCCTGCCATGCCAGATATTGCCGGCGCACGGCAAAGGCGAGCGAGAGGCTGTAAATGCAGCTCACAAGCAGCAGCGTCAGCGCGGCGCCGACCGCGGCCGCCATGCCCGCCGACTGCATCCCCGCCTCGGCCTTCGATACGGTCCGCGCGTGGAGGAATTGATGGCCCGACAGGCGGTCGAAGCGCATGGTCACCGCGGTCAACGCAGCGCCGCGTTCGGGCGCTTCGAACAATATCTGCCCGCCCGCACGCCAATAGGAGCCATAGTCGCCCGCCCGCACTTGCTGCCAGCGCGTCGCGCCGTCGGCGTAGGAAAAGGCTACGGCGAGCCGGTCGAAGCGCGACTGGTGGACCATCAGCGCGACATCGCCGCGCCGCGCGCCGCCGCCTTCGAGCGGAGCGCGAAGCCACAGGCTTTCCTGCTGATATCCCGTGGGCGCTCCGCTGCACGAAAAGCGAAGCGCGGCGAGCCCGCGGTCGGGCGTGGCGAGTTCGCTTTGCGCGTGACAAAGGTCGCGGTCGACGTCGAGTATCGCGGCGGCTGCCGGCGGACCCCACAACGCAAGCGCGAGCAGGACGAAACCCAGCCCGAGCCGGCCGCACATGTGCGCCAGAAGATTGCCCCCTGCGATCATCCCTACCCCATCGCATCAATATGTTCGAAAATCTTTACCACCATGGCGAGATTCGCGCGAGCCTAGGCGCGGCCCACGCGCATCCTGACCGCGATCCGGTCGCCGACGCCGACCTGCTCCGACCTCTGGACCGCGACCTTGACGGGTAACAGATAGCCTCCATCGCGCGGGAAGAGCGACGTCGCGAACAGCGTGTCGCCGATCGTCGCCACAACGGGCACGACACCCCAGCCATAGCTTTCGGTCATCGCCGCGTAGCGGAGGGCGCCGACATGTTCGTCGGGCACCGGCGCGAAGAGGAAGGGTGCCGGCCCGTGCCATTCGATGATGACGGTTTCAAAGACGATTTCTTCCATCAGTTCCTCGGTGCCTGCCGGCGATAGCTGAGCGCCTCGGCGATATGGATGCGCCCGATATCCTGACTGCCCGCCAGATCAGCGATGGTGCGCGCCACGCGCAGGATTCGCGTATAGCCGCGCGCCGACAGCCGCATCGCTTCGGCCGCCTGTGCGAGCAGCTTGCGCCCTGCCTCGTCAGGGGTCGCAACCGCTTCGAGCAGTTCGCCGTCGATCTCGGCGTTAGTCCGCGCCTTGTGCTCCGCATAGCGTGCGGTCTGCACCGCTCGCGCCGCCGCGACGCGAGCCGCGACTTCGGCGCTGCCCTCGGCGGGCGGCGGCAGGACCAGGTCGGCGGCGCTCACCGTCTGCACTTCGACGTGCAGGTCGATGCGATCGAGCAGGGGGCCCGACAGCTTTGCCTGATAATCGGCGGCGCAGCGCGGTGCGCGGCTGCACGCAAGCGCCGGGTCGCCCAGATGACCGCACCGGCAGGGGTTCATCGCCGCCACTAACTGAACGCGCGCGGGAAAGGTCACATGCGCGTTCGCGCGCGCAACGCTGACCTCGCCCGTTTCGAGCGGTTGGCGCAGCGAATCGAGGACGCCGCGCTGGAATTCCGGCAGTTCGTCGAGGAACAGCACACCCAGGTGCGCGAGGCTGACCTCACCCGGCCGCACGCGCAGCCCGCCGCCGATGAGCGCGGGCATCGATGCCGAATGATGGGGGCTACGAAACGGCCGCGCGCGGATCAGGCCACCGCCTTCAAGCCCGCCGGCAACCGACGCAATCATGGACACTTCGAGTGCCTCGGCGGGCGAGAGGTCGGGAAGGATGCCCGGCATGCACGCCGCCATCAGCGACTTGCCCGCGCCCGGCGGTCCCGACATCATCAGATTATGCGCGCCCGCCGCGGCGATCTCGAGCGCGCGCTTTGCGGTCTCCTGCCCCTTTACCTGACGGAGGTCAGCCGCGCGCGCCGGAATCTCCACCTCTCCAGGCACCGGCGGTGCTAGCAGGGCATTACCCCTGAAATGGTTGAGCAGCGACAGGAGGTCGGGCGCGCCAAGCACCTCGACATTGCCCGCCCACGCCGCTTCGGGGCCCTGGACCGCGGGGCAGATCAGCCCGCGCTCGGCGCTGCCGGCGTGGATCGCGGCTAGCAAGACGCCGGGCGACGCCGCGACGCGTCCATCGAGCCCGAGTTCGCCGACGACCACATAGGAAGCCAGCGTTTCCGCATCGATCACCCCCATCGCACCGAGCAAGGCCAATGCGATCGGAAGGTCGTAGTGGGAACCTTCCTTGGGCAGGTCGGCGGGTGACAGGTTGACCGTGATGACCTTGGGCGGGAGCGAGAGGCCGATCGCGGCGATGGCGGCGCGGACGCGTTCGCGGCTTTCGCCCACCGCCTTGTCGGGAAGGCCGACGACGACGAATCGCGGAACGCCGGGCGTGACCTGGCACTGCACCTCAACCCCGCGGGCTTCGATGCCGAGATACGCGACAGTGGAAACGACTGCGACCATCTTTCCCCCGGAACCGCACCGTTGTGCCCCCTTTGTTCCATCCCCTCTTTAGGCGAAGTGACGGGAAGGTCGAGTCTTTTTCGGAAGTTGGCGAAAAGCCTGCCCCCGCGAAGGCGGGGGTGCCGCGGAGCGTAACCCCGATTGCATATTTGACAACATACCAACTAGTCGGTATGTCGATTCGCATGACGACGAATCAGCCCCCCTCGATCCCCGCAGCCGCCGCCCGCGATGTCCCCCCGGCGGGCGGCGGTACTGCGGGAGTGCGCGCCCCGCGGGGCAGCGCGCGGGCGCGGCTGATCGCGGCGGCGCATGCCACCGTACGCAAGCAGGGCTATTCGGCGACGACGGTCGACCAGATCTGCGCCGCCGCGGGCGTGACCAAGGGCGCCTTTTTCCATCACTTCGCTTCGAAGGAAGAACTGGCGATCGCGGCGGCAGAGGGCTGGACCGAGCGTGCGCGACCGATGTTCGAACTGGCGCCGCATGTGAAGCTGGACGATCCGCTCGACCGCCTGCTCGGCCATATCGATTTCCGCCTGTCGATGCTCGACGGACCGACTGAGGATTATACCTGCTTCGTCGGCACGATGGTGCAGGAAGCCTATGCGACCAACGACCGCATCCGCGCCGCGTGCGAAGCGAGCATCAACGCCTATTGCCAGGCGCTCGCCCCCGACATTCAGGCCGCGATGGATGTTTACGGGGTGCCCGAGGATATCACCGCACTTGGCCTTGCCCAACATGTCCAGTCGGTGCTGCAGGGCGCCTTCGTCCTGGCGAAAACGACGAACGATCCGGCGATTGCGCGCGGCACCGTCACCCATTTGAAGCGTTATGTGCGGATGCTGTTCGGCAGCGGAGGCGCGTCATGACGCGGCGCGTAATTGCCGCCGCGCGCCGCGCGCGCTGACTTCAATAATCACCACCCCCAAGGAGAGAGTAGATGCCCCAGATGATTTTCGTGAACCTGCCGGTCACCGACCTTGAAAAGTCGAAGGCCTTTTACGAGGCGGTCGGCGCGGCGAACAACCCCGCCTTCACCGACGACACCGCGGCCTGCATGGTGGTCGAGGAAGGATCGATCCACGTCATGCTGCTGACGCATGAAAAATGGGCGACCTTCACGTCGAAGACGATCCCCGACGCACACAGCACCGCGCAGGTCCTGATCTGCGTTTCAGCCGACAGCCGCGAAGCCGTCGACGGACAGGTCGACAAGGCAGTCAAGGCGGGCGGCAAGGCCGACCCGACCCCGACACAGGATTATGGCTTCATGTACGGCCGCAGCTTCGAAGATCCCGACGGCCATATCTGGGAAGTGATGTGGATGGACCCCACCGCGATCCCCGCCGGCGAACCCGCCGAAGCCAACGCATAAAATGAAAAAGGGAGGAGGAAGAGGATGACAGACCAACAAACCGGCAAGGGTCAGTTGATCGCAGGCTATGTCTTGAGTGGCCTGGTGATCCTCTTCCTTCTCTTCGATGCGGGGCTCAAGCTGGTCTCACCCGAAACCGCAATCAAATATAGCCCGCCCGATCTCGGATGGCCGCTCGACGTCCCGACGATGACGATGCTCGGCATACTGCTACTGATCCCGACCCTGCTCTATATCTGGCCGCGCACCGCGATCCTCGGTGCGATCTTGATAACCGGCTATCTCGGCGGCGCGATCGGCACGCATGTGCGCATCAACAGCCCGCTGTTCAGCCACAGCCTGTTCGGCGTTTACCTGGGCATCATGCTGTGGGGCGGCCTGTGGCTGCGCGACCCGCGCCTCCGCGCGCTGATCCCGCTGCGGACAGGAGCAAGCGCATGAGCTTTCAGGCCTATCTCGACAATGTCGAAGCCAAGACCGGCAAATCGGCCGACGAACTGAAAAGCTTCGCGATCGACAAGGGCCTGGCCGACGAAAGCGGCCTCGCCCCCGGCGTCAAGGCAACCGCGATCGTCGACTGGCTGAAAAGCGACTTCGACCTGGGCCACGGCCACGCGATGTCGATCGTCGCCTATATCAAAGGGAAGAGGAGCTGATCATGTCCGCCCGAACCGAGGCCATGCCCGAAATCACTGCCTACCGATCGGTGCCGGATTTCGCTTACGGCCGTATCAAGGACGTCCGCGTCCGCTGGGCGCTCGACGAAATCGGCCAACCCTATCGCACGCGGCTGATCGGCGGCATTTTCGAGGACAAGGCGCCGGCCTATCTTTCCGATCAGCCGTTCGGGCAAGTTCCGGTTTACAAGGAAGGCGACCTGACCCTGTTCGAAACGGGGTCGATCCTGATCCACATCGGCGAAGCCGACGAGCGTCTGTTGCCACGCGACGCGAAAGGGCGCGGGCGCGCCATCAGCTGGATGATCGCCGCGCTCAACAGCGTCGAACCGATGATCCAGACCCTGGTCGTGCTGACCGTCAAGGGACAGGGCACCGACTGGCTCGCCGGTGCGATCGAAGCGGCGAAGCCCTTTGCCGAGCAGCGGCTGTCCCGATTGTCGCAGGCGCTGGGCGACCGCGACTGGCTGGAAGATCATTTTTCGATCGGCGACATCGTGATGGTCGATGTGCTCCGCAACGCAAATCCGGAATTGCTGGCGCCGCATCCCAATCTGACCGCCTATGTCGCGCGCGGAAAAGCCCGCCCGGCCTTTCAGAGCGCGATGGCGGCGCATCTGGCCGACTGCGCAGTCGGCGAACCCCTACCCGCCTGAACCCCACAAACGAGGAGAGATCGCCATGCCTGTGAACCCCGACAGCAAGATCGAAGTCACTGCCTTTGACTGGGTCCCCGATTTCGCGCGCGGTTATGTCCGCGACCTCCGCCCGCGCTGGGCCTGCGAGGAAATCGGACTCGACTATGCCGAACATCTGATCAGCGCGATCAACCGCCCCGCCGACCATTTCCTGTTCCAGCCGTGGGGCCAGGTCCCGGTGCTCAACGATGGCGGTATCCGCCTGTTCGAGAGCGGCGCGATCCTGCTTCACCTCGCCGAAAAGGACGCGCGGCTGATGCCCCGCGACCCGCAGGCGCGCGCCAACACACTCGCCTGGCTGTTCGCGGCCTATAACAGCGTCGAGCCGATGCTGTTCGAGCTTGGCAATGTCGACATTTTCTCGACCGAAGAGGAATGGGCGAAGCTGCGCCGTCCGAGCCTGATCGAATTCATTCAGGGTCGGCTCGGCCGCTTGAACGACGCGATCGGCGACAAACACTATCTGACAGGCGAATTCACCGTCGCCGACATCGCGATGGCAACGGTGCTGCGCGAAGCCGTCGAGGCGGGCTTGATCGCCGAGCAACCGCGATTGCAGGCCTATCTCGATCGCTGCCTCGCCCGCCCCGCCTTTCAACGCGCGATGGACGCGCAGCTGGCCGCCTTCAGCGAAGAAGCGGGACCGCCCGCCGCCTGAAACCCTCCCACCCCCCAAGGAGAGACAAGATGACCTATGTAGAAGGATTTGTGGTCGCGGTGCCGACCGCCAACAAGGAAGCCTATCGCAAGCACGCCGCCGACGCCGCGCCGCTGTTCAAGGAATTCGGCGTCGCGCGCATGGTCGAATGCTGGGGCGACGACGTGCCCGACGGCAAGGTCAACGATTTCAAGGGCGCCGTGCAGGCGAAGCCCGACGAAACCGTCGTGTTCAGCTGGTTCGAATATCCCGACAGGGCGACGCGCGACGCCGCAAACCAAAAGATGATGAGCGACCCGCGTATGGAAGCGATGGGCGGCGAGATGCCGTTCGACGCGAAGCGGATGATCATCGGCGGCTTCGACTCGATCGTCGACGATCGGGCCGCAGGCTCGACCTCCTATGTCGACGGCTATGTCGTCCCCGTGCCCGACGGCAACAAGGAAGCCTATCGCGCGCTGGCGCAAAAGGCGTCCGAAGTGTTCCGCGACTATGGCGCGACGCGCGTCGTCGAGGCGTGGGGCGACGATGTTCCCGACGGCAAGGTCACCGATTATGCCCGCGCCGCGCACAAGAAGGACGGCGAGACCGTCGTCTATAGCTGGGTCGAGTGGCCCAACAAGGAAGCGCGCACGACGGGTTGGGAAAAGATGATGACCGACGAGCGGATGAAGCATGATCCGGAGAATAATCCGTTCGACGGTGCGCGCATGATCTACGGCGGTTTCGCACCGATCGTCGAGGCCTGACTTTGCTCCTCCTTGTCGCGAAGCGATGGGGAGGTGGCAGCCCGCATGGCTGACGGAGGGGCGATGGCGCGACGTCGCCGCCCCTCCACCATCCTTCGGATGGTCCCCCTCCCCATCGCTTCGCGGCAGGGAGGATCGCTGGGAAGAGAACCGATGGCCGATACACAAACACCCGAACATCGCACCGCGTCCTGCCAATGCGGCGCAGTGACGCTCGAACTCACCGGCAAGCCGATCGTCGCGGCGACCTGTTATTGCCAGAGCTGTCAGACGGCGGGACGCGCCTTCGCGGCGCTTCCCGGCGCGCCGGCGGTGGTCGGCGCCGACGGGGGCACACCCTATCTGCTCGTCCGCAAGGATCGCCTCGCCTGGCTGTCGGGGTCGGACAAATTGGACGAACACCGGCTGACCCCCGAATCGCCGACGCGGCGGTTCGTCGCGCGGTGCTGCAACGCGCCGATCGCGCTCGAATTTACCAAGGGGCATTGGCTGAGCGTCTATTCCGGCCGCATCCCCGAAGGCGAGCGTCCGGCGGCCGAGATGCGGACGATCGTCGGCGACCGGCCCGCAGGCGTCGAGTTGCCCGACGACATCCCCAATTACAAATCGCCTTCGGGCAAGTTCATGTGGCGCTTGCTCACCGCATGGATCGCGATGGGCTTTCGCGCCCCGCCGATCGAAGCGACGAAGGGATATGCGCGATGAGCAAAAGCCTCGAACGCGTCGAAATGCTCAATTTCACGAGCCCCGGCCATGTCGTGCGCGTCGAGAAGGCGAAATATGACGCGATGAAGGACGCGCTGCTCGCGGCCGTGCCCAGCGCTCAGCCCGGCCTCACCGTCGCCGAGGTCAAGGCGCGCGTGCTGCCTTTGCTGCCCGAGGATTTGTTTCCCGGCGGCGCGAAAGCGGGCTGGTGGCTGAAGGGCGTTCAGCTCGATCTCGAGGCGCGCGGGCTGATCGCGCGCGAAAATGTAAAGCCGCTGCGGCTGCACCGGCTATAAGCCCGACCAGAAGGAAGCAGGCCATGGAACATCTGTCCTTCCCGAACGAAAGCCCCGCCTATCGCGCCGCGCGCGCCGCGCTGCTCGACGACGAAATCGCATTGCGCCGTCAGATCGAGGCGGTCGCCGCCAAGCGCCGCGCGCTGCCGCCGGGCGGCGAGGTGCCCGAGGATTATGAATTCGAGCGGATCGGCGCATATCAGCGTCCCGAGCGCATCAAGCTGTCCGAGCTGTTCGAGAGTAAGCCAAGCATCATCATGCAAAGCTTCATGTTCGGGGCCGAGCGCGACAAGCCGTGCAACGGCTGCACCCATATGCTCGACGCGATCGACGGCAGCGCACGCCATATCGGGCAGCGCGCGCCCTTCTATGTCGTCGCCAAGTCGCCGATCGCGCGGCTGGAGGCGTGGGCGAAGGACCGGCGCTGGCCGCACCTGACCTTTCTGTCCGACGTCGACGGACGTTATTCAGCGGATTATTTCGGCGACACGTCGAAACTGTCCGACGCCAAGCGCACCGAGCATGGCATGAAGCCGGGCGAGAATTGGGACGAGACGATCTTCAACGTCTTCCGCAAGGACGGCAACGCGATCCGCCACGTCTGGGCGAGCGAGATGGCCTATGCACCCGAAGACCCCGGCCAGCACCACCGCGCGGGCGACCTTGTCGATCCGCTCTGGGGCCTGCTCGACATGACGCCCGAGGGGCGCGGCGACTGGTTCCCCAGCCTGACTTACTGACAGAAAAATCGAGGAGAGAGACGATGAGCGAGCCGAGCAACTTCATCTGGTACGAGCTGATGACTCCCGATCCTGCGGGTGCGGCGCGCTTCTATGGCGCGGTGGTCGGCTGGACGATCGCCGACACCGGCGAACAGACCGCGGGCGGCGTCGATTACCGCATGATCGGGCGCAGCGATGGCGGCAATGCCGGCGGCGTGCTGGCTCTTAATGCCGACATGATTGCGGGCGGCGCCCGCCCGATCTGGATCGGCTATCTCCACGTTGCCGATGTCGATGCCGCGGTTGCGGCGATCAAGGCCGACGGCGGCAGCGTGCATATGCCGGCGATGGACATTCCGGTCGGGCGTATCGCAATGGTCGCCGACCCGCAGGGCGCAGTCTTCTATGTCATGGACCCCAAGCCGCCCGAGGGAATGGAAGGCATGGAGAGCGACGTCTTTTCGGTGACCGAGGCACAGCATGTGCGCTGGAACGAGCTGGCGACGAGCGATTCCGACGCCGCGATCGCTTTCTATAAAGAGCATTTCGGCTGGGGGCAGGAAGGCGAGATGCCGATGGGCGAGCTTGGCGCGTACCGCTTCATCCAGCGCGGCGAGGTCGGGCTGGGCGCGGTGATGCCGTTGATGGAAGGTTATCCGGTCCCGGTGTGGAATTTCTATATCGGCGTCGACGATATCGACCGCGCGCATGCCGCCGTGACCGCGAACGGCGGCACGATCACCAACGAACCGATGGAAATCCCCGGCGGCGAATATGCGATGAACGCCATCGATCCGCAGGGTGCGCCGGTCGGCTTCGTCGGGCCGCGCAAATAATCGAAGGAGAGCGACGATGGACAATCAGGGCCCGACCACCGGCCTCACCCCGCATATCGCGATCGCCGACAAGCGCGCGAGTGAGGCCATCGACTTTTACATCAAGGCGTTCGGCGCGACTGAAAATGTGCGCGTGCCCGCCGACGACGGCGTGCGGTTGATGCACGCGCATCTGACGATCAACGGCGCGTCGCTGATGATGCACGACGAATTTCCCGAATATGTCAGCGAACCGTCGGGCAAGCCCGATGGCGTGACACTGCACCTGCAGGTCGACGATGCCGACGCGTGGTTCGAACGCGCGGTTGCCGCGGGCGCAAGCGTCGTGATGCCACTCGACAATATGTTCTGGGGGGACCGCTATGCCCAGATAAAGGATCCGTTCGGCCATCAATGGTCGATCGGCGGGCCCATCAAAGGAGAGTGAAAATGACGAACCAACCGACGAGCCAACCCGTGAGCCTCTGCCTCTGGTACGACAAGGATGCCGAGGAAGCGGCGAATTTCTATGCCGCGACCTTCCCGAACAGCAGCGTGGGCGCCGTTCACAAAGCACCCGGCGATTTTCCCGGCGGCAAAAAGGGCGACGCGCTGACGGTCGACTTTACCGTGCTGGGCATAGCGTGCGTCGGGCTCAACGGCGGCCCGATCTTTCCGCACAGCGAGGCCTTTTCCTTCCAGGTCCATACCGACACGCAGGAGGAAACCGACCGTTATTGGAACGCGATCGTCGGCAACGGCGGCAAGGAAAGTGCGTGCGGCTGGTGCAAGGACAAATGGGGCCTGAACTGGCAGATCACCCCGCGCGTGCTGACCGACGCGACGATGGGCGGCGATCCCGAGGTCGCCAAGCGCGCGTTCGACGCGATGATGACGATGCAGAAGATCGATATCGCGAAGATCGAGGCCGCGGTGCGGGGTGAAGCCGTTGGCGCGGCGTAACCCGGCGCTCTTCGCATGGGTGCTCTGCGGCACGCTCGACATCGTCTATGCGTCGGTGTCGAGCCTGTTGCAGGGCGGTACCGTCTCTTCGATGCTCCATGCGGTGGCGAGCGGGCCGTTCGGCGACGCCGCGCGCGGCTGGGGCATCGGCGGCGATATCGCGGGCCTCGCGACCCATTATACGATCATGGGCGCGATGGTCGCGACATGGTTTTTCGTTGCGCGGCGCTGGAGCGCGCTGACGGCGTGGCCCTGGTGGCTGACCGGAACGCTTTACGGGCTGCTGCTCTATGTCATCATGAACGGGATCGTGCTGCCGCTGCGCTTCGGCTTGCCCTTCCCGCCGACCGACCTTGCGAAGGGCGCGATCGCGCTTTTCCCGCACATCTTCTTCGTCGGCTGGCCGCTCGCCTGGCTGACGCGCAAGGATAGCAATTGATGCTGATCTATTATGGCCACCCCTTTTCGTCCTACACATGGAAGGTGCTGATCGCGCTCTACGAAAAGGGCATCGAATTCGACTATCGCTCGGTCGATCCGGCGTTCCCCGACCATATGCCCGAATTGCGGGCGCATTGGCCGGTCGGACAGTTCCCGCTGCTCGTCCACGACGGCGTGCCCTGGTTCGAATCGTCGATCATCATCGAATATCTCGACCATCTGGTGCCCGAACCGCGCCTGATCCCGCAGGATTTTGACGCGGCGCTAAAGGTCCGGCTGTTCGACCGCATCTTCGATCATCATGTGATGAACCGGATGCAGGAGGTGGTGAACGACGCGTTGCGCGGGCCCGAAAATCATCTGCCGATCATCGTCGAACAAACGCATGCGCGGCTCGATACCATCTATGCCTGGCTCGACAAGGAGCTGGCGGGCGGCGGCTGGGCGACGCCCTATGGATTCACGCTCGCCGATTGCGCCGCGGCGCCGTCGCTTTTCTATGCCGACTGGGTCTATCAAATCCCGGAGAAGTACGAGAATTTGCGCGCCTATCGCGCTCGCCTGCTCGCGCATCCGACCGTTTCGCGGTGCGTCGAGGAGGCGCGGCCATACCGTCCCTACTTCCCGCTTGGCGCGCCCGACCGCGATTGATCCAGGCCGTCCCATATCGGGGTTAACGGCGCGCTGACGTTGCCTGTTCGCCATTTGATAGGCGCGCACGCGCGAAGGCGGACGCATGGTTTCGCCGTCCGCCTCCATGCACGCCTTCGTCCGTACGCTCATCATCGCCGCACTCGCGGCGGTGCTGGCGTTCGCGCCGGCGCATGCGCAGCAGGTCATGACGATCACCACGACGACGGTGACCTGGACCTATGACGATGCAGGCGAAGACGACGGCGCTGAATTTATCGACGAGGACGCCGCACTCCTGGGCGACGAGGCGCTCGCCGAAGACGCCGATTTCGCCTCCACGCGCCGCTATGCGCCTGCCGCCACGCTCGCGACGCTCGGCCATGCGAAAGCGGCCTATGGCCCCTTTTCGGTGATCGACAGCACGACCGTGCGCATGGCCGGCGACGTCACCTCCGCCACGCCGCGCCAGTTCGCGGCGATGCTGGCGGCATACCCCGGGCTCAAGCGGCTCGAGATGGTCGATTGCCCCGGCAGCCTGGATGAAGAAGCAAACCTGATCCTGGCGCGCGCAGTCCGCCGGCAGGGCATGGAAACGGTCGTTCCCGCGGGCGGCTCGATCCGCTCGGGCGCGGTGGAACTCTGGCTCGCCGGTGTCACCCGCCGTGCCGCGCCCGACGCGGAATTCGGCGTCCATAGCTGGGCGGACGAATATGGCCGCGAGGCGAACGACTATCCGGCGAACGATCCGGTCCATGCCGAATATCTCGGCTACTACCGCGAAATGGGTATGGATGCCGCCAAGGCCCGCGCTTTTTACACGCTCACCAACAGCACATCGTTCGACGATGTCCGCTATCTGACGCGCGACGACATGGCACGCTTCGTCACGCTCAACTGACTGTCGCGACCGCTGCGCTCGAGAAGGCGCTTTCGACCGGTTGCAGACCTCCCCATCATCGTCACCCCGGACTTGATCCGGGGTCCCGCTTGAGGTCGAAGCCATTGGGCGCGTCAAAAAGCGGGATCCCGGGTCAAGCCCGGGATGACGGACGTGGGGGACGGGATGTCCGCTTCCCACCCCAAAACAGACATCACCTCCAAATAGGTCTTTCCTACATTATCCGGCTGTGCAAGCCTTCATCCGGCTCTTTCATTCGGTGAACAAAAAGGCGGTCGCTGCCTGGCTTGGGGTGCGACCATGATCGGACGTGCCGCGCACATCCAGCGCTCCGCGACTGGCAAATCGGCGCGCTCATAGGGCTGAACTTTCCTGAACTTTGGAATATTGCGCAGCCCTTGCGCCGACCCGATCCCGGATTCAGCGGGCGATGTCCAAAGAGGGTAACGACAGCTCTCCACCCAAAAACCGCTGCTCGCGATCATCAATCCTCGCGCGCCAAGCTGCTTTATCCTTGTAACACGCCGCCGCCTCCCCCACATCGCCCCCATGGCGAAGCGGAGCCTTTATCAGCGATTGCGATCGACCGCGCAGGTCCGGCTGGCGCTGTTCATCCTCGGCGTGGTGATGATGGCGATCGCCCCGATCGTCGGCATCTTGCCGGGCCCCGGCTTCATCATTCTTTTCCCGCTCGGGCTGATGCTGTGCCTGCAGAACAGCGCGTGGGCGAAGCGCATCTATGTCCGCTTCAAATGGCGCCACCCGCGCTATGCGGCATGGACCGACCGCGTGATGCGCCGCGCAAGCGCAGCGCGAAAGCGCGAGCGGGCAGCACTGGAAACGATCAAAAAGGCCGCATTCCACGGCAAGGCACCGGAAAACCGCCGCGATGGGAATTGACTTTGCGCCGACTCTCGCTTATCCGCGCCCCCATCAGTGGCCGCCCACGTTTGGCGGCCCTTTTCTGTTAGAGCCTTTAGAGAGAATTTGGGGATACCGCGATGAAGCGTACCTATCAACCGAGCCGCCTCGTTCGCAAGCGTCGCCACGGTTTCCGCGCCCGCAAGGCGACTGTCGGCGGCCGCAAGGTTCTCGCCAACCGCCGCGCCCAGGGCCGCAAGAAGCTGTCGGCCTGATCGCTGACGCTTCTGCGCCAGCCCGTCTGGTGCGAACGCTTTCAAAACGTAGCGAATTTTTGGCCGCCAACCGCGGCCTTCGCTTTCCCATGCCCGGCTTTGTCCTGCTCGTCCGCCAGCGCGGCGACGGCGACGATTCGCTGGGCATCGGCTATACCGTCAGCAAGAAGGTCGGCAACGCCGTCACCCGCAACCGGATGAAGCGCCGGCTGCGTGAACTGTGCCGCGCCGCGCTGCCCGAATCGGGGATCGTCGGCGCCGACCATGTGCTGATCGGCCGGCCGGGCGGCAACGACATCGTCTTTGCCGAGCTTGGCGAGCATCTCGATTCGGCGCTGAAGCGCGCAGCGAAGAAGCTGGCAGCAAAGCCGTCATGAGCGTCGCCCTTCCCCTTTCTCGTCACCCCGGACTTGATCCGGGGTCCCGCTTTTCAACGTCGCTGAGCGGGACCCCGGATCAAGTCCGGGGTGACGAAGAGGAAAAAGCATCAATCGCGCGTGAAGTTGCGCAGTTTTTCGGGCTTTTTGCATGATTGCAAAATTGCTCATCCTGATCGCCCGCGGGTGGCAAATCGGCCCCTCGCGCATCCTTCCGCCCACCTGCCGTTACTCGCCGTCATGCAGCAGCTACGCGATCACCGCGCTCCAGCGTCATGGTGCGATCAAGGGTGGCTGGCTGGCGACAAAGCGGCTATTGCGCTGCCATCCTTGGGGCGGTCACGGCTACGACCCCGTGCCTTAGGCGCGGCACTTCCCGACATTTGATACGAAGAGAGACCAACGAGCGTGGACGACAAGCGTAACATGATCACGGCCATCCTGCTGTCGGTGGCAATCCTGATCGGCTGGAATTTCGTCTCCGAGAAATTCTTTCCCACGCCCGACAAGCCCGATGTGACCAGGACGGTCGCGGGTCCGGATGGCGCAGCGCCCGCGGCAACGCCGGGCCAGCCCGCCGCGCTGCCCGCCCCCGGCGTGCCCGCCACCGCGCCGCAGGCGATCCGCCCGGTCGAGGCCGTGCTGGGCGAAGGCAACCGCATTCCGATCGACACTCCGGCGATCAAGGGGTCGATCAACCTCGTCGGCGCGCGCGTCGACGACATCACGCTCAGCAAATATCGTCAGACGATCAAGAAGGATTCGCCCGCCGTCCGCCTGTTCGCGCCCGCCGGCACCAAAGCCGCCTATTTCGCGAGCATCGGCTGGTCGGCGCAGGGCATCGTGGTTCCCGGCGCCAGCACGGTCTGGACCGCGAGCGGCACCAAGCTGACCCCATCGACCCCCGTGACCCTGAGCTGGTCGAACACGACCGGCCAGACCTTCCGTATCGAATACAGCATCGACGATGATTATCTGATCACCGCGAAACAGACGATCGCCAACACGGGCGCCACGCCCGTCGCAGTGCGCAGCGGCACCTATATCGACCGCACCGGCAAACCGACCGACCCGCACGAGCAGGATAGCTGGACGATCCATGTCGGGCCGACCGGCTATCTCGACGGCAAATCGAACTTCACCAATTATGACGAGGTCGAAGAGGCCTCGAACGGTACCGTCTCCTACACGGCGGCCGGCTGGCTCGGTTTCACCGACAAATATTGGCTCGCCGCGGTCGTCCCCGCCAAGGGCGAAAAAGTCTCGGCCGCGTTCAACGCCCTGCCGGGCGGTGCCTATCGCGCCGCTTTCGCCCGCGACCTCGTCGAAGTGGCGCCGGGCAAGCAGGTCACGACCACCAGCCGCGTCTTCGCGGGCGCCAAGGAAGTCAGCACGCTCTCGCACTATCAGGACGACCAGGGCATCACGCGCCTGTCGAACGCGATCGATTGGGGCTGGTTCGAATTTTTCGAGGTGCCGATCTTCAAGCTGCTCGACTGGCTGTTCAAGCAGGTCGGCAATTTCGGCGTCGCGATCATGGTGCTGACCTTGATCATCCGCGCGCTGATGTTCCCGATCGCGCAGCGCCAGTTCGGATCGATGGCGCAGATGCGTCTTGTGCAGCCGAAGATGAAGGCGCTGCAGGAACGTTATAAGGACGACAAGCCGAAGCAGCAGCAGGAGCTGATGAAGCTCTATAAGGACGAGAAGATCAATCCGCTCGCCGGCTGTCTGCCGATCGTCATCCAGATCCCGATCTTCTATGCACTGTACAAGGTGCTGATGCTGACGATCGAAATGCGGCACCAGCCGTTCATCCTGTGGATCAAGGATCTGTCGGCGCCCGACCCGCTGCACATCCTCAACCTGTTCGGCCTGCTACCCTTCACCCCGCCGTCGATCCTGTCGATCGGCATCCTCGCGGTGATCCTGGGCATCACGATGTTCCTGCAGTTCCGCCTGAACCCGCAGGCGACCGACCCCGTGCAGCAGCAGGTATTCAAGATCATGCCGTGGCTGTTCATGTTCATCATGGCGCCGTTCGCGGCCGGCCTGCTGCTCTACTGGATCACCAACAACCTGCTGTCGATCGCGCAGCAGCAGTGGATGTATCGCAAGTTCCCGCAGCTCAAGGCGGCACCGGCGAAGTGAGCGACAACGAAGACATCGATCCGGGGGCCGACCCCGAACGGGCGGAGCGCGCACGCAAGCTGTTTTCGGGACCGATCACGTTCCTGAAATCGGCGCCCGCGCTCCAGCACCTGCCAAGCCCAAGCGTGCCCGAGATCGCGTTCGCGGGCCGCTCGAACGTCGGCAAATCGTCGCTGCTCAACGCGCTGACGAACCGCAACGGGCTCGCGCGCACGTCGGTGACGCCGGGGCGGACGCAGGAACTCAACTATTTCGATGTCGGCCAGGATCCGCTGATCTTCCGGCTCGTCGACATGCCCGGCTATGGCTTTGCCAAGGCGCCGAAGGATGTCGTCAAGAAATGGCGCTTCCTGATCAACGATTACCTCCGCGGCCGCGCGGTGCTGAAACGCACCCTGGTGCTGATCGACAGCCGCCACGGGATCAAGGATGTCGACCGCGACGTGCTCGAAATGCTCGACACCGCGGCGGTCAGCTATCGCATCGTGCTGACCAAGGCCGACAAGATCAAAGCGACTGAGCTGGAAGCGGTGCAGGCCGCGACCGAAGCCGAAGCACGCAAGCATCCCGCCGCGCATCCGCAGGTGATCGCGACGAGCAGCGAAAAGGGCATGGGCATCGCCGAACTTCGCACCGCGGTGCTGGAGGCGGTCGAGAGTTGACCTTTTCCTCCCTCCCCTTGAGGGTGGGGCCAAGGAGACCCTATGAAACTGTTTCTCGGTAACAAGGCGTATTCGAGTTGGAGCCTGCGCGGCTGGCTGGCGGTCAAGCATAGCGGCCTGCCGTTCGAGGAAGTCACCGTCCCGCTTTACGACGAAGATTGGTCGAACCGCCGCGAGGGCGACGAGTTCGCGCCGTCGGGCGGCAAGGTGCCGATCCTTTGGGACGGCGACGATATCGTCGTGTGGGACAGCCTGGCGATCATCGATTATCTCAACGAAAAGACCGGCGGGACCAAAGGATTCTGGCCCGAAGATATGGCAGCGCGCGCGATGGCGCGGTCGATGGCGGCGGAAATGCATTCGAGCTTTGCCGCTCTTCGCCGCAACCACAGCATGAATATCCGCCGCATCTACCCACCGGCCGAGCTGCTTCCCGAAGTGCAGGCCGATGTCGTCCGCATCTTCCAGATCTGGGCCGAGGCACGCGCGCGGTTCGGCGGCGAAGGCGATTTCCTCTTTGGCAGCTGGTCGGCCGCCGACATCATGTTCGCGCCCGTCGTGACGCGCTTCATCACTTACTCGATCCCGCTGCCGCGTTTCGCCGCCGCTTATGCACAGGCGGTCATCAGCCATCCATGCATGCAGGAATGGATCGGCGGCGCGCAGGCCGAGGATTGGATCATCGAGAAGTTCGAGGGGCCGGTCGAGGGATAAGGGCAATATTTGCCTGACCAGCCGGTTTCGACCGATAGCGGACCCTACATCATCATCACCCCGGACTTGATCCGGGGTCCCGCTTGCTGCCGGGGCCAGCGGTTGCGTCAAAGAAGCGGGATCCCGGGTCAAGCCCGGGATGACGATGATGGGGGCCAACGCCGCTCCCCACCCCGTAGCTAGCCTTCCCCGTCAACGGATCACGGAATCCGCGTCGTTGGATAGGGCGTGCCGTCCTTGTGGAAATAGCCGTCGGGCGTGAAGAGCATATCGATGTCCGAATAGCCGCCGCCGGTATCGTATTTCTTGCCGCCGCCGAGCGCGACGAAGATGCAATCGACATCCGATTCGTTGACGAGATGGTGGCCGTTCGTGCTGCCCTTCGGCCACACCGCGATATCGCCGGGTCGCATCGGCCAGCGCCCGCTATCCTCGATCAACACCGCTTCGCCCGCGATCATCACCAGCATCTCGTCCTCGCCGTCGTGCCAATGACGCTGCGACGACCAGGCGCCGGGCCTCAGCACGACATGGCTCGCGGCGAAATCGCTGAGCCCCGTGACGGGGGCGAGGCGGCGGTACCAGCGCCCCTGCACGGGTGCGTCATAGGGCGCGGGATAGCCGGTGGCATTGGTTTGCGGGATCGCATCAAGATCGAGCTTGGGCATGGCAGTCCTCGTGGAGTTTGTTCCTCCTTTGTTTCGCACAAAGGCGCCTTGATGCAAAGCCTCGACTTGCTGCCGCGCAAGGGGGTAAGGGAGCGGCATGAGCATCACCGTCGATCCCGTAGAACTGGCAAAGGCGTTGATCGCCGCGCCGAGCATCACCCCGGCCATGGGCGCCGTGTTCGACGTGCTGGAAGCGGCGCTAACGCCGCTCGGCTTTGCCGTCGAGCGATTCATCGACGGGATCGAACCCGATGGCCCCGTTGAAAATTTGCTCGCCGTGCGCACGGGCAAGGGGCCGAGGCATTTCGGCTTTGCCGGGCATCTCGATGTGGTGCCGCCGGGCGTCGGCTGGACCGGCGATGCCTTTGCCCCCGAGGTACGCGGCGACCTGCTTTATGGGCGCGGGGCAGTCGACATGAAAGGTTCGATCGCGGCCTTTGTCGCCGCCGCGTCAGCCACGCCCACTGAGGCCGGCACGATCAGCCTGATCATCACCGGCGACGAGGAGGGGCCCGCGATCTTTGGGACGCGCGCGCTGATGGAGCATATGGATGCGCGCGGGGTGAAGCCCGACATGATCGTCGTCGGCGAGCCGACATCGGTGAACCGGCTCGGCGACATGGTGAAGATCGGGCGGCGCGGATCGGTCAATATCTGGATCGACGTGCCGGGGACGCAGGGGCATGTCGCCTACCCGCACCTTGCCGACAATCCGATCCCGAAACTGGTGCGGATCATGGCGGCGATCGATGCGGTGGCGCTCGACGAGGGCAATGATTGGTTTCAGCCGTCGAACATCGAGTTCACCGATATCGAGGTCGGCAATGGCGCGACCAACGTCATCCCCGCCTCAGCGCGGGCGCGGCTGTCGATCCGCTTCAACGACCAGCACAGGGGCGCCGACCTTGTCGCGCTTATCGAGCGCCTCGCGCACGACGTCGAACCAAATGCGAAAATACTGGGAAAGATTTCGGGCGAAGCCTTCCTCACCCCGCCGGGCGATCTGTCAGGGCTGGTCGCCGAGGCGATCCACGCCGAAACCGACCTGACCCCCGAAATGTCGACCACCGGCGGCACATCGGACGCACGCTTTCTTCACGCGCTCTGCCCGGTGGTCGAATTCGGGCTGACCAATGCGACGATGCACAAGCTGGACGAGGCCGTGGCGGTCGACGATCTGCACACGCTGACCGCCATCTATCGCGGCATATTGGTGCGCGCCTTCGTCTAATCCTCGCGGCTACGGCGCAGGATCACATAGACCGCCCCCGCGCCGCCGTGGCTGACATGCGCGGGACGGAGCGCGACGATCTGGTCGGCGTAGGGCGAATAGGCGAGCCAGTCGGGCAGCGAAGCGCGGATCGCGCCGCGCGGGCGCGGATCGCCATGCATCTGGGGCAGACGGTCGGCACCGGGGCGGAGGCGCCCCGCCACCACAAGCAACACGCGCGCGCCGCGCATCAGCCCGCGCCCGATCGCTTCATCGAGCAAAACCTGCGCAGAAGCGAGCGTGTGACCGTGAAGGTCGATGCTGAGATCGGGGCGAACAAGTCCCTTGCGCAGGCGGCGGTCCCAATGGCCGTCGAGCGTTGCAGCCTGATGAGTGCGGCGCGGGGGCGGAAGTTTCGTCGCGGGTCGCGGTGCGGCAGCGGGAGCCGCAATGTTGCGCGGCGTCGGCTTTGGCGGACTGACGGTCGGCGGCGCGGTGGGCGCGAGCGGCGCTTTCGCCTGGGGCAGCGGCTTTACGGTCGCTGCGACCTTTTTCCACAGCGCCGTTTCCTCGGGGGCGAGGCGCCGGGGCATGTCAGGGCGCCGGGATCAGCCGCGCGATGCTGGCGCGCGGGAGCAGCAGCAGCGCCGAACCGCGTCCCGACATGCCGCCCGCAATCGCGCGCGCCGCGTCGCCCGCGCCCCAGAAGCTGTCGAAGCGGTTGGCGCCCTTGATCGCGCCGCCGGTGTCCTGCGCTATCCAGAGCCCGTTCGGTTCAGCGCGGTCGAGCGAAAGAAAGACCGGAGCACCGAGCGGCACATATTGGGGATCAGCAGCGACGCTCGCGCGGCCGGTGACGGGAACCCCGAGCGCGCCGAGCGGGCCGGGGCCCGTGAGTTCACGGAAAAAGACCCAACTGGGATTCTCGTTCATCACCGCAGCGCCGCGCACGGGGTCGGCGCGAAGATAATCAAGGATGCCCTGCATCGACGCCTGCCCGCGCTGCAATTCGCCGCGATCGAGCAGCAGCTTGCCGATACCGACATAGCCGCGACCGTTTTGCGTGTCGTAGCCGATGCGCATGATGCCGCCGTCGGGGAGGCGCAGGCGACCCGAACCCTGTACCTGCAGGAAGAAGAATTCGGCGGCGTCGGCGGCATAAGCGATTTCGAGCCCGCGCCCGTCGAGCGCGCCGCTTTCGATCGCCGCGCGGTCGTAATAGCGGGTGAAATTGCCGCCATCGACGCGGCCACGGATCTTGCGGCCCTTCAGATCGTCGGCGAACTGGCCAAGGTCGACTTCGACCAGGTCGGCGGGGCGGCGATAGATGGGGACGTCATAACCCGGCTGCTTCGTGCGCGAGCCAGCGATTTCGGGTTCGTAATAGCCGGTGACAAAGGTCGTGCCGGTGCCGACCTGCACGGTGCCGAAATAACGGGCAAAGAAGGCCGCCGCATCGCTGTCCTTCCAGCTTTTCGCCGCGTTGCAGCTTTCGGTCCAGTCGGTGCCCTGCGTCAGGCCGCTCGTGTCGGTGCGGCGCTGGACCGACGGACAACTGATGCGGAACGCCGCGAGCGCGGCGGCGGCCTGCTGGGCGGTAACGCCAAGCGTCGAGAAATCGGGACCCGCGACAACGCCGCTGGCGGCAGCCGTCGTCGCGTCGGCCGGAACGGCGGCCGCGGCGAGCGGCGCGCGCGGCGTCGCGGGAATCGGCTGCGCAGCTGCATCGGTGCCCTCTGACGGGCGCGGCGTATAGGGCCGCGGCGTGCCTGCTGGCCGCGTCGGTGCAGGAGTAGTGGTTGCAGGGCGGCCACTATCCGCCGCGGGAATGACTGACGCGCAGCCCGAAAGCAGCGGCAGGGCAGCGAGCAGCGCGAATCCGAAAGTCCGCGCGCGCGGCGCCCCCACCGTCAGGATCATGGGGTCAGGCCGATTCGGCTTCGTCGAGCACCCAATTGGGGTCGTTGCTGCCGATCTGGCGGCGGAAGGTCCAGAGGTCGTCGGTCTGCGACGCGTCGCTCATCGACCCGGCGATCAGCTTGCCTTCGGCGTCGCGGGTGACCGCGCTGATATCCGCATGGTAACGAACCGTGACGCGCGCCTCGCTACGATTCAGCTCGACCGCGGTGATCTTGGCCGAATCGATTCCCATCAGGCGATTGTCGAGCGTTTCCCCGCGGCCCTCGCGCGCGGCGATGGCGTCGGAAAAGGCTTCGTAGCTGTCGTCGTCGCAAAGATCACGAAGCGTATCGCGATCGCCCTTCCAATAGGCCTCGAGAATCATGCGGTAGGCGGCCTCGGCCCCCTCCATGAAGCGGCCGGCGTCGAAATTGCGGTCGGTCGCGAGAAGCTGGCGAAGGCCGGCCTCCGCAGCGGGTTCGTAAACGAGGCCCGACGTATCGGCGGGGGCGGCAACGCCAGCCTGCGATCCGTCCTTCTCGTCAAGCCGGACCGGCGATGCGGCGGCGCGTTCGCGCGGCAACACGGGCTCCTGCTCATGCCCCGTGCGCTTGCCGAGCACCGAGTAGAGCCGCATGCCGAGGAAGGCGGCAATCATGGCGAGCAGGACGATAGCAAAAGAGGTCACGGGCAAAAGTCCAATGCGGGCAATGGAAACATAATGGTCGATACATAGGCGATACGCGCCCCGGTTTCAAATGACCATGGCCGCTACGGCGCGGCGGGTCAACGATTCGACCTTAACTATAGCACCGCACAGGGCGCCCATTGTGCTCGCTGCCGGGCGCTGCTAAGCGCCGCGACAACCGTCCGCCGCGGTTCCGACACGGGTGCGCGGATGCGGATATTGTTTCCATCTTTTCAGTGAAAGCTTCATCATCATGGCTGACGAGACCAGCGCCGACCTCAACAACCCCGCCCTGCAGCCGAACGGCGAAGACACGAGCCCGGCGATCGGCCTGATTTCGCAATATGTGAAGGACCTGTCGTTCGAAAATCCGAACGCACCGGCCGTCTATCAATGGCAGGACGCCCCGCAGGTCGATGTGCAGTTCAATATCGCCGCCGATAGCGTGGGCGAGAATCTGTACGAAGTGCTGCTGAAGATCGACGTCACGTCGAAAACCGATCAGGGCACGAGCTTCGTCATCGACCTGAAATACGCCGGTCTGTTCGGCGTGCGCAACGTCCCCGACGACCAGCTTCAGCCCTTCTTCCTGGCCGAAGCGCCGCGCATCCTCTTCCCCTTCGCCCGCCGCGTCGTCGCCGATGCCGTCCAGGACGGCGGCTTCCCGTCGCTGCTGCTCGAACCGATCGATTTCCACGGCCTGTTCGCGCAGCAGATTCAGGCCGCGCAGGCCGAAGCGGCCGGCGAAGTCACGGTCGGCCAGGCCTGAGCACCTTAACGGGGGCGGGCTGAGGACTTGAGCAGCCTCGTCAAAAACGTGGGGACGATCGGCGGCCTGACGATGGTCAGCCGCATTTTCGGCTTCGCGCGTGACATGCTGCTCGCCCGCGTCCTCGGCGCGGGCCTCGCCGCCGACGCCTTCCAGCTCGCCTTCACTCTCCCCAACACCTTTCGCCGCCTGTTCGCGGAGGGCGCCTTCTCGGTCGCCTTTGTCCCGACATACAGCCGCGTGCTGCATGGGGAGGACGGCGAAAAGGCGGCGGCGAAGTTCGCCGACGATGTGCTCTCGGTCTTCCTCTGGATATTGCTCGCCTTCTCGGCGGTGATGATGTTTGCGATGCCGGGCATCGTCTGGCTACTCGCGCGCGATTTCCAACAGGTGCCGGGCAAGTTCGAATTCGCGGTCTTCCTGAGCCGCGTGACCTTTCCCTATCTTGCGCTGGTCAGCCTTGTCGCGATGTTGTCGGGCCTGCTCAATGCTCGCTCGCGCTTTGCGCCGGGCGCCTTTGCGCCGGTGTTGCTCAATATCGTGCTGATCGGCGGCATTATCACCGGCTGGTGGCTGCGCGGACCGGGGGGCGACGACCGGATCGTTGCAGAGGCGCTATGCGTCGCGGTGAGTCTCGCGGGCGTCGTCCAGCTTGCCTATATGTGGTGGGCGGTGCGCCGCGCCGGGCTGAAGCTCCACTGGCACCTGCCCAAATTCACGCCCGAGGTGAGAAAGCTCGGCATGCTGATCCTGCCCGCGACCTTCGGCGCCGGCATTTATCAGGTCAGCCAGTTCGTCGACACCTTCTTCGCGACCTCGCTGGCGCAGGGCTCGCTCACGCTGCTGAAACTCGCCGACCGGCTCAACCAGCTACCGCTCGGCATCGTCGGCATCGCGCTGGGCACCGCGATCCTGCCGATGCTGTCGCGCCATATCCACAGCGGCGACGCCGACGAGGCGCAGCGGCTCCAAGGCAATGCGTTCGAGATCGCGACCTTGCTCACCCTGCCCGCCGCCGCCGCGCTCGCGATCTGCGCCCCTGCCTTCGTCACCGCCTTTTTCGTCGGCGGCCGGTTCACCGATGCCGATGGCGCGATCATGGCGCAAATCGTGGCAGCTCTCGTCGCGGGTCTTCCCGCCTATGTCATCGTCAAGATTTTGAACCCGGGCTTTTTCGCGCGCGAGGATATGCGCACTCCGGTGTGGACCGCACTCGCGGCGCTGATCGTCAATATCGCGATCAATCTTTATGTCGTCGAACATTATGGCATCGTCGGACTCGCGGGCGCAACCGCGGCGTCGGCGTCGCTCAACTGCATCCTGCTCTATACCATGCTCCACCGCCGCGGCTGGTTCCATTTCACGGCGAAGCTTGCCGGGCGGATTGCGCGCCAACTGATCGCGGTCGCAGCGATGTCGGCGCTGCTCTGGTGGATGATGCCGATGATGGCGCCCTATTATGGCGGCGACGTGTTCGAACGCATCTGGTCGCTCGCCGCGCTCTGCGCAGCCGGCGGCGCGGCCTTCTTCGCGGTCGCCTTCCTCGTTGGCGCGCTTGACAAGGATCTGGTTCGCATGCTCACGCGGCGGCGCGCCAAACCGGCGGTTGAACAGGAGTAAGACATGCGGACGCTATCGGGCATCCAGCCCACCGGAAATTTGCATCTCGGCAATTATCTGGGCGCGATCCGCAACTGGGTGCGCATGCAGGACGAGATGCCGGGCGAGAAGCTCTATTTCCTCGCCGACCTGCACGCGATCACCGTCTATAACGACCCCGCCGAGCTGACCGCGAACACGCGGGAGATGGCGGCCGCGTTGATGGCGGCGGGGATCGACCCCGAAAAGGCGATCCTGTTCAATCAGGCGCGCGTCCCCGCGCACGCCGAACTCGCCTGGTTGCTATTCTGCACCGCGCGCATCGGCTGGCTGAACCGCATGACGCAGTTCAAGGAAAAGTCGGGCAAGAACCGCGAGGGCGCAAGCGTAGGCCTCTTTGCCTATCCGGTGCTGCAGGCGGCCGACGTGCTGCTTTACCAGACGACGCACGTCCCCGTTGGCGACGACCAGAAACAGCATCTTGAACTCGCGCGCGACATTGCGACCAAGTTCAACCTCGATACGGCGACCGAAACCTTCACGTTGCCGGAGCCGACGATCCCGGCTGCCGCAGCACGGATCATGAGCCTTCGCAACGGCTCCGCCAAAATGTCGAAATCGGACCCGAGCGACGCGAGCCGCATCAACCTGGTCGACGACGCCGACACGATCATGGCGAAGATCCGCAAGGCGAAGACCGACGCCGAGCCGCTGCCGTCGGAAGCGTCGGGGCTGGAAGGGCGGCCCGAGGCGAAGAATCTCGTCTCCATCTATGCCGCGATGGCCGACGAGAGCATCGACCAGGTGCTCGCACGCTTTGCCGGACAGGGATTCGGCGCGTTCAAGCCCGCGCTCGGCGAGGTGCTGGTCGAAACGCTGCGCCCGATCGCGACGCGGCTGACCGAGCTCAAGGCCGATCCCGCCGCGATCGACGCCGCGCTGGAGGCCGGTGCGGCGCGCGCATCGGCGCTTGCACGGCCCACGCTCGACGCGGCCTATGCCGCGCTGGGGCTCTGCCGTTAAACCGTCGTCCTGGTACGAAAAATCTTGTTAAGCGCTTCCGCCCCCCCATATTGAGGGGGTGGAACAGCCCTGCGACGAACCGAGTTCAACCAAGGTTAAGTCGCATCGGTATAGTCTATGGTATGAAAGCGCGGGTTATGCGCGCCCGAATCACGGAGCCAGGACGATGAGCAAGATGAATTTCCGGCGATTGAGCCTTGCCGCCATGACCGGCGCGGCGCTGGCGCTGGCCGGCTGCGCGACCCCTTTCAAGGCCGATGTCGCGCGTTTCCAGACGCAGCTTCCCGCACCGCAGGGCCAGAGCTTCGTCGTCGAGGCGAGCGACCCCTCGCTGCAAGGCGGTATCGAATTCGGCCAATATGCGAATCTCGTCGCAGGCGAGCTGACGCGTTACGGCTATCGCCCCGCGGCGAACGGCGAACGCGCCGACCTGGTCGTCCGCATGGATTATGGCGTCGACAAGGGCCGCGAACGCGTCGTGTCGAGCCCCGGCTTCGGCGACCCCTGGTACGGCAGCTATGGCGGCTTTTACGGCCGCGGATTCTATCGTCCCGTGATCGTCAGCGGACGCGGCGGACGCCGTTACGTCTATGGCTATCGCGATCCGTTCCTGTGGGGCGGTTTCGGACCCGGCTGGGGCGGCTATAACGACGTGTCGAGCTATACCGTCTACACCAGCGGCCTGAACCTCCAGATCAACCGCGCCGCCGACGGCTCGCGCCTGTTCGAGGGCCATGCAGAGGCGCAGTCGCGCGACAATAATCTGCAGGCACTGGTCCCGAACCTGGTCGAAGCGATGTTCACCGGCTTCCCCGGCAATTCGGGCGAGCGGGTGCGGATCACGGTGGCACCGCCCGAAAAGGGCTGAACGGCTACAATCCGAAAAACAAAAGGCTCGCCGTCCGAAAGGAAGGCGGGCCTTTTTGTGTACGGGGGAGAGCGATGTCGGATATCTCTCCGTTCGTCATTCCGCGCTGGGCCCGAGATCCGCTTTCGACGCACTCGTTGGCTTCGGCATCAAGCGGGACCCCGGATCAAGTCCGGGGTGACGATGAAGGATAGGCCGGCCGCCGTTCGACTAGAGACTGCCAGCAGAAGGCGCGTTGCCGCCGCCGGGCTCCGACGATTGTTATTCCGGGGCCATAATCGAATCGCAGAGCATCCGCCCAAGACACGGGGCCCTGGGCGCGTTTGCCAACCAATATCGGAAGTTTGGATGCCCCGTGAGGATTCGAACCTCAATAGACGGAATCAGAATCCGTAGTCTTACCATTAGACGACGGGGCATCAGAGGCGCGCGCAATATGATTGCGGGGACCGGCTGTCAAGGCCGGAGCGGCGGGTCGTACAAGCCCGCTTGCCCTGCCGCAATTCGCCGCTAGCATCCCCCCATAACAAAACAGGGGGGCCGCGCGCCCGCGCGGAGGCCCGAAGGAGTGGGTTGATGCGTCATGTCGCGATCGTCGGGTCGGGTCCCGCGGGCTATTATACCGCCGAAACATTGCAGAAGGCGGGCGATATCGCGGTCGACGTCATCGACCGGCTGCCCGTCCCCTATGGGTTGATTCGCACCGGGGTCGCCCCCGACCATCAATCGATCAAGGCGGTGTCGCGCCGTTACGAAGGCGTCGCCCTCACCGACAATGTCCGCTTCGTCGGTCATGTGTCGGTCGGGACCGACGTGACGATCGACGAACTTGTCGGGCTCTATGACGCGGTCGTGCTGGCGACGGGGGCGCCGAACGACCGGCCGCTCGACATTCCGGGCGCCGACCTGCCTGGGGTGATCGGCAGCGCGGCCTTTGTCGGCTGGTATAACGGCCATCCCGATTTCGCCGACCTGAACCCGCCGCTCGACGCCCCCGGCGTTGCGGTGATCGGCAACGGGAATGTCGCGCTCGACGTGGCGCGCATCCTCGCCAAGACGCCGGCGGAATTCGCGGGCAGCGACATCGTTGCGCACGCCCGCGACGCGCTGGCGGCAAGCGCGGTACGCCACATCCAGATTCTCGGCCGCCGCGGCCCGCATCAGATCGCGATGACGCCGAAGGAACTGGGCGAACTGAGCCATCTCGAACGCGCGAGCCCACGCGTCGACCCCGCAGACCTGCCGCCCGAGGGCGACGATGCATTGCTCGAACCCGGCATGCGCAAGTCGGTAACGCATCTGCGCAGCTTCTCCGCCAACCCGGTCGCCAAGCCGGTGACGATCGATTTCGACTTTTTCGCCATGCCGATTGCCATCGAGGGAGACGGCCGGGTGCAACGCTTGATCGTCGAGCGCACGACGCTCGACGCCGACCTCAGGAGCCACGGCACGGGCGAAACCTACGCGCTCGATGCCGGGCTGGTCGTAAGCTGCATCGGCTATCAGACCCCGCCGATCCCCGGCGTCCCCTATGAACATGGCCGCGGCCGCTTCGCGAGCGACGAGGGGCGCGTCCTGCCCGGCCTCTACGCCGTCGGCTGGGCACGGCGCGGGCCGTCGGGAACCATCGGCACGAACAAGCCCGACGGCGCGCGCATTGCCGAAATGCTGCTGGAGGACATCGGGCGCGGGGCGGGCAAGGCGGGACGCCCCGGACTCGACGCGCTGCTCGCGAGCCGCAACATCGTGCCCGTCACCTTCCGCGACTGGCGCCGTATCGAGGAGGCCGAGGTCGCCGCCGCGCTCGACGGCCGGCCGCGCGAGAAATTCACCAGCATCGAGGCGATGCTCCAAGCCATCGGGCGGTGAAGGCCCGCATCCGCACCGCGCTGCGCTGGTTGCTCGTGCTTGCCTATGGCTATGCGGGTTATCGCCATCTGGCCACCCCGGCGCCCTTTCTGGCGATCACGCCGCCGTGGGTGCCAGCACCCGAAGCCGTCGTCGCAGCGACAGGCATCGCCGAGATCGCAGGCGCGATCGGGTTGATGATCCCCGCGACGCGCAAGGCCGCGGGCTGGGGCCTTGCGCTCTATGCACTCTGCGTGTGGCCGGCGAACTTCCACCACGCGTTTGCCAATGTCGCGATCGGCGGTGAAACCTTGGGCTGGTGGTATCACGGCCCGCGCCTCGCCGCGCAGCCGCTGATCATCTGGTGGGCGCTGTGGGCGGGCGGCGCGACCGACTGGCCGTTTCGCCGCCGCCCCTAGCCCTTATTTCGCGACTGGCGTCTCGATCGGCGGCTGGCCCTTCTGGCTTGCAGCATAGGCCTCGACCGCCTTCAGCACGCGCAGCATATTGCCGCTCGAAATCTTCTCCAGCTCTGCCTGCGTATAACCGCGCCGTGCGAGTTCGGCGAACAACCGCGGATAGCCCGTGACATCCTCCAGCCCCACTGGCGTAGCGTCCATCCCGTCATAATCGCCACCGATCCCGATATGATCGACGCCGATCGTCGCCTTGATGTGGTCGATATGGTCCGCCGCAATCCCGATCGGCGTCTGCGGCGCCGGGTTCGCCGCGTCCCACGCTTTCAGCGCGGGGGCGACAGCATCGGGATTGCCGACGTACAGCGCTTCGAGCCGCGCCTTTTCCGCCGTCCGCGTCAGACCATGCGCGCGCAGCTTCGGGTCGAGAAAGGCGGCATAGAGCACGACCATCACAACGCCGCCATTCGCCTTCACCGCGGGCAGCACGCTGTCGGGCACGTTGCGCGGATGGTCGTTGACCGCGCGAACGCCCGAATGGCTGAACATGACCGGCGCGTGCGACACCTCGAGCGCGTCCTTCATCGTCGCTTCGCTTACGTGGCTCAAATCGACGATCATGCCGATGCGGTTCATTTCGCGAACGACCTGCTTGCCGAAATCGGTAAGCCCGTCATGTTGCGGGGCGTCGGTAGCGCTGTCGGCCCATGGGGTGGTCTTGCTGTGGGTCAGCGTCATGTAACGCGCGCCCATGCCATAGAGCTGGCGCAGCACGGCAAGCGACGATCCGATCGACTGGCCGCCCTCCATCCCCAGCATGCCGGCGACCTTGCCCGCCTTCATTTGGCTTTCGAGTTCGGCCGAGGTCGACGCGAAGCCAAGGTCGTTCGGGTAGCGGGCGATCAGCCGCTTCGCGACGTCGATCTGCTCGATCGTCTGCTGTACTGCCTGCTGCTCATTCGTGTTCGACGGCACATAGACCGACCAGAATTGCGCCCCGACATGCCCCTTGCGCAGGCGCTGGATATCGGTGTGCATCACAGTTCCGTCGGCCTTGGGCTTGGTGGTGTCGCGAAAATCGAAGTCGTTGATCACATTGCCGACCTGCCCGCGGAGTTCCCACGGCACGTCATTATGCCCGTCGAACACCGGCGCCTTCTTGAGCGCGGCTTCGGCAACAGCTTCGGGCGACTTCTGTGCCACGGCTGGGGTGGAAATGAGGGCGAAAGCGGCGAAGCCGGCGAGCAGGTGCGACATGTTCATGGCGCGCGACCTTAAGTGCTTGTTGCCGCAGCGCAAGCCTCACTTGACGTTCCCGTCAACGCCGCGCAGCATCGCCCCATGACAGCATTCGACGACTGGCGCGCACGATCGCCATATTATGATGAAACGCATGAAGCGCTGGCGCAAAGCGTCCGCCGCTTCGTCACGCGCGAGATCGCGCCGCACATCGACCGTTGGGAGGCTGAGGGCGAATTGCCGCGCGAGTTGCACAAAAAGGCGGCCGAGGCGGGCATCCTGGGCCTGCGCTACCCCGAACAATATGGCGGGCACTCTGAGGGCTTCGACAATTTCCACGGCCTCGTGCTGAACGAGGAACTTGCCGCGGTCGGCGCGGGGGGCCTCGGCGCCTCGCTGATGACGCACGGCATCGGCCTGCCCCCGATCCTCGCACTCGGCTCCGAAGAGTTGAAGCAGCGCGTCGCGCCGCCCGTCCTCGCGGGCGAGAAGATCATCGCGCTCGGCATCACCGAAGCGGGCGGAGGCAGCGATGTCGCGAACCTAAAGACCACGGCGGCAAGGGACGGCGATGCCTACGTCGTCAACGGCGGCAAGATGTTCATCACCAGCGGTATGCGCGCCGACTGGCTGACCTGTGCCGTGCGCACCGGCGGGCCGGGCGCGGCGGGCATCTCGCTGCTGCTGATCGACATGGACGCGCCCGGCGTCGAACGGACAAGGCTCGACAAGATGGGCTGGCGCTGTAGCGACACCGCCGCGATCCATTTCAGCGATGTCCGCGTCCCCGCCGAAAATCTGATCGGCCCAGAAAATGGCGGCTTCATCGGGATCATGCGCAATTTCAACAGCGAACGGCTCGGCATGGCGATGGGCTGCTGCGCCTATGCCCGCGTTGCGATGGCCGAAGCGGCCGAATGGGCGCAGAACCGCGAGACCTTCGGCAAGCCGCTCGTCGGCCACCAATCGATCCGCATCAAGCTCGCCGACATGGAACGTCAGATCGAGGCAACCCAGGCATGGGTCGACCTCTGCGCCTGGCAGGTCAAGACCGGCAAGGACCGCCCCGCTGACTTCGCGATGCTGAAGGTGCAGGCCACGCGAATGCTGGAGGCGGTCGCGCGCGAGGCGGCGCAGGTTCTCGGCGGCGCGAGCTACATCACCGGCAGCAAGGTCGAACGCATCTACCGCGAAGTCCGCGTCAATGCCATTGGCGGCGGCAGCGAGGAAATCATGCTCGACCTCGCGGGGCGGCAGTTGTTTGGAGGGAAGAAGTGAACGAAATCACCCGAAGCTGGCCCGCTGAGGCCGAAACGCTCCTCGACGATCTCGTCGATCTTCGCCGCGCGATTCATCGTGAGCCTGAGCTGGGACTTCAGAACCCGAAGACGCTCGCGAAGATAAAGGCGGCGCTCGCCGGCTTGCCGCTCGAGTTTCGCGAGGGGCCGTCGACAACCGGGCTGATCGCGGTTCTGCGTGGGCAGGCGAACGGGCGCACGGTGCTGCTGCGCGGCGACATGGATGCGCTGCCTTTGCTGGAGGACACCGGGCTCGACTTCACATCGGAGATCGCCGGTGCAATGCATGCGTGCGGGCATGACACGCATGTCGCGATGCTCGTCGGTGCGGCAAAGCTGCTGTGCGCCGCGCGCGACCGGCTGCCCGGCACCGTGGTGTTCATGTTCCAACCGGGCGAGGAAGGCCATCACGGTGCGCGATTCATGCTCGACGACGGGATCATCGACCCGTTGCCCGACGCGGCCTTTGCGCTCCACATCATGCCGAACGCGCCGCACGGCATTTTCGCCGGGCGCGCGGGGCCCTTGCTCGCCTCGTCCGACGTCCTCTCGATCACCGTCAAGGGTGCGGGCGGCCACGCCTCGATGCCGCAGGACGCGATCGACCCGATCCCGGTCGCCTGCTCGATCGTCACCGCGATCCAGACGATGGTCACGCGCCGCATCTCGGTGTTCGACCCCGCGGTCGTCACCATCGCCAAGATCAGCGCCGGCACGACGAACAATATCATCCCCGAAACCGCCGAAATGCTTGGCACGATCCGCACACTGTCGCCCGAACGCCGCGCGATGGTCGCGCGCGAGTTGAAGCGCCTCGCCCCAGCAATCGCCGAGGCGCATGGCTGCACGGCCGAGGTGACCATCGAGGAAGGCTTCCCAGTCACCATCTGCGATGCGCGCGCGGTCGCCTTCGGCCAATCGGTGGTCGAGGAGACCTTCGGCGAGCAAGCCTGGCTGACGATGGACAATCCCGTGATGGGCGCCGAGGATTTCTCCTACGTCCTCGAAAAAGTGCCCGGCGCGATGTTCTGGCTCGGTGCGAGCGAGGCAGGCAGCGACTGGCGCCAATGCTGCGGGCTCCACAGCAACCATATGGTGCTCGACGAGAGCGTGATGGCACGCGGCGCCGCGCTGCACGCGGCGCTTGCCGAACGGTTCCTCAACGAAGGATTCAACGCATGATCAACATCGTCGGCGCGATCATCTCGGGCCTGGTCATCGGCGCGCTCGCGCGCTTCTTTTATCCGGGTGCCGTACACATGGGCTGGATCGCGACGATCCTGCTCGGCATCGGCGGCTCGCTCCTCGCCGGCCTCGCCACCTCGCGCGGCCGCGGCGACTTCCACCGCGCCGGATGTCTCGCGTCGGTGATCGGGGCGATTGTGCTGATCCTTGCTGGGCGCCTGCTCGGCGTCGGCGGCTGACGCTTATTCGATCATCGCCTCGACCGTTTCGTGCGGGTAGAGCATGAATTCGCGATAGAGCCGGTAATGCGCCGTGTCTTCGAGTTGTACAGGCTCGATCCCGAGCGGGCTGATCTGCCATAGATCCGCATCGGGTAGCGCCATCAGGATCGGCGAGTGCGTCGCCATGATGACCTGGCTGTTGTTCGCGCGCTGGATGCGTCGGAGCAGCTTGAGGAATTCGAACTGACGCGAGGGTGAGAGCGCCGATTCGGGTTCGTCGAAAATATAGATACCCTGCTGATCGGCGCGTTCCTCGAAAAAATGGAGAAAGCCTTCGCCGTGCGACCAGGACAGATAATCGGGCCGCCCGGCGTTCGAGTCAAAGGCGGCCTGATCGACGTAGCGCGCCAGCGTGAAGAAGGTTTCGGCGCGAAAAAAGAAGCCTCTGCCGACCTTGGGCAGCCACGCTGCGCGCAGGGCATCGACCAATAGGCCGCCGTCGCTGCCCGAGATGTCCGACCGCTCGACCGCCATATGGCCATAACCGCCCCCGCCCTCGCTGAAACCGGCGATCACCGCGATGGCTTCGAGCAACGTCGATTTGCCCGATCCGTTTTCGCCGACCAATATCGTGACGGGTTTCTCGAACCGGATTTCGAATGCCGGGTCGCCGAACAGCGGGATGTTGAAGGGATATTGATCTCGATCGATCGCGGGCGTGTCCGCATCCGGGGCGGGTTCGCGCATCCACACGCGCCGCAGGTAGGGCGGCGGAAGCTTCGTCCGCGACCCTTTAGCCACCGATCACGGCACCAGCACCGTATCGACCGCTTCGGGCAGCAGATCCGGATAGTCGAGCGTGTAATGCAGCCCGCGGCTTTCCTTGCGGTGGAGCGCGCTGCGCACGATCAGTTCGGCGCATTGCAGCAGGTTGCGCAGCTCGATCAGGTCGGTCGTGACGCGGAAGTGGCCGTAATAATCCTCGACCTCGTGCGTCATCATGTCGATGCGGTGGCGGGCACGTTCGAGGCGTTTGGTAGTGCGCACGATGCCGACATAATTCCACATGAAGCGGCGGATTTCGGTCCAATTCTGCTTGATGACGACCTCTTCGTCGGAATCGGTCACGCGGCTGGCATCCCACGGACGGATCGCGGGCGGCGTGTCGAGCTGGTCCCAGCATTGAATGATATGCTTCGCCGCCGCCTCGCCGAAGACGAAGCATTCCAGCAGCGAGTTCGACGCGAGACGATTGGCACCGTGCAGTCCGCTCTCGGTGCATTCGCCCGCCGCATAGAGCCCGGGCAGGTCGGTGCGGCCGTCGAGGTCGATCAGCACGCCGCCGCACGTATAATGCTGCGCGGGCACCACCGGGATCGGCTGCTTTGTCATGTCGATGCCCAGCGTCAGCAGCTTTTCATAGATGTTCGGGAAATGCCCCGCGACGAAATCGGGATCGAGATGACTGATGTCAAGGTGGACATAGTCGAGCCCCGAGCGCTTGATCTGGTCGTCGTTAGCGCGCGCGACGACGTCGCGCGGGGCGAGTTCGGCGCGTGCGTCATAGTCGGGCATATAGCGGTGACCGGTAACGGGGTGCTTCAATATGCCCCCCTCGCCGCGGACGGCCTCGGTAATCAGGAAATTCTTGACGTCGAGATTGTAGAGGCAGGTCGGGTGGAACTGCATCATCTCCATGTTCGAGACGCGGCAGCCCGCGCGCCAGGCCATCGCGATGCCGTCACCGGTCGCGCCTCTGGGCGCGGTCGAGAACTGGTACACGCGCCCGGCGCCGCCGCTGGCGAGGATCGTCGCGCGGCCGACATGCGCGTGAACCTTGCCGCTCTTTTCATCGAGCGCATAGACGCCCCACACACGGCCTGATCCCGAGTAACGTTCCTCATGCCGCCCAGTGATGAGGTCGATGCACGCCTGTCCTGGTAGCAAAGTGATGTTCGGATGCGCTTCAGCCGTCTTGAGCAGAGCGGCCTGCACCGCCCAGCCGGTCGCGTCGTCGACATGGACGATACGGCGGTGCGAATGACCGCCCTCGCGCGTCAGGTGCAGCGCTTCGGCGTCCTTGTTGAACGGCACCCCCATCTCGACAAGCCGTTCGATCGCGTGCGGTGCATTCTCGACGACAAACTCGACCGTCTCTCGCCGGTTGAGGCCGCCGCCCGCGATCATCGTATCCTCGATATGATTTTCGAACGTATCGCCGGCGTCGAGCACAGCGGCGATCCCGCCCTGCGCCCACGCGGTCGACCCGCCGGTGAGTTCGCCTTTCGCCAGCACAAGCACGCGGCAATGGTCGGCGAGCGCGATCGCAGCGGTCAGACCTGCCGCCCCCGATCCCACGATGATGACGTCGTATTCACTCATGGCGCCTCTGTTGCACAGCAAGGCGCCGCATGACAGGGGGATCGAAGACACCGGCCAAGGGAATTTGTCGACGTGCTCAAATCTGAACTTGCCCGGCGCGCCCTGCTGGCCGGGATTGCGGGGCTTCCGCTCGCGGCCTGTGCGCATCGCATCGACACGGGCGCTGCGGGCCGGCTTGGTGTCGCGACGTTCAACATATGGCACGATGCCGGCGGCCAGTGGCCGAAACGGCTATCGCTGCTGACGGCTGCGCTGCGCGGCGCCGACGCCGATATCATCGCGCTCGAGGAGGTGCTTGAGGATACAGCCAAGGGCCTGCCCAACCAGGCGGCAACGATCGCGCGCGATCTCGGCTATGCGGAAGTCCATTTCGTCTCGCCCGATCCCGAAAGCGCGCCAAGGCGTTTCGGCAATGCCATCCTGACGCGGCTTCCGGTGATCGAGGTCGCGCGGCGCAAGCTCGAGCCCCTATCCGATTATCGCACCGCGATCCGCGTGCGGGTGCGGACCGGCGGCGGGCCGGTCGATGTCGTCGCAACGCATCTCGCCTGGCAGCCCGAGGCGGCCGCCGTCCGGGCCGAACAGGTCGCCGACCTCCTCGCCTGGCTGCCGCAGGACGGCACCCCGCTCGTCGTGATGGGCGACTTCAACGCGCCGCTGGACGATCCCGGCCTTGCAGCGCTGGGTCCACCACGCTTCGCCTCCGCGCTCGCGCCGGGCGCGGCGCCTACCACGCTGAACCCGGCCCGAGGCCATGCGCCGCGCGTGATCGATCATATCTTCGCTGAATCAGCGCATTTCGTCATCGCCGCCGCGAAAATCATCGGTAGCGAGGCCGTGGACGGCGAATATCCGTCGGACCATTTCGGAGTTGCGGCGCAACTGACGCACCGCTGAGGCTCAGGCTGCGCTGCGCGTCAGGTTAAGGAACACATCCTCCAGGTCGGCCTCGCGCGTCGACACGTCGACGATGCCATGCCCCATCGCATTGACCGCGGCTAGAACCTCTCCCGCGTTCATCCGGTCCTTGTTGTAGCTGATCGCAAGGCCGCGTGTCCCATCGCGCTCGACCTTCTCGAACGCCGGATGCGTCGGCAGCACCGTGACATCGGCATCGAGCGTCACGACGACGATTTTTTCGCGCGCCATATCGACCAGCTCGCGCGTCGGCTTGTTCGCGATCAGCTTGCCATGGTTGATGATCGCGATCCGATCGCAAAGCTCCTCGGCTTCCTCCAGATAGTGCGTCGTGAGCACGACAGTAACGCCGCGGTCGTTGAGGCTCTGCACATATTCCCAAAGCTGTTGCCGAAGCTCGATATCGACCCCCGCGGTCGGTTCGTCGAGGACAATGATCGGCGGCGAATGCACCATCGCCTTGGCGACGAGCAGACGGCGCTTCATGCCCCCGGACAGCGTGCGGGCATAGGCGTCGCGCTTGTCCGACAGATGGACCGCCGCGAGCAGTTCGTCCGAAATACGCTTGTCCTTTGGTACGCCGTAAAGCCCCGCCTGATTCTCCAGCGTCTCATATGGCGTGAAAAAGGGGTCGAAGACGATTTCCTGCGGCACGATGCCGATCGAATATTTGGCGTTGCGCGGGTCGGCGTCGATATCGAAGCCCCAGATGCTCGCATGGCCGCTCGTCTTGTTGACCAGCCCAGCGAGGATATTGATCAACGTCGACTTGCCCGCGCCGTTCGGGCCGAGCAGGCCGAAGATCTGGCCACGCGGCACGTCGAAACTGACATTGTCGAGCGCCTGCTTGCCGCCGGCATAAAGTTTGGAGACGGCGTCGATGCGGATGGCGGCTTCACTCATGCCCGCCTCCATAGCCGCGCACCCGGATGTGCGAAAGCCTGCTAATTTTTCCTCTGCGCCGCGTTAACGCTAAATTGGAAACTCGCCGCTAGAGCGACATCTGTGAGGACCAGCCACATCATTTGCCCGCTGCTGATGCAGCGCGGCCTAGCCATCTTTGCGCTCCTGATCGCGCCCACTGCCGCTTCGCCGGCGCTGGCGCAGAACAGCGCGCAAGGAGAAGCCGAAGCCATCGTGCTTCGCCCACTCAGCTTCTTCAAGGTCAACGACCTCGATTTCGGCAGCATCATCGCGTCGGGAACGTCGGGAACCGTGCGACTTGCGCCCGACGGCACACGCACCCGGACCGGCGGCGTGACGCTCGCAGGGAACGGCGGCGAGCCCGCGCGCTTCGCGGGGCTCGGAACCCCGAACCGTCAGGTCAACATCTCGCTCGGATCGAACACTATCTGGATCACCGGCCCGGGAGTGCGGATGCGCGTGCGCGACTTCGAGATCGGCAGCACGCCGACGGCGATCCTTTCGACCACGCCGACGCGCTTCAGCATCGCCAGCGCGCTCGGCAATTACAACTTCCCGGTCGGCGGGACGCTCGAAGTCGGCGCCAACCAGGTACCCGGGGACTACAGCGGCACATTCACGATCACCTTGAACTATCTTTAGCCTTTCCTGTGGGGGGAAGACGGCACCGGGGGACCACTTGCGCCCGGATGGGCGCATGCGCCGGTGCCGTCACGGCCCTCCCCTCATGCGCGGACCCGATTGCCGAGCCCTTGCGGCCTTGCTATGGGCGCGGTCGATGACCCAGCCCGCACCCGAAACCATTCGCACGCCCAAGACCCGCATCGCCTGCGACGGCACCGGCGACGGCCTCGCCAATGCGGCGCTCGGCCACCCCCGCGTATGGCTTGAAATCGACACCGACGAAGGCTTCGCCGATTGCGGCTATTGCGATCGCCGCTTCATTCTCATCGGCGGGATCGCCGATAAAGGTTAGGCGCTGGCGGAATCGCCGATCAGAGCAGAATTTCCGCGGCCGGAAGTAAACGCTCGATTCACCAACCCCATGCATCGATGATGAAGGTCCCACTGGCATAAGATGTGCCAGACAGGAGCAGAATCTGTGGGGATTCGAGGGACCAGAAACTGTCGGGGAGCGACTCGCGCCCTGACGATCGCCGCGACAGCGGCGAGCGCGGCGCTGTGCTTACCCGCGCAAGCAGCCGATATGCCCGGGACCGCCAACGCGGCGGTCGTTCGGCCGAATACGCTGATCAAGACCGACGATCTCGATTTCGGTACGCTGATCAGCGGCGCAACGGGCGGCACGGTGACGATCAACCCAATCACCAATGCGCGCACGACCGGCGGCGGCGTCACCCCCGTCGGCTCGGCCGCGCAACGCGCGGTGTTTCAGGGCACCGGCGGCATCTTGCTCATCACCGTGTCGGGTAGCACCACGGTCACCCTAACGCGTGCCGGCGGCGGCGCGGCACCAATGACCGCAAGCCTTGTCCGCGCCGCGAGCACCAGCGGCGGCGGCATCGCGCTGCTTGGCGGGACATTGCTGCCGAGCGGGGTGCAAACCTATTATATCGGCGGAACACTCACCCTCCCGGCGAACCAGCCCGAGGGCGACTACAGCGGCACCTTTACGCTCACCGTCAATTATCTCTGAGGAATCTTTGCGGTCGGCGGGCGCCGCGCCTATATCGCTTCCATGACAAGCCCGACCGATCCCCGCCGCTTCCTCTATCGCGCCGACGCGCTCGACCCCGATCTGGCGCAAAAGCTGGCGCGCGAAGCGCTGGCAAAGGCCGACGACGGCGAACTTTATCTGCAATATCGCGCGACGGAGAGCTTCGGCTTCGACGACGGCCGGCTCAAGACTGCCGACTATTCGACCGACGCCGGCTTTGGCCTCCGCGCCGTGTCGGGTGAGATGACCGGCTTTGCGCATGCAAGCGATATCAGCGCGGGCGCGATCCGCCGCGCTGCCGAAACGCTCGCGCTGCTCGATCCGTCGAACCAAGCCCATGCCGCGCCCCCGCCACGCACCAACCGTCACCTCTATGACGAGGCGAACCCGCTCGACCTCATCCCCTTCGCAAAGAAGGTCGCGCTTTGTCAGGAAATCGATGCCGCCGCGCGCGCGCGCGATCCGCGCATCGTCCAGGTTTCGGTCGCACTCGCGGGCAGTTGGTCGGTGGTCGAGATCGTCCGCGCCGACGGCTTCCTCGCGACCGATATCCGCCCGCTGGTCCGCCTCAACGTCTCAATCGTGGTCGAGGAGAATGGGCGGCGCGAAAGCGGCTATTTCGGCCTCGGCGGCCGCTACATGTACGATCATCTGTTCGAACCCGCGCAGTGGAACCGTGCGATCGACGAAGCGCTTAATCAGGCGCTCGTCAATTTGCGCGCTGTCGATGCGCCCGCGGGCGAATTCACCGTGCTGCTCGGCCCCGGCTGGCCCGGCGTGCTGTTGCATGAAGCCGTCGGCCATGGGCTCGAAGGCGATTTCAACCGCAAGGGCACGAGCGCCTTTTCGGGCCGGATCGGTGAACGCGTCGCCGCGTCCGGCGTCACGGTGGTCGACGATGGCGCGATGGAAAGCCCGATCGGGGGCGGCCGCCGTGGCTCGCTCAGCATCGACGACGAAGGCACTCCGACAGGCGAGACGATCCTGATCGAGGACGGCATCTTGAAGGGCTATATGCAGGACCGCCTCAACGCGCGCCTGATGGGCGTCGAGCCGACCGGCAACGGCCGCCGAGAAAGTTTTGCGCACGCGCCGATGCCGCGGATGACCAACACGTTCATGCGCGGGGGCAATGACGACCCTGCCGAACTGCTGAGCCGCGTCAAGAATGGCATTTTCGCAAAAAGCTTTGGCGGCGGACAAGTCGATATCGTGTCGGGCAAGTTCGTTTTCAGCTGCACCGAGGCGTATAAGATCGAGAATGGCAAGCTGGGCGACTCGATCAAGGGCGCGACCCTGATCGGCGACGGGCCGAGCGTGCTGACCAAAGTCACGGGGATCGGCAACGACATGGCCATCGACGAAGGTATCGGCATCTGCGGCAAGGGCGGCCAGAGCGTCCCCGCCGGGGTCGGCCAGCCGACCTTGCTGGTGAGCGGGCTGACCGTCGGCGGCACGGCTTAAATCCACAAGTAATTCGTCATTGCGAGCGTAGCGAAACAATCCAGAGCAGTTTACGCGGGCGCTGGATTGCTTCGCTACGATCGCAATGACGAAGGCCTGTGACCCTGCTCACTTGGCGTTCGCCCCTCGCGCGCATATAGCTCTCCCCAACAAAAGAAGAATCGGGTCGCATCATCCGCGGGGGCACTCCCTGCAACAGGGAGGATAATATGCGTTCGAGTCTGCGTTTCGTTTCCGTGGCCGCCGTGGCCGCGATTCTCGCCGCCGTTCCCGGCTCGGCGCAAAAGACCACCGGCCCCAAAGAGCGTTACGAGATGGACGTCGCCACGATGTCGGGCTTTGCTGCGATGGCGGGCGGCAAGGGCGGCCTCGGCGGCGCGATGGGGATGATGTTCGGGGGCGATCCGTCGAGCAAGGTCGCGCACCAGCTTCTCCTCCGCCTCGGCTCGAACGACGCAGCCACCGCGCCGCCGCCGAAGGGCGATCATTTCTTCCAGCCGCAGGCCAAGATGGGCAAATCGGTCCCCCTGTTCTGGGAGGAAGGAAAGGAAGAAACCGGCACGACGCCGTTCGAACGCCCGAAAGGTCGCCTGCTCCTCTATTGGGGCTGCGGCGCGAAAGCGGGCCCCGGCCAGCCGGTCGTGATCGATTTCGCCAAGGTCGCCGCGGGACAGGTCCCGCCGAACCTCTTCTCGAGCGCGGTGCCGGTCATCCGCGAAGTGAGCAAGGCGAACAGCCGTTCCTATATCGACTGGCCGAACAAGAAGGGCGGCCGGCAGCCCGGATCGGACTCGTCGCTGCTCGGCGCGCACCGTGTCGCAAGCAATATTGGGCCCGACATCAACTTTACGCTGGCGCAGGACTATATGCAGGGGCTTAGCGCCTCGACCGCGATCCAGGGCGATCAGTCGGTGATGGTGCGCTGGAATTCGGTGCCCGGTGCCACCGGCTATGTTGCCTGGACGATCGGCGGGATGGGCAATGGCGGCGGCAAGAACGACCTTGGCGATATCGTCTGGTGGACGAGCAGCGCGTCGAAGGAGTTCGGCGGCGGGCTCTGGGACTGGCTTCCTCCGTCGGTCGTCGCGAACCTGATCACCAAGAAGATCGTGATGCCGCCATCGCAGACGAGCTGCCAGATCCCCGCCGAGGTCAAAAAGGCATCGGGCGAGATGCTGCTCGGCAATTTGAACGCCTTTGGTCCCGAGGCGAATTTCTCCTATCCGCCCAAGCCCGCGGGCAATGCGGTGTGGAATATCGACTGGACCGCGAAAGTCCGCTTCCGCTCGCACACGATGCTGCTGGTCGGCGCCGATTTCGGCGGCATGGGAGGCGCGTCGACCGGTGGCAGCACCCCGGCCGAGCCGGCGAAAAAGAAGAAGTGCAAGGGTCCGCTTGGCATCCCCCTCCCCGACGGGGCGTGCTGAATCGGCGGTGAGTCAGCCCCTGTTCACCCGCGTGCGCCTATGGCGGCCGCGGGTAGGGTATGATGAAGACAGGAGTCGAACCATGCGTCACCTCATCCCGACGCTTTTTGTCGCCGCAGCGCTCGCCGCTGTGCCCGCCACCGCGCGCGAAAAGCTCGCGCCCGAGGACCAGCTCGCCAAGCTGCTCGAAGGGCGCGTCGCCGGCAAACCGCAAAATTGCATCCCGCTTTCCACGACGCAAAGCTCGCAGATCATCGACAAGACGGCGATCGTCTATCGGGTCGGCAGCACGCTGTGGGTAAACCGGCCCAAAGGTGGAGCCGAATCGCTCGACGACGACGATATCCTCGTCCTCAAAACGTCGGGAAGCCAGCTGTGCAGCATCGATACGCTCGAACTGCACGACCGCACGAGCCATATGTACAGCGGCTTCGTGTCGCTCGGTGAATTCGTTCCCTATCGGCGCGCCAAGGGCGAATAGCGGGCGCTGACCTTGTGTTGTCATCCCGGCTTTCGCCGGGATGACAATGCGCTATGGTTCGCGAATGACCGATAATCTGCAAGACGTCCGCGACAATATGCCGCCTCCCGCCGACTGGCCCCGCCAACTCCTCGCATTCTGGTTTGACGACCATGGCATGGACGATTGGTATGGCGGCGGTGCCGATTTCGACGATGCCGTGCGAAATCTGGCGGAAGGGTGGCACGACGCGCTCCGTTCGCAGCCTGCCGAGACCTTCCTGACCGACCCCGACACTGCGCTTGCGGCGACGATCCTGTTCGATCAGGTCCCACGCAACATCTATCGGGGCCACGCCGACGCCTTCGCGACCGACGATCTCGCGCGCGCGATCGCGCGCGGCATTGTCGAACGCGGCTGGCACGAAAACCTGCCGGACGAACGGCGCCAATTCGCCTGTCTTCCCTTCCAGCACAGCGAAAATATGGACGACCAGCGCGAATCGCTGCGCCTGTTCGCGCAGTTCGACGACCCGATGTTCCAGGATTATGCGCAAAAGCATTTCGATGTGGTCGACCGGTTTGGCCGCTTCCCGCACCGCAACGAAGCGCTTGGCCGCGCGACCCGGCCCGACGAGGACGCGGCGATAGAAGAGGGCAGAAATTGGTGATAGGCACCGCGCGATACGGAGAAAAGCCATGGCCGAATTCACCGATACGCTGACCGACAAGCATATCGCCTTTATCGAAAGGCAGCCGGTCTATTTCACCGCGACCGCCGCCGCCGATGCGCGGATAAACCTGTCGCCCAAGGGCTATGCGGATAGCTTCCGTGTCCTTTCGAACGCCCAGGTCGCCTACCTCGACCTCGGCGGATCGGGTAACGAAACGCACGCGCATCTCGCCGCCGACGGGCGCATCACGATCATGTTCTGCGCCTTCGACCGCACCGCATTGATCCTGCGCATCTATGGCCGCGGGCGTCCCGTGCTGCCGCAGGATGCCGAATGGGACGCGCTCGCCGCGAACTTCAACCTGATACCCGGCACGCGCCAGATCTTCGTGATCGACGTCGAAAGCGTCCAGACGAGTTGTGGCTGGGGGGTGCCGATGATGGAATTGCAGCACGAGCGCGACACGCTGCAGAAATATCATCGCCAGGCCGACCGCGACCTGTGGGTCGAAAAGTTCAAGGGCCGGACGAAAAGCATCGACGGCCTGCCGACGCGTCCGACCGACCGCTTCATTACGGGCGAAGCCTGATGCCATTGGTCGAGCTGGTGCGTCTTCCCAATGGGGCCGAGGCCGAGTTGCTGCGCGGCCGATTGGAAAGCGCGGGCGTACATGCCGTGTGCTTCGACGCCGGCATGAACATCGCCGAAAGCGTCGGATTTCTGATCCCCGTGCGCGTGATGGTGCTCGACGAGGACCTCGCCGAAGCGCAGGCGCTGATCGCAGAATTCGAGGCCGGTTAGCAACCCAACCCCACCTCCGTTCGTCCTAAGCTTGTCGAAGGACCGTTTTTCCTTGAATGAAAGAAGGACAGTGCTTCGACAAGCTCAGCACGAACGGAAGATAGGCCAGTTCAAATCTCACCCATGATCAAGGTCGCCAGTTACAATATGCGCAAGGGCATCGGGCTCGACCGGCGCCGCGACCCCGGGAGGGTGCTTTCGGTGCTGCGCGAAGTCGACGCCGATATCGTCGCGCTGCAGGAGGCCGACCGCCGCTTTGGCACACGGGCGAGCGCCATCCCGCCGCATATGTTCGAAGAACATAGCGACTATGTCCCCGTCGACCTGCTCAGCGGGCGACCCTATGCGATCGGCTGGCACGGCAATGCGTTACTCGTGCGCAAGGGCGCCGAGGTCGAGGAAAGCCACGCGCTCCACCTGCCGACGCTCGAACCGCGCGGCGCCGTCGCGGCGACGGTGCGCATCGGCAACACACGGCTCCGCGTCGTCGGCATGCACCTCGATATTTCGGGGCTACGCCGCCGCCAGCAGGCGCGCGCGATCCTCCATCATGTCGCCGAGGGCGAGGAACTGCCGACGATCCTGATGGGCGACTGCAACGAATGGCGCGCGACCGGCGGCTGCCTTACCGATTTTGGGGTACAACATCGGCTGGTCGACACCGGCCACAGTTTCCACAGCCGCCGTCCGGTCGCCAAGCTCGACCGCATCTTCGCGACCCCCGACCTCGAAGCGGTCGACGCCGGGGTTCACCGCAGCGCCCTTGCCGCACGCGCATCGGACCATCTGCCGATCTGGGCCCGGTTCAAGGCAGCCGAATAGAAACCGTCGTCCCGCGAAGGCGACCGTCATTGCCCAAATATTAGGCAGTCGACTGCTTCGGCTGCCCAGTGAACGAACGATTGTTCGCGTCGCCGCTTCAAAACCGTCACAAAATGTTAACTTTCGCGCGCCCCGCGCAATCTGGCACGGCTGTTGCACCGCAACATGGTGCCATTAGCAAAAGGGGGCGTCATGAAGCTGATCCTGGCCATCATCAAACCATTCAAGCTCGACGAAGTACGCGAGGCGCTCACCGGTCTCGGCATTGCCGGCATGACCGTAACCGAGGTCAAGGGCTTCGGCCGGCAAAAGGGGCAGACCGAAATCTACCGCGGCGCCGAATATGCCACCAACATGGTGCCGAAAGTGAAGATCGAGCTCGTCTGCGACGATGCGCTCGCACCGCGCGTGGTCGAAACACTGCAGCAAAGCGCCGGCACCGGTTCGATCGGCGACGGCAAGATTTTCGTCCTCGACGTGGGTCAGGCCGTGCGCATCCGCACTGGCGAGACCGGCGAGGCGGCACTGTAATGACGAAGGGGGAAACTATGACGTTCGCAAATAAATTTGCGGCGAGCGCCGGGGCCGTCGGCCTCTCGCTTTTCGCCGCGCTGCCCGCCTGGGCGCAGGAAGCCGCCGCGGCGGCACCCGAGCCGGTAGTCGATAAGGGCGATACCGCCTGGATGATGACCTCAACCGTCCTCGTGCTGCTGATGATCCTGCCGGGCCTCGCGCTCTTCTACGGGGGTCTCACGCGTACCAAGAACATGCTGTCGACGATGACGCAGATCGGCGCCGCCGCCTGCCTCGCGATGATCATCTGGGTCATCTACGGCTACGGCCTCGCCTTCGGACCAGAAGGCAATGCCTTCATCGCCTGGGGCAAATTCTTCCTCGTCGGCGTGACGCCCGACAGCCTCGCCGACACATTCAGCGACGGCTTCAAGCTGCCCGAATATGTCTTCATCAGCTTCCAGATGACCTTTGCCGCGATCACCCTCGCGCTGGTTCTGGGGTCGGTGGTCGAGCGCATGAAGTTCGCCGCGGTGATGGTGTTCGGCGCAATCTGGCTGACGATCGTCTATTTCCCGATCGCGCACATGGTTTGGGCGGCTGGCGGCCTCTTCTTCGAAATGGGCGCGCTTGACTTCGCCGGCGGCACCGTGGTGCACATCAATGCGGGCGTCTCGGCGCTCGTCGCCGCGCTGATCCTCGGCAAGCGCATCGGCTATCAGAAGGAAATCATGGCGCCGCACTCGCTGACCCTCACGATGGTCGGCACTGGCATGCTCTGGGTGGGCTGGTTCGGCTTCAACGCCGGCTCGGCGCTCGAAGCCAATGGTTCGGCCGCGCTTGCGATGATCAACACCTTCGTTGCCACCGCATCGGCCGCCCTGTTCTGGATGCTCGCCGAAAAGCTTGCGGGCCACAAACCTTCGGCACTGGGCTTCTGCTCGGGCATTATCGCCGGCCTCGTCGCAGTGACCCCCGCCGCGGGCAATTCGGGGCCCTTCGGCGCCATCGTCCTTGGTGCGGTCGCCTCGCTGATCTGCTTCTATGCGGTGACGGTGCTCAAGCCCAAGCTCGGCTACGACGACTCGCTCGACGCCTTCGGCATCCACGGCATCGGTGGCATTGTCGGCGCGATTGGCACCGGCATCGTCTATGCTCCCAGCCTCGGCGGCCCTGGCGGCGACGATTTCGCGATCGGGCCGCAGCTCGTGACACAGATCTCTGCGGTCGCCGCAACGATTGTCTGGGCCAGCATCGGCACCGTGATCGCCATCTATGTCGCAAAGCTCCTCACCGGCCTCCGGGTCTCGGAAGAGGTCGAACGTGAAGGCCTCGATCTCGGCGAACATGGGGAGCGCGCCTACAACTATTGATCCAAGAGACAGGATACCCGTCGCCGTTCGCTCTCTCTCCTTTCAAACGGCGGCGACGGGATCCTACTGAGGTTCCTCCTGCGAACCACTGGCCGGGGCTTGTCCCCGGCCTTTTTTGCAATTGTGGCCGAAGGCCACGGGCCCGGGGCTTGCTTGAGGCCCATTTCTACTGTGGCCTGGATGCAACAGCGCGCGACGATTTTTCCGGCCCGCCCGTTTCATGCAACCTTGGCGCCGCCCGCGCACTCCTCTGCCGGACCAGTCAAAGAGCTGGCTTTCAGGAGGAGAATAAGGATGCTTGCACGTTCACAGATGCTGGCGGGCCTTTCGTTGCTTGCACTTGCGACAACGGCCCCCGCCGCGGCGCAGGACGCGCCCAAAGACAGCTACGACGGCAACGAGATTATCGTCACCGCGACAAAGCGCGACGCGAGCCTTCAGGACGTTCCCTTTTCGATCAACGCGCAAACCGAGCGGGCGATCGAGCGCGCGAATGCGAGCACGGTCGAGGATCTGTCGCGCAACGTCGCCGGCCTGACCGTCCAGAATCTCGGGCCGGGCCAGAGCCAGGTATCCGTGCGCGGCGTGTCGGCCGGCCAGATCGCGCGCGACCAACCGGGCGTGAAGGAACAGGTCGGCGTCTATCTCGACGAATCGGTCGTCTCGCTGTCGCTCTTCACCCCCGATCTCGACCTGTTCGACCTCAATCGTGTCGAGACGCTGCGCGGGCCGCAGGGCACGCTGTTCGGTTCGGGGTCGGTCGGCGGGACGCTCCGCTACATCACCAACCAGCCGAATACAGACCGCGTCGAGGGCAAGGTCGAAGGCAATGTGAACCTCGTCGACGGCGATGATTTCGGCGGTCACCTCAAGGGCGCGATCAACCTGCCGATAAGCGAAAACGTCGCGGTTCGTGCGGTCGGTTACTACACACGCTACGGTGGATTCATCAACGCGCTGCGCGAAGGCGGCGGCGTCAGCGAGGACGTCAACAGCGGCGAACGCTATGGCGGACGCATCGCAATCCGGCTCGAACCCACCGAGAATTTCTCGATTACGCCGCGCTTCCTCTATCAGAAGGTCACGACCGACGGCTTCAACCGTCAGGAAGTCTACAACCTCTACGCCAATCAATTCACGACGACGCGGCCGCAGGTCGCCTTCAAGGAACGCGAGCAATATCTGCTGCTCGACGAAGCTTTCAAGGACGAAGTCAAGCTTGCCGACCTGACGATGAACTTCGCGGGCGACGTCGTCGGCGTCACCTCCGTCACGACCTACACCGACCGCGACATCCTCGTCAGCCGCGATGCGAGCGCGCTGACCGGCAGCGTATCGTCCGACCTCGGCTTTCCCGACGCCGGCATCCTGTTGCCGTCGAACCTTGTCGACACGACGGGGGTCAAGCAGTTCACGCAAGAGATACGCTTGAATTCGACCGGCACCGGTCCGTTCCAATGGTTGATCGGCGGCTATTATGCCAACGTCAAACGCGACTATACCCAGCGCTTGCCGACGCCAGGTTACGACGCCTTCACCAACCAGTTTTTCATCAATGCCTGTAACGCCGACCCTGATGATTGCGGGCCCGGAGGCGTACCACTCACCGCCGCCGATATCGCCAACGGTTTCGGTCCCGATTCTCCATATAACGCAGACATTCCCTATGACCTGTCGCAGATCGCGATCTTCGGCGAAGTCAGCTACGACTTCACCGATCGGCTAACCGCAACTGTCGGTGGACGCTATTATGCCTTCGACGAAAGTCGGCGGTTCGTGTCGGGCGGACTTTTCCCCAATGGCGACAATGCGCGCGACAAGACTTCGTCAAGCGGCTTCTCGCCGCGCCTGCTGCTGAGTTACGACGTCGCCGACGGCATTACGCTCAACGCGCAGGCGTCGAAGGGCTTCCGCCTCGGCGGGGTCAACGATCCGCTCAACCTGCCGCTATGCGACGGCGGCAATGCCGGGGGACCCGATGCCGAAACCTTCGGCGGGCGGCCGCGCTACGACGACGAGACGCTGTGGAATTATGAGGGTGGGGTGAAGGCACAGTTCGGTGGCATCACCTTCAACGCGGCGGGATTTTACACCAAGATCAACAATCTGCAGGTCACCGCCGACGCCGGCAGTTGCTCGTCGCGCATCGTGTTCAACGCCGACGCGCACACGATGGGGCTTGAATTCGAACTCACCGCCAGCCCCGTCGCCGGGCTCGATCTGGGATTGTCGGGCAGTTATGTCGAGGCCGAGTTCGATTCGACGCTCACCCGCCCGAACGGGACGGTGATCGAGGGAATCCGCAACGGTAACCGCCTGCCATCGGTACCGAAGTTCCAGATGGCGGCGAACGCGACCTACAGCTTCCCGCTCGACGCATCGTCGGACACCAATGCCTTCGTCACCGCATCCTTCCAACATGTCGGCAGCCGATTCACGCAGCCCGGCGACCAGGAAAATAATCCGCGGACGTTCGAACATGGCTTCACTTTCGGCGGCGCGCCGATCGGCTCGACCACGACACTCGACCTCAAGCTTCCCGACTATCAGCTCGTCAATATCGGCGCCGGAATCGAGTTTCCCAATGAGCTCGAAATCTCGGTCTATGTGAACAATCTGCTCGACGAAAATGCGCTGCTCGCCTTCGATCGCGAGCGCGGCGGGCGCGCGCGCCTTGGCTTTGCGACGAACCAGCCACGCACATTCGGCGTCACGGTTCGCAAGGGCTTCTGAGGGGGAGAAATGGGCCGGGCGCAAACGCGGCCCGGCCCATTTTTAGGCGCTGAAATGTTGCACAAAATTTGCGCAGCATTGCCGCAATTTTAGTCTTTCCAACATGACATTAATATGGCATTCATTGCGTCAACAGTTTCAGGAGGGGAGAGCCTGAAAGGCTGGGCCGGGACGAAAGTCCCGGCCCTCTTTTTTTGTGCGCAGCACGAGTCCAACGTAAAATCGGCAGTTTTCAGCGGCTTGTGCGCGTGTAGCGCAGCATGGCAAAGACGCGCCAGCTTCCGTCATCCTGCAAAATCGAATCGCTGACGACGAGTCTGCCGCCCTCTTCAAGGACATAGGTCGACCGGCCGATCTCGACGTCGGCGCTGCCCCAATGCGTCCACCATTTCGTCGCATTCACTCCGCCGACAAGGGCGCGCGTGCGGCCATAGCTATCGGTCCATTTTCCGCGCACGCGCCCCTTCGCGTCGAGGGCGTAACCCGCCTCAGCCGAATAGGCGACCGGCGGCGCTCCCCCGATAATGAGGCGATAGGCGAGCGTCGTCATCCCACCTTCGCCCGCCGTAATATCGAGCGTCGCGGTCGCGGGCTTGCCGAAAGCCTCGCCCTCGCCGGACCAGCGCCCGTGCCAGCCGGCAAGCGACGGAGCCTGGGTGGCGGGCGGGGCCGGCGCAACCAGCGCCGCGACCGCCCACCAAAAGCCTGTCACGCCGCGCTCTCGGACTGCGAGAACATAAAGGCGTTGCCGTCGGGATCGTAGAAGGTGATGAGCTTCACCAGCCCCGGGATATGCTGGATATCACCGTCCTGCCGTACACCCTCTGCATCGAGATGGGCCTTCGCCTCGTCGATGTCGGCAACTTCGAACACATTGGTTGCGCCGCCACCCTGAACGACGCTCTCCACTTGGCTGAGCCCGATATTCACCCCCGCCATCGGTGTCTTCATTTCGCACCAGCCGATCTCGTCCGCACGATAGAGCAGTTCGCACTGCATCACCCGTTCGTACCAGGCGATCGCCGCGGTCATATCCCTGACACCCATCGAACAGGTGAGTTCGGATCCGATCTGAAGCGCCATGCCGTGTCTCCCTTTTCGCAAGACGACCAGCGCGAGCGAGAATCGCCCGGCCCATATCGCTTGCACCTATAGTCCGGTTTGTATAGTTAGTTGCAAATGCGGTCAACCACACCCGACCCACTGCTTGCGCAACTCGGCAGCCATCGCTGGCTCGTGCCGTTGCTCGCCGATCTTGCGGCGCATAAAGGGGCGCGGTTCGTTGAGCTGATCCATCGTCTGGGGCTGTCGCGCGACAGTCTCACGCGCACGCTGGAGGCCGCACAGGCGACCGGATGGGTCCAGCGCAACCCCGGCCACGGCCACCCGCTGCGGCCCGAATATATCCTGACCGAAGCGGGCGCTGCCGCCGCCACGCGCGCTGCAACGATCGCCGACGCACAGCAGGCAATCGGCCTGCCCCCCGGCGCCGCGACGCGCTGGGGCCTGCCGCTCGTCGCCGGGATCGGCGCGGGCCACGACCGCTTCAACGCGCTCGCGCGCCTGCTGGTCCCCGCGACGCCGCGTGCGTTGTCGCAGGGACTGACCGCGCTCGGCAAACACGGGCTGGTGACGCGCGAAATCGTCGACATGCGCCCGCCGGCAAGCCGCTATGATTTGACGGGGAGCGGGCGGTTGCTGGCCGAAGCATGCCTCTAACCCTCGTCATTGCGAGCGCAGCGAAGCAATCCAGAGCGGTTTGCGCGACCCTGGATTGCTTCGCTTCGCTCGCAATGACGAGTTCTTAGTTCAGCGCCGCCTTCACGAAATCGGCTGCGCGTTCGCCGATCATGATGCTCGGCGCATTGGTGTTCCCCGAAACGAGCCGCGGCATGATGCTCGCATCGGCGACCCACAGCCCGTCGACGCCGTTGAACTTCAACGTCGGATCGACCACCGCAGCCGCGTCATTCCCCATCCGGCACGTACCGACGGGGTGATAGACGGTATCGGCGCGAGCGCGGATCAGCGCGTCGAGCGCGGCATCATCCTCCAGATTCACGGGATGCCGGTCGATCCCGGCATAGTCCGCCAGCGGCGGCGCCGCCGCGATGCGGTGCATCATCCGAACGCCCGCACGCAGGGTCGCCATGTCGCGCTCGTCAGTCAGGAAACCCGGGTCGATTGCGGGCGCAGCCGCGGCATCGCCCGATGCGAGCCGAACCGACCCGCGACTCTCGGGCCGGAGCACGCAGGCATGGCACGAAAAACCGTGCCCCTTCACCTTCGTCCGCCCGTGATCCTCAAGCATCGCGGGGACGAAATGATATTGGATGTCGGGCGCGGGCAGGTCGGGGCGCGATTTCCAGAAACCGCCTGCCTCGGCGAAACAGGTCGTCATGATCCCGCTGCGCTTTGTCCGATGCTCAAAGATTGCCTTCACCATTCGCCAGGTGCCGCCAAGGCTGTCGCCGAACGGCTCGGTCGAGCGCGTCTCCCAGCTCGACACATAATCGATATGGTCCTGCAGGTTTTCGCCGACGCCGGCGCGATCGAGGGTGACGTCGATCCCCTTGTCCTTCAGGTGTGCGCCGGGCCCGATCCCCGACAGCATCAATATCTGCGGGCTGTTGAAGGCGCCTGCCGACAGAATCACCCCGCCGCGCGCGCGCAGCGTTTCGCGTTTCGAACCGCGACGGATCACGACCCCTGTCGCGCGGCCGTTTTCGACGATAATCTTTTCGACCAGCGCGCCGGTCCGCACCGCAAAATTCCCATGTTCGCGCAGCGGCTCGACATAAGCGCGCGCGGCCGACCATCGTTCGCCGCCCTTCTGCGTTACTTGATAGAGACCGAAGCCCTCTTGTTGCGCGCCGTTGAAATCGGCGGTGCGCGGCAGCTGCAGCGCCGCCGCGCTCTCTATGAAGCGCTTGCTTGTCACATTGGGCCAGCGCTGGTCCATGACGTTCAGCGGGCCGCCCGCGCCGTGAAACTCGTCGTCGCCACGCTCATTGCCCTCGCTGCGCTTGAAGAAGGGCAGCACGTCGGCATAGCTCCATCCGGTCGCGCCCAGCGCGGCCCACTGGTCATAGTCGAAAGCATGGCCGCGGATATAAACCATCGCGTTGATCGCGCTCGATCCGCCGAGCCCGCGCCCGCGCGGCTGATAGCCGATGCGGCCACCCAGGCCCGGCTGCGGCACCGTGTCGTATCGATAGTTCGACGATTTCGGGATGAAGGGCATGAATCCCGGTGTCTTGACCCGCACATTATCATTGCGACCGCCCGCCTCGACCAGACAGACAGTGCGTAAGCCATCCTCTGCAAGCCGCCCCGCCGCCGCACTCCCCGCGCTTCCGCCGCCGATAACGATAATGTCGAACTGATCCATGCTTGCGACTCTCCCTCGCGCCGCCCGCTGGCGGTCACCTCGAGTGCTTACATGAATGTCATTAAAGGGCGAAGCAAGCTACCAGATGGGCCAGTTCTACTCCGCCGGCTCTTCCACCGGCCGGCCCGCGGCCCAGCGCTCCTTGATCATCGCGCTCGTCTGCCGGCTGCCGTCGTGGCTCCAGCCGGGCTCGCGCCACATATAATCAAGCTTGTGTTGCCACGGCGCGTGCCACACGTCCTTCGCAATCCCCACCCATTCATGCACGGCGGCCCAGAGGATGTTGAAGCTGCCGAGCTGCTTGACGATGCCGTAACGGACCGGCTCGTCGTCGCGTTCGGCGACGAAGCTGCCGAACATCTTGTCCCAGATGATGAAGACACCCGCATAGTTCGCATCGAGATAGCGGGGGTTCACGCCATGATGGACACGGTGATGCGACGGGGTGTTCATCACCGCCTCGAACCATTTGGGCAGCCGCTTGATCGCCTCGGTATGAATCCAGAACTGGTAGATCAGGTTCAGCCCTGCGCAGAAAAAGACCATCGCGGGCGGAAAGCCGATCAGGAACAACGGCAGGCGGAACAGGAAGGTCAGGCTGAAAAAGCCCGTCCATGTCTGCCGCAGCGCGGTCGAGAGGTTATAGTGCTGCGAGCTATGGTGAATGACGTGGCTCGCCCAGAACCAGCGCACGCGATGCGCGCTCCTGTGAAAGGCGTAATAAGCGAGGTCGTCGAGAAAGAAGCAGAGGATCCACGCCCACCACCAGCTTTTGAACTCGATACCGATATCGAACAGGCGAAACTGATAGACCCACACCGACATGCCGATCACCGCAGCGCCGACGAGGGCACCCGCAACCTGGCTGACGGTCCCCAGCATCAGCGAGGTCAGCGTATCGCGCGCCTCATACCTGCTCTTGTCGGCACGCAGCGAGATCAGCATCTCGGCGATCAGCAGCAGGATGAAGGCGGGCACCGCATAGACGACGGGATCCGGCAATTTATCCACGGCTGAACTCGCGCATCCGGCTGGCCCACATCCCCGCTTCCTTCCCCAATTGCAGCGTCACCGCGCCGAATGTCTTCTCCGGCGTCGTCAGTGTCAGGAAATCCTTGTCCAGCCGCCCGATCACGCTGGCATCGACCGGCCGCGCGGCGAAAAAATTGCCGTGCGCGCGCACCAGCATCATCCGCCCCTCGGCATTGCGCACGATCGCGGCAAAGCCCGCGCGATCGCGCGCAACTTCTGTTCCGCGAAACCCCGCTTCGGCCTCTTCGGCAAGGCGGATCGCATGGTCGGCATCTTCGATCCGCGGATCGGCGCCGAGCCCTATTTTCCTGACCAGCCAGGCAACGAAAAGCACGGCGGCGAGCGATGCGCCAAGCTGGATCAACTCAGCCTGATTCATTTTTCGCCTGCAAGTGCGTCGAGCATCGGCCGCAACGCCGTCAGGTCATAACCCGCCTTCGCCGCGGTCTCGACGATGCCGTCGACATCGTCGCCGGCGCGCGCGCGCGTCAGCGCCCACAAATGCGTCGAACGCGTGCCCGACCGGCAATAGGCGAGGATCGGCCCCGTCGCATCGGTCAGCAATTTGTCGAGCACGTCGATCTGCGCATGGCTGAAGCCCGCATGGCCAATCGGGATCGCCGCATAGGCGAGCCCCTCGGCTGCGGCGGCGTGCGCAATCTCGTCACCCTGCGGCGCCGACGGCTCCTCGCCGTCGGGGCGGTTGTTGATCAGCATTGCGAAGCCTGCGGCCTTGGCCTCGGCCACATCCTCGATGCTGATTTGGGGGGCGACGCTGAAGTCGGCGGACAGGGTTCGAAAATCGCTCATGCCAGCGATCTACTCCCGCCGCCCGCTTGCTGACAAGCATGAAGGTGGAGCATGAAGTTGCGTTGTCGCTTTCCTTGCCTCGCGCATTGCCTATGGTCACGACCATGAACAAACATTTCGAATGGGCCTTCGGCTATTGCGCGGCTCGTGGATACGTAGAGCCGGTTGCCGCCACTCTTCCCTCGGCGCTGTGGTTCGATGCCGGCAAGCCCGACCAGACCGGCCGCTTCATCCTCGGGAATGCGTCGGGCAAAGCCGCAGCCGCAGCCTTCGCCGCGGTGGACGCGCCGCACATCTATGTCGACATCGCGGCCCCGCGTGACGCGATCCTGCCGCACGTTCCGCCGCACTGGCAGCCGCGCGATCCGATGTGGCTGATGGCGGCCGGAACCGAAATACCCGCAGAGCGGCCCACGCCTGATTTCATGATTGAGGTCGATGAAGGCGCTCACCGTCTCGAGGCGGTGGCGCGGCACACCGACGGCTCGCTCGCCGCGCGCGGCGTCCTCGGCATCCACGGCGCCACCGCCGTCTATGACCAGATCGTCACCGAGCCGCAGTTCGCCCGCCGCGGGCTCGGCTCGGCAATCATGGCGGAACTAGGCCGCCTTGCCGCGCGCCGGGGCATCGCCGAAAGCCTGCTGGTCGCCACCGCAGACGGCAAGGCGCTTTACGAGCGGCTCGGCTGGACGCTACGCAGCGACATCGTTTCAGTGATTTCGCCGCCCGCCTGACCGATGCTCGCCGGTCCGGTCCGGCATCAATATTGCCGGATCACGTTCAGAAACGCGTCGCCCCACGCCTCGAGCTTCTTGCCGCCCACGCCCGGGATGTCGGCGAGCGCGCTCCGCGTCGCAGGACGTTCGCTCGCCATCGCGCGCAGCACAGCGTCGTGGAAGATGACATAGGGCGGGACGCCCGCCTCGGCGGCGAGCTCGCGCCGCGTGGCTCGAAGCGCGTCGAACAGGGGATCCCCGACAGGATTAGGCGTCGCGCTTGCACCGCCGCGCGACGCCCGCTGCGTCCGCTTTACCGGCGGTTCGGCCATCAGCACCGCGGTCTCGCCCTTCATCATCGCGCGCGCCGCGGGGCCAAGCATCAGCCCGCCATGCTCGGTCGTATCGAGCGCCTCGCGCGCCATCAGGCTGCGCACCAGTGGCTTGATCAGCCGCGCCTCCTCGCCCGCGACGATCCCGAACACCGATAATTTGTCGTGTCCCCGGCTCGCGATCCGCTCGTCGCTGCGTCCGGTCAGCACCGCCTCGATATGCCCCGCGCCAAAGCTTTGCCCGGTACGATAGACGGCGCTCAACAATTTCTGCGCGAGCACCGTCGCATCGACCTGGCGCCCGGGCTCGATGCAATTGTCGCAATTGCCGCAGCGTTCGGGCGGGTTCTCGCCGAAATGCCGCAGCAGCAGCGCGCGGCGGCATTCGACCGTCTCGACCAGCGCCGCGAGCGCATTCAATCGCACTCGCTCGCCCGCAACGCGTACCTCAGGCAACTCAGAAAGCCGCATGCGCGCGCGCGCGAAATCGTCGGCGCCCCATAGCATCATCGCCTCGGCAGGGTCGCCGTCGCGCCCCGCGCGGCCGGTTTCCTGATAATAGCTTTCGATCGATTTCGGCAGGCCGGCGTGCGCGACGAAGCGGACGTCAGGCTTGTCGATCCCCATGCCAAAGGCGACCGTCGCGGTGACGATACCATCCTCCGACGCGACGAAATCATGCTGCACCTGCGCGCGCCGTTCGGGGTCGAGCCCCGCGTGATAAGCGGCGACACTGCGGCCCGTCGCCGCCGCGATCTGTTCGGCAAGCCGCTCGGTACCATTGCGCGTCGGGGCGTAAACGATCCCCGGCCCCGGATTGGCAGCGATGAAATCGACGAGCTGTTTCGCCGGGCTGATCCGCGGGCGAACCGCATAACGGATATTCGGCCGATCGAAGCCCGCGAGGATCAGCCCGTCGGCCGGAATCCCGAGCTGGACGAGAATATCCTCGCGCGTGTGCTTGTCTGCCGTCGCGGTGAGCGCAAGCCGCGGCACCGCGGGAAAGGCATCGAGCAGCGGGCGCAGCAAGCGGTAATCGGGGCGGAAATCATGCCCCCATTCGGAAACGCAATGCGCCTCGTCGATCGCGAACAGCGCCGGCGTCTGCGCTTCGAGAAGGGTGCGAAACCCTTCGCCCGTCGCGCGCTCTGGCGCGACGTACAAGAGGTCGAGCTGTCCGTCGCGATATGCCTGCCGCGTATCGGCCCAGTCGGCATCGACGCTGGTAAGGCTCGCCGCGCGGATCCCCGCCGCACGCGCGCCGCGCAATTGATCATGCATCAGCGCGATCAGCGGCGACACGACAACGACGCAACCATTCAGCGCGACTGCGGGAAGCTGATAGGTCAACGACTTTCCCGCCCCGGTCGGCATCACCGCGAGCGTGCGCGCGCCCGCCATCACGCGATCGACAACCTCGCCCTGACGCCCGCGAAAGGCATCGAAACCGAATGTGGATTTGAGAAGCGGGAGGAGAGCGCCGGCGGACATTAAGTTGGCGATAGGAAGTTTGGACGATCGGGGGAAGCCCCGGACTCATCTATTGTGGCGGCAAACGCCCTGCTCGCGATCCCCGCGAAAGCGGGAATGACGAAAATAGGCATCAAGCCAAAGTCAGCATCGCCCGCTCGGCCATTCGCGATGCGGTCTCGCGCTCGGCCATCACGACATGGTCGGCGCCGCGGCGCACCAGATCCTCGACTTCCTCGTCCGAATGCGCGCGCGCAACGATCACCAGCTTCGGATTGATCGCCCGCGCGCGCCGTACGATTGCGCCCGCCTCGACCCCTTCGGGAATCGCGATCAACAGCGTCGCCGCGGTGTCGAGCCCCGCCTGTCGCAATATGCTTTCCTTCGTCGCATCGCCAACGATCACCGTCGCCCCAGCCTCGCGCGCCGAAGCCGCCATGTCCTTCTGGTCCTCGATCACCGTCAGCCCCTCACCGCGCCCGCAGATCAGGCTGCCGATATGGCTGCCGACGCGGCCATAGCCGATCAGCACGACCCCGGCGTTGCACGGCGCGGGCGCATCCTCGCCCTCTGCCTCGACTTCCTCCGGCTCTTCGGAGCGCATGCGCTTTACCGCGAGCGAAAAGAGGATCGGGTTGAACAGGATCGACAAGAGCGACCCCGCAAGGATCAGGTCGCGCCCCGTCTCGGGCAGCACTTTCAGTCCGACGCCGAGCCCCGCGAGGATGAACGAAAATTCGCCGATCTGCGCGAGGCTGACCGACACCGTCAGCGCGGTCCCCGAATTGTGACCGAAGGCACGGACGAGCGCGAAAGCGGCGACCGATTTGCCGACGACAATGATCGCGACCGTCGCGAGCACCGGTCCCGGTTGCTCGATCAGCACCTTGGGATCGAACAACATGCCGACCGAAACGAAGAAGAGCACCGCGAAGGCATCGCGCAGCGGCAGCGTTTCTTCGGCCGCGCGTCGCGACAATTGCGTCTCGCCAAGGATCATGCCCGCAAAGAAGGCGCCGAGCGCGAAGCTCACGTCGAAGATCACCGCCGCCCCAAATGCGACTCCCAGCGCGATCGCCAGCACCGCAAGCCGGAACAGCTCGCGCGACCCCGAATGCGCGACCCAGTGGAGCACCCACGGCAGCACGCGCCGCGCGATCACGAACATGAAGGCGCCGAAGCCGACGACCTTGACGAGCACGATGCCCGCCGACTGGAGCAGCCCAGCTGAGCCCCCCTCATCGCCGCGATCGCCGAACATCGCGGGCAACAGCACGAGCGCGAGCACCATCACCAGATCCTCGACGATCAGCCAGCCGACCGCGATCCGCCCCTTTTCGGTCTCGACCATATCGCGCGCCTGCAGCGCGCGCAGCAGCACGACGGTCGATGCCACCGACAGTGCCAGCCCGAACACCACGCTGCCCTCGACCGACCAGCCGAGCCACAGTCCGAGCATCATGCCAAGCGCGGTCGCGACCGCAATCTGCGCGATCGCCCCCGGCACCGCGATCCTGCGTACCGATAGCAGGTCTTTCAGCGAAAAATGGAGGCCGACCCCGAACATCAGCAGGATCACGCCGATCTCGGCGAGCTGCAGCGCGAGCCCAGTGTCGGCGACGAACCCCGGGGTGAACGGCCCGACCATCACCCCCGCGAGCAAATAGCCCGCGATCGGCGAAATTTTCAGCCGGTGCGCCAACGCCCCCATCAGGAACGCCACGCCCAGACCGGCGACGATGGTTCCGATCAGGCTGGTGTCATGCGGCATAGCCCCTTGCGTAAAGGGCGCGGGCGCAAGGGGTCAACCCAAGGCAAGTAATTTAGTTACGATTTGTGGTCCGAATCAGGCTGCGCACTCCCGGCCGGGCGCGTCACTCTGTTCGGCGCCAGCCGGAACCGAGCGCCCCGGACGGCCGATCAGAAAGCCCTGCGCCTCGTCGCAGCCTTCGCGGCGAAGTGCTTCGAGCTGTTCTGCCGTCTCGATCCCCTCGGCCAGGATCGGGATCGACAGGCTTTTGCCGAGCGCAAGCACCGCACGCAGAATCGCTGTCGACTGGATATTGCCCTCCAGCTCGGCGGCAAAGAAGCGGTCGAGCTTGATCTTGTCGAACGGAAAGGCGCGCAGCGTCTCCAGCGACGAATAGCCGGTGCCGAAATCGTCGAGCGCCACTCCGACGCCCAGCGCCTTGATCTGACGCAAAACGTGCAGCGCACGCTCGCGATCGGCGATGATCGCGGTCTCGGTCAACTCGATCTCCAGCCGCCGCGGCGGAAGCCCGGTGTCGAGCAATATCTGGTGGAACAGCCGCGGCAGGTCGACATGCGCAAGCTGCAGCGGCGACACATTGACCGCGACCTTCGAGGCGTGCGGCCACGCCGCCGCATCGGCGCAGGCGCGCCGCATCACCCATTCGCCGAGGGTCAGGATAAAGCCGTTCGCTTCGGCGAGCGGGATGAACACCGTCGGCGGGATCGGCCCGCGCACGGGGTGCGTCCAGCGCAGCAGCGCCTCGTAACCCGTGACCTCGCCCGTCGTGACCGATGTCTGGACCTGATAATGGACGTCGAGCTGATTGCGATCGATCGCGCCGCGCAGATCGGTGGCAAGCTCGCGCTGGTCGCGGATCGCCTCGTCGAGCTGCCAATCATAATGGCACGGCGCGGTCGCGGCGTCGGCCTTGGCGCGATACATCGCAAGGTCGGCGTTGTTCGCGAGCATTTCGGCCGTCGCCGCATCGTCGGGAAAGACTGCCACGCCGATGCTTGCGCCCAGCCGCGCCTCGAATTCGGGAAAGATCATCGGCGTCTTCAGCTCGGCGTCGAGCCGGGCCGCGAACGCCCCCAACTGCGCGCGATCGGTAAAGCGCGTCAGCGCGACGAACTCGTCGCCGCCGAGCCGCGCGAAAAATTCATTATGGCCCAGCGTATCGCGCATCCGCTGCGCAATCCGCGCGAGTACCTCGTCCCCCGCCTTGTGGCCGTGAACGTCATTGATTTCCTTGAAGCGGTCGAGGTCGATCGCGCATAATCCGACGCGCTCTCCCTTCACGATCGCCCCGCCGATCTGCCGCGTCAGTTCGGCGCGAAAAGCGACACGGTTGGGAAGCCCGGTCAACGCGTCGGTCATCGCCATATGGGTCAGCTCGCGCATCGCGTCGGAGCGCGTCTGGCGATCGAGCATCGCGGCGAAGACGCCTGCCGAGATCACAATCCCGCCGACGAGTACCGTCGCGAGCGCCAGCGCGCTGAACTCCGCCGGACGCAAGGGCGTTTCATCGAGCGCCATTGGCGTAATCCGCATCGCTGTCATCGCCAGAAAATGAAGCGAGGCAATCGCGAGCACGATCAGCAACGTGGCCAGCGGCACACGATATCGCACCTCGCGGCTGGTACGGAGCACCGTCAGCGCGGCCGCAGCAAAGATCATGCCGCAAATCACCGCCGCGGCGACATAGGCATCGTCCCAAGCGACGATGCCATCGACGCGATAGGCGGTCATGCCGGTAAAATGCATCGCCGCGATGGCCCCGCCGAACAGCGCCCCGCCGATGGTGCCATAAACCTCGTCCTTGCCCCACGCCGCGACCGCGAACCCGACGAAGGAGCCGACCATCGCGACCATCAGCGAGGTGATGGTCAAGACGGGATCGAGCGTCACCGGCGCCTTCGCTTCAAACGCCAGCATGGCGACGAAATGGGTGCACCAGATCGTCGCGCTGGCGGCGACCGCGACCAGGAAAGCCCAGGCGATCCCCTGCTTTCGCTCGGCGTCGCGCGCGCGTTCGAACATCTGGACGATCGCAAAGGCGCCGACGCAGCAGATCGCGACCGCCAGCGCAACGAGCCACGGATCGTGGTCGATCGCGATACACATCGCCAGCCTGATCAAAATCCCACCTTTCGCCTTGACGTCCGCCCATGGGACGGACTGGTCCCCAAAAGCGCCAATTGGCGGGAATCACTTACAAAATTGTAAAGACGGTAACCGGCAAACTCAGGCGTCGACAGTGCCCTCGTCGCGCTCGGCCTGCTGCCGCGCCCACATGTCGGCATAAAGCCCGTGCATCGCGAGCAACTGGTCGTGCGTCCCCGTCTCGGCGACGCGCCCGCGCTCCAGCACGATGATCCGGTCGGCGTTGACCACGGTCGACAGGCGATGCGCGATCACCAGCGTCGTGCGCCGCGCCGCGATGCGTTCGAGCGTATCCTGGATCGCCGCCTCGGTCCGGCTGTCGAGCGCGCTGGTTGCTTCGTCGAGGATCAGCACCGGCGGGTTCTTGAGCAAAGTACGCGCAATCGCCACCCGCTGCTTCTCTCCGCCCGACAGCTTGAGGCCGCGTTCGCCCACCTCGGTATCATAACCCTGTGGCAGCAGCGCGATAAAGCCGTCGATCGCCGCTCCCTCCGCCGCCGCCGCGATGGCGTCGGCGCTCGCGCCCTCCCGGCCATAGGCGATATTATAGCCGATGCTGTCGTTGAACAGCACCGTGTCCTGCGGGACGATGCCAATCTCCGCGCGCAAGCTTTTCTGTGTGACCTTGGCGATATCCTGCCCGTCGATCAGCACGCGTCCGCCCTGCGGATCATAGAAGCGGAAGAGCAGCCGCGCGATCGTGGACTTGCCCGCGCCGGAGGGGCCGACGATCGCCAGCGTCTCGCCGGCGCCGACGGCAAAGCTGACGCCGTTCAGGATCGTCCGGTCGGGCTCGTAACCAAAGACGACATTCTCGAACGCCACCGCTCCGCCGTTCACGACGAGCGGCCACGCATCGGGCGCGTCGGCGATCTCGGGCGGCGTATCGATCAGGCGGAACATCGCCTCCATGTCGATCAGCCCCTGACGGATCACGCGATAGACCATGCCGAGCATGTCGAGCGGGCGGAAGAGCTGGGCAAGCAAGGTGTTCACCAGCACGACGTCGCCGACCTTATATTCGCCGATCGACCAGCCCCACACGGTATAAGCCATCGCGCCCGCGAGCGCGGCATTGGTAATCAGGCTCTGCCCGATATTCAGCCAGGCAAGGCTGTTTTCGCTCTTCACCGCGGCGCGCGCATATTGATCCGCGACGTCGCGATAGCGCGCTTCCTCGCGCTCCTCGGCGCCGAAATATTTGACCGTCTCGTAATTGAGCAGGCTGTCGACGCTGCGCCCGATCGTCAGCGTGTCGAGATCGTTCATCCGCGTACGCAGCGCATTGCGCCAGTCGGTCACCTTGCGCGTGAAGATGATGTAGACGACGACCATCAGCGCGGTCGCGCTCGCAAGGCCAAAGCTGAACTTGGTCCAGAAGATGATCAGCACCGCGGCGAGTTCGACGATCGTCGGCGCGATATTGAACAACAGGAAATAGAGCATCGTGTCGATGCTCTTCGTGCCCCTTTCGATCACCTTGGTGACCTCGCCCGTCCGCCGCGCGAGGTGGAAGCGCAGGCTCAGCGCGTGAAGATGGCTGAAAGTCGCGATCGCAAGCTCGCGCGTCGCATCCTGCCCGACGCGTTCGAACACGACATTGCGAAGGTTGTCGAACAGCACCCCTGCAAAGCGCGCACCGGCATAGGCGAGCACCAGTCCGATCGCCAGCGCCACGCCCTCTTCCATCCCCGGCGCCATCCGGTCGATCGCGGCGCCATAGAGGAAGCCCATCGATAGCTGCACGCCCTTTGACGCGAGCACGACAAGCCCCGCGATGACGATGCGAACCTTCGCTTCTGCCTGCCCCGCCGGCCACAAATAGGGGAAGAAACGCCGCAGCGTCGCAAGGACGGGCGGTTCGCGCGAGGCTTCGGCGGAAGTGGAGGTGTCAGGCGGCATGCGCGCCCCATGTAGGGGCGCGACGCCGCAACGCCAAGCGGCTCCTGGCGCTTACGGGCTTTTCAACTGATCCGTCGTCACGGCGATGTGAATTCGGTGACGACTACCGCGACTCGCGATACCCCGCGTGACGGATGATACGGTCGATCAGGCGGCGTTCTTCGGATGTCGGCGTCGGCGCGATCGCGGCCGGGGGCTCCTGACGGCGGCCGAACAGCGGACGTCGGGGCGGGACGATGGGGGAAAAGCGCATGGGGACGGCTTTCGACTATGCGGCGTCGCCCCCCGGCTCCGCTGGTGATCTGGTCCCAAATCCTAGGTGCAGGCGCGTGGTTGCAACCGGGTTAAAGCAGTTGGTTACTGCTTTCTTTCCGGTACCGTGAAGGTGCCGGTGACGCGCCCGCCCGTGCCGCCCTGCACCGGATTGCCATCGGGGCCGCGCGCAGCACCGCGCCCGTCGACCGTCGCGCGGCCGCTGCTCAAGTCGATGACCAGCCGTCCGCCGCGCAGATTATTGCCCCGCTGGCGCAGTTCGACATTGCCGACCATCGTGATCAGCCGCCGGTCGAGATCATAGATCGCGACATTGCCCTTCGCCGTCTCGTCGCCCTTGACCACCGTCACGCCGCCGGTCGCGTCGAGCCGGTTGACGTCGGTGCCCCCGCTGCGCGTGTAGGCGACCGTCATCCGCGGCGCGGTGACTGTCAGCCCCGCCTGCGTGACGCGAACATTACCGGCAAGGACGACGCGGTCGGCGCGATCCTGCACCTCGATGCTGCCCGCCGCGAAATCGACTGGCGCATTACTATTGTGATTGGCGAGCGCCTGCGCCTGCGCGGCATCGCCGCCGCCGGCCGACAGGATCGCAAGGCTGGTCAGCGCAAAGCCCGCGCCCGCAAGCGCCGTGCTCTTCATCGTCCAAAGCCGGTTCATTTGAGCACTCCCTGATTGATCCTGAGCCGCGCATTGCCCTGCAGGCGCACGACCCGCTGGTCGAGGTCGGCAGACAGTTGGTTCGCGGAAAACTGGCCGATGTTCAACGCGCCGTTGACACCGTCCTGCCCGACAAGGCTGCGCGTCTTTAGGTCGACCGCGACATTGCTCGCATCGATCCGGTATCCGTTCGCGCTGCGCACCTGCACCAGCCCCGGCACCGCGACCTTTTCGGTGTCCATATTATAGGCGCTTTCTTTCGCGACGATCGTCGCCGGCCCGTCGTTGAGCCGGATCGCTCCAGACAGATCGGTCATGCGCACGATCGGCTCGGCAGAACTTTTCTGAACCGCGCTTCCCGCAAGCAGGGCGAAGGGCTGCCCCTTTGCGTCCTGGCCGCGATATTCGGCGCGCGTCACCTTCATTCGCTCGCTGGCCATATCGACCTTGTCCTTGGCTAGCAGGAAGCTGATCTCGGTGCGCTGGGTGAAGGGCGAGAAGACGAGCACCGCGGCGACCACACCGATCACGAGCGGCAATCCATAGCGCAGGATACGCACGACGCGGTCGTGGTTCGACCCGCTCGCCGCCCACATGCGGCGCATAGTGCGGTCAAGATCGGCGCGTTCGGACATGGTCTTCGCGAATCACTCTCACGTATGGGCAAAAATATCGACTTCGGGCCAACCCGCGAGGTCGAGCGCGGCACGTGTCGGCAGGAAGTCGAAACAGGACTGCGCCAGTTCGGTGCGCCCCTCGCGTGCCAGACGCACGTCGAGGATATTCTTCATCGCGTGCAGGAAGCGCACGTCGCTCGCGGCATAGTCGCGCTGCGCGTCGCTGAGTTCGGCAGCGCCCCAGTCGCTCGACTGCTGCTGCTTCGACACTTCCTGCCCCAGAAGTTCGCGGACCAGTTCCTTGAGCCCGTGGCGGTCGGTGTAGGTGCGGACCAGCTTCGACGCGATCTTGGTGCAATAGACCGGCGCCGTGACGACACCGAGCGCCTGTTGCATCGCCGCGATATCAAAGCGAGCAAAATGAAATAATTTCAACCGGTTGGGATCAGTCAATATCGCCTTCAGCACCGGCGCGTCATAGCTGCTGCCGGGCTTGAAGCGGACAAGATGTTCGTCGCCCGATCCGTCGCTGATCTGGACGAGGCACAGACGGTCGCGCAGCGGGTTCAGACCCATGGTCTCCGTATCGATCGCGACCGCACCGGGACCCAGTGCGCCCTCGGGCAAATCTTCTTCGTGGAAATAGACTGTCATGCAGCCCGCCTTAGGCCAAGCGGCCTTGCCGCTCAATGACTGGTTTTCGCGACCGTGCCGGGGCCCCTCCAGCCTGCGGCAAACCGTGCAAAATTCCGCATCACCTTTGTGAAATTTTCTGTTCGCAGCCTGTGGATTATTAGGCTATATCTTACGCCCTTGGTGGCATGGGGCGAGTCCGTGCCTGTGGTGAACTGCGTCCCCGTCCGGCGCAATGAGCCGGTTGAATGGGGTGTGGACGACCGAAAGCGACTAATAGACTATGAGTTTCAACAAGGATCGGCGCGGCCAGCGTGGACGCGGCAAGCGCGATGATTTTGGCAATTTCGACAGCTTCGAACCTGCACCCTATGGCGGCGACAGCTACGGCGGCGGACGTGGCGGTTTCGGCGATCGCGACCGCGGCGGCTTTGGCGGCGGTGATCGCGGCGGCGGCTTCGGCGGTGGCGACCGCGGCGGCTTTGGCGGCGGCGATCGTGGCGGCGGCGGCGGTTTCGGCGGCGGACGTGGCGGCGGCATGCCGGCGCAGGTCGTCGGCGAAGGCCAGGGCACGGTGAAATTCTTCAACGCGGCGAAGGGCTTCGGTTTCGTTGCTCGCGACGACGGCGGCGAAGACGTGTTCGTGCACATCAGCGCGGTCGAACAGGCAGGTCTCCAGGGCCTCGCCTCGGGCCAGCCGCTGGGCTTCACGCTCGTCGAACGCAACGGCAAGGTGTCGGCCATCGATCTGAAGATCGAAGGCGAACCGATGCCGATCGAGGAATTCGCTCCGCGCCAGCGTGACGATCGCGGCCCCGGCGGTGCGCCCGGCGGCGCCCGCGGCCGTCGTCAGCTGACCGGTGAACGCACCTCGGGCACCGTCAAATTCTTCAACACGACGAAGGGCTTCGGCTTTATCGCGCGCGACGACGGACAGGCCGACGCCTTCGTCCACATCAGCGCGGTGCAGCGCGCCGGCATGGCGGGCCTCGACGAAGGCGACCGCGTCGCGTTCGACATCGAAGTCGACGACCGCGGCAAGTTCGCGGCGGTGAACATCCAGCCGCATCAGGACTGATCGGCCGGACAACCGGACAAATGAAAAGGGCGGCTCTAGGGCCGCCCTTTTTTGTTTGGAGTCGCGGGCCGAAACGACCGGCGGAAATCGACCGGAAGCTGACCTTAAGCTCCTCCCTGCGGCGCAGCCGTGGGGAGGGGGACCGCCGCGAAGCGGTGGTGGAGGGGCCCGGGACGGTGCGCCAGAAGCCCCTCCGTCAGCGCTGCGCGCTGCCACCTCCCCATCGCTTCGCGACAGGGAGGATATTACACTTCGTCACCCCGGACTTGATCCGGGGTCCCGCTTGATTTCGAAGGCCGGTCGATGCGCGTAAAAGCGGGATCCCGGGTCAAGCCCGGGATGACGGAAGTGGGGGCCGGGATGACCGCTCACCACCCCAAAGCCCCCCCCTCCCTCGCAAGCGAGAGAGGTGACGGCCGGGATCAATATCCCAGCGTCGCCTCCAGAAACCATATCCGCTGCTGCGTCTCGTCGGCCCAGCCGTCGACAAGTCCGCTGGTTGCGATATCGCCATCGGCTTCGGCGGCCGCCTTCACCTCTTTCAATTGCGCGAGCAGGATTTTGTTGTCGCCTGCAAGCGCGCGGATCATCGCCTCGGCGCCCACGCCCGCGGCATCATCGTCGCGGATCGACGCGCGGCGGCTGACGTCGCCGATCGAGCGCAGCGTCGGCGCGCCATTCTTGCGCACGCGCTCGGCGATAAGGTCGGTCGTCGCGAAAATCTGGGCCGCCTGCTCGTCGAACAACAGGTGCAGTTCGCGAAACTGCGGTCCCTGGACGTGCCAGTGATAATTTTTCGTCTTCAGATAGAGCGCGAAACTGTCAGCGAGCAGCGCGTTCAGCGCATCGGCGACGGCGGGAGCGTTGTTATTCTTGTCGGACATGGGAGCATCCTTTCTGTTGTCCCGCCGATATAGCGAAGCGGCGCGCCGCTTTCCCATTGAACCTTTGGGTAAGCTTCATCGACAAAAACGATGAAACGCATTCGTACGGACAATCTATCCGATCAGTCCGAACGCTCCCAGCGCGGTTCGTATTCCCCAGAGGGTCAGGATCGCCGCCGCAAACCAGCGCAGATTTCGCGCCATGCTGCGTTCGGCGAGCGCTGGGCCGAACGCGAGGAAAGGCAACATTGCGAGCACCCAACCGACGAACCCGCCCGCCGCCGCCCATTGTCCTGCACCGCTCGTCGCGGCGAGCGCGCCGATCAGGAAATGACTGCGGTCGCCAAACTGGTTCACCAGCATCCGGCCCGCGAGCATCGCGGGTGACGCATCGACGGCGCCCGTATCGACCGCCGGTTTCATCCGCCACAACAAGGCGACTGCCGCCGACAGCATCGCCAGCGCGACGAGCAAGGCGGCCACGCCCTGGCCGATCATCGCATTGGCGACCGCACCCGCGATCGCCGCGACGACGGCATTGATGATAAACGCCCCGAAAGCGATCACGACCGTCACGCGCCGGTCGCCCCGCGCGCCGAGCAGCCGCGATAGCGCGATCCCGCTACGCCCGTCGGCATTGGCGAGCAGCACCGCCACCAGCGCAAGCATGATTGCATCCATGACGGCAGGTCTGAAGCGTCAGGCGGAAGCGGTCAATGACCGAGGCGCACCGCAACCGATGCCAGCCAGGCCTCGTGCGCCGCAGTGGAAAGCGTTCCCCGCGGCACCGCCGCAGCATCGCTCATCGCGTCGAGGTAGGTCAGGATCGCGGCGCGATAGCCGCCACCCGCAACCGCCGATTCGAGCCGGCTGGCGAGCGTTTCCACTGCGGCAAAGCCGTTATCGCGCGCGAGGCAGCGGATGTCGTCGATCCCCTGCACGATCTGCGCGAGTGCGCAATGCGGCAACGCTTCGGCGAGCGCCCCGATTTGTCCGGTAATCCGGTTCTGAATATCGAGATATGGGTCGGTCTGGTTCCGCATCGTCCACCCCCTGTTCGTATCGGGAACGATGCGCTTTTTTGGTTAACGCGCGGTTAGCGGCGGTCAGCGATGGCCGGGAAGGCCGCCCAGTCCCTGCTTGCTGCGATACATGTCGCGGTCGGCGGCGGCCAATATGTCCGATTCGGTCATCCCCGTCTGCAGCATCGCGATCCCGAAGCACGCCGACAGCGCAATTTCATGCCCGTCATATTCGGCCGGGGCCGCGGTCAGCACGGCACACAGCCGGTCGACCTGCGCGCGCGCGCCATCCTCACTCGACTGGTCGAGGATCAATCCGAATTCGTCGCCGCCGATGCGCGCCGCGACGTCGGTCGCGCGGATCGAGCTGGCGAGCCGCTTGGCGATCTCCATCAGCGCGAAGTCGCCCGCGGCATGGCCGAAACTGTCGTTGATATATTTGAGCTGGTTGACGTCGATGAAGACGACCGCCGCGCGTTCGGCGTGGCGTTCGAAACGCGCCATGCGATGATGGATCGCGGTCAGGAAATAGCGGCGATTGAACAAAGGCGTCAGCGTATCGCGCTCGGACACGCGTTCGAGCTCGGCGACGGCGATCTTCAATACGCGGTTCTCGCGGCGCAATGCGTCACGTTCCCGGCGTATTTCACGCAGTTGGTCCTCGATGGAGTCAACAGCGACGGTCCCGAAATGGTCGACCGCCAGCCGCGCCCCCCCTACGCTATCCATGCCTTGTCCCCGGCGCGCCCTACCCTCCGCCAGCCGGATGCCGACGGATATCGTGCAACAACCCTAGCCGCGACTTGATACCAATCGGTAAACGCGAAAGCATCAATTGCGCGGCGTTGCCCGCAGGCCAAGCAGTCGCTAGGGGGAATGCGGCGGCGATTCATCGCGGCCCACAGGAGGGATCGGGTGATGGGCGATAGCGCGCCGCAAGTCGGTGTGATCATGGGCAGCCAGTCGGACTGGCCGACGATGGCGCACGCGGTCCAGATCCTCGAAGAGCTGGGCATCACGCATGAAGTGCAGATCGTCTCGGCGCATCGCACCCCCGATCGCCTGGTCGCCTATGCGAAGAGCGCAGCGGAGCGCGGGCTGAAAGCGATCATCGCGGGCGCAGGCGGTGCAGCACACCTGCCCGGCATGGTCGCTTCGATGACGCGCGTTCCCGTGTTGGGCGTTCCCGTCCAGTCGGCGGCACTCAGCGGCGTCGACAGCCTCTATTCCATCGTCCAGATGCCCGGCGGCATTCCCGTTGCGACCTTCGCGATCGGCAAGGCGGGCGCGACCAACGCCGGCCTGTTCGCCGCAGCGCTGCTCGCAAACGAAAACGCGGCCCTCGCCGACAGGCTTGACGGCTGGCGCGAGGCGCAAACGAACAGCGTCGCCCCCACTCCGGTTCGCGAGGGCTGACCCTTTGCTGCCACCCGGTTCGACGATCGGTATCTTGGGCGGCGGCCAGCTCGGGCGCATGCTTGCGGTCGCGGCGGCACAGCTCGGCTACAAGGTCCATATCTATGCGCCCGACGCCGAAAGCGTCGCTGCCGAGGTTACCGCCCACCACAGCCAGGCCGCATGGGACGACGAGCCGCGCCTCGCCGCCTTTGCCGCAGCGTGCGACGTCGTCACCTATGAGTTCGAAAATGTACCCGTCGACACGGTGCGCTTCCTCTCGGGCCACGTGGCCGTGCGCCCCGGCGCCGCCGGGCTCGAAATCGCGCAGGACCGGCTGACCGAAAAGAATTTCGTCGCCGGGCTCGGCGGACGCCCCGCGCCTTTCGCGGCGGTGCCGGGCCGCGCATCGCTCGATACGGCGCTTGCCGAAATCGGTGCACCCGCGATCCTCAAGACAGTGCGCATGGGTTATGACGGCAAGGGGCAGGCGCGTATCATGACCCCCGCCGACGCCGACGCCGCGTGGGACGGCATCGACCGCCATGCCGCGGTGCTCGAAGGCTTCGTGACCTTCGCGCATGAATTCTCGGTCATCCTCGTGCGCGGGATCGATGGCGAGGTCCGTTTCTGGGATAGCTCCGTCAACATCCACGAAGGCGGCATCCTCGCAACCTCCAGCCTGCCGCCACCGCAAATCGTCGTCGACCAGCAGGACGAAGCGCGCGCGCTAATGGCGCGGATCGCCGAAGAGCTCGACTATGTCGGCGTTCTCACCGGCGAATTTTTCGCCACCGCCGATGGTCCTGTCTTCAACGAAATGGCGCCGCGCGTCCACAACAGCGGCCACTGGACGATCGAGGGTGCCGTCGCCAGCCAGTTCGCGAACCATATCCGCGCGGTCGCCGGGCTGCCGCTCGGCAGCACCGCAACGCGCGCGCTGCCCGTGACAATGCGCAACCTGATCGGCGGCGATATCGCGGACATCCCCGCACTGCTCGCCGACGAAAACTGCCACGTCCATCATTACAGCAAGACCGAGGTGCGCGAGGGGCGCAAGCTTGGTCACGCCACTTGGGTTGGAGCCGCTCCCGCATGAACCGTCCCGAAATCACGCTGATCCTCGCGCGCGCCGCCAACGGCGTGATCGGCGCTGACGGCAAGATGGCGTGGCACCTCCCCGCCGATCTTCGCCGCTTCAAGCAGCTCACCATGGGCCGGCCGATGATCATGGGGCGCAAGACTTTCGACAGCCTGCCCGCCATCCTCGAAGGCCGCCGCCACATCGTCCTCACGCGCGATCCCGACTGGCAGGACGAAGGCGCCGAGCCCGTGGCGACGATCGAGGAGGCGCTGAAGCTCGCGAATGCGCCGCATGTGATGGTGATCGGCGGCGCCGAAATCTATCGCCTCTTCCTGCCGCTCGCCGACCGCATCGAACTGACCGAGGTCGCGCTCGAGCCCAACGGCAACGCGGCGATCGACTATCCCGCCGCCGCCGACTGGCGCGAGATTGCGCGCGAAGATCATCCCGCCGACGACGCCGGCCGCCCCGCGTACAGTTTCGTCACGCTGACAAGGAAATAGGCCCATGCGTCGCTGGTTGATCGGCATATTGCTCGTTGTCGCGGTTGCCGCGCTCGCTTTCTTCACCCTTGCGCCCGGCATTCTCGAGCGCGGGATGAACAAGGTCGACGGCAAGCCGCTGCCGGCGGTCAGCGAACGAGCCAGGGCGCTTCACCAAACGCTGACGATCGTCGACCTGCACAGCGACACCCTTCTCTGGAAGCGGAACATTCTGGACCGCGCCGAGCGCGGGCATATGGACCTGCCGCGGCTCGAAGACGGCAACGTCGCGCTGCAAATCCTCGCCAGCACGACCAAATCGCCCAAGGGCCAGAATTACGACGCGAACGGCGCCGATACCGACAATATCACCGCGCTGGTGATCGCCCAGCTCCAGCCGATCCGTACCTGGAGCTCGCTGCTCGAACGCTCGCTGTGGCACGCTGAAAAGCTGCACCGCGCGGTCGCCGCATCGGCGGGCAAGCTGCGCGCGGTCGATACGCCAGAGGATATCGACACATTGCTCGCCGACCGCCGCAGCAAAGTGCCGCCCGTCGGCGCGATGCTCAGCATCGAGGGACTGCACGGCCTTGAAGGCAAGCTCGCGAACCTCGATAAGCTCTATGCCGCCGGCTTCCGCATGGCGGGGCTCACCCATTTCTTCGACAATGATCTCGCGGGATCGATGCACGGCCTCAAAAAGGGCGGGCTCACCCCGACCGGGCGGCAGGTTGTCGCGGCGATGGAAGCGAAGGGCATGATCGTCGACATCGCGCATTGCTCGAACGCCTGCGTCGCCGACATCCTTAAGATCGCGCGCCGCCCGGTCGTCTCCAGCCACGGCGGGGTGCAGGCGACGTGCAAGGTCAACCGCAACCTTTCAGACGAACAGATCAAGGGGGTCGCCGCGACCGGTGGGCTCATCGGCATCGGCTATTGGGACGCCGCGGTCTGCGACACCTCGCCCGCGAGCGTCGCAAAGGCGATGAAGCATGTCCGCGACCTCGTCGGCATCAATCACGTCGCGCTCGGCAGCGACTATGACGGCGCGACGACCGTGCGTTTCGACACGTCGAAGCTGGTGCAGGTAACGCAGGCACTGATCGACGCCGGTTTCAGCGACGACGAAGTCCGCGCCGCGATGGGCGGCAACGCGATCCGCGTGCTCAAGGCGGGGCTCGTGCCGCTCACCCCGCCAGCAGGCTGAGGGATGGCCTTGCTTCCCAAAACCGTTCGCCCTGAGCTTGGCGAAGCCTGTCCTGAGCGCCTGCAAGGCAGTCGAAGGGGGCCGTTCTTCCTTCTAGCGCCGTCGAAGAATAGAACAGTGCTTCGAAAAGCTCAGCACGAACGGGGAAAGAGCAATCGATGATCCGCCTCGACGGCCACGACCGTATCGAGGGCGATCTGCGCGGCGGCGTGATCGCACTCGGCAATTTCGACGGCTTCCACGCGGGACATCAAGCGGTCGTCGGCCGCGCGGTGCGCCACGCGCGCGACGAGGGCCGCCCAGCGATCGTCGCGACTTTCGACCCGCATCCGGTACGCTTTTTCAAACCCGACGTCCCGCCCTTCCGCCTCACGACACTCGCCCAGCGGCTCGAACTGTTCGCTGCGGCGGGTGCCGACGCGATGCTCGTTCTGCCCTTCGATGCGACGCTTGCCGCAACGACGGCCGAGGATTTCATCACCGGGCTGTTGCTCGATCGTTACGGTGCTGCGGGCGTCGTCACGGGCGCCGACTTCGTCTTTGGCAAGGGCCGCGGCGGCAATGTTGTCACCCTGGCCGATCATGCCCGCCGCCTTGGCTTCTTCACCGAAATGGTCGCGCCCTTGGGCGATAGCGCAGAGGTAATCTCGTCAAGCCGCATCCGTGAAGCATTGCAGGTGGGCGACTGCGCCGCCGCGACGCGCCTGCTCACCCGGCCGTTCACCGTGCGCAATGTCGTGCAGCATGGGGACAAGAACGGCCGCCTGCTCGGCTTCCCGACCGCAAACCTCGAAATGGGCCAATATCTGCGCCCGCGTTACGGCATCTATGCCGTCACTGGCCGGCTGCCCGACGGCTGCGTTCTGAAGGGCGCCGCGAACCTCGGCATTCGCCCAAGCTTCGATCCGCCCAAGGAATTGCTCGAACCGCATTTCTTCGACTTCGCCGAAGATCTTTACGGCCAGGAAATCGACGTCGCCTTCCACGCCTTCATCCGGCCCGAGGCGAAGTTCGACAATATGGACGCCTTAATGGTTCAAATCGCTGTGGATTGTGACGCGGCAAAGGCGCTACTGGCGGACATCTGACCCTCGCCGCGAGAGGGGCGACAAGGGGGAATGATGACCGACAGCGACGATTGGGCATCAGCCCTCGAAGGCCCGCCGAAAAAGCCGATGAAGCGCCGCACGAAGATTCTGCTATGGGTCTTTGCCGCGATCGTCGCCTGGTTCACTCTCTCGAACGCCAGTTTCCTCGCCCCCGACCCCGCGGGCAAACCAAAGCTCATCGCGCACCGCGGCGTCTATCATCTCTATGACAAGCGCGCCGCGGCGGGCCGCGACACCTGCACCGCCGCGCACGCGCTCCCGCCAAGCCACGACGTGTTCGAAAACACCCCCGAATCGATGCGCTGGGCAGTCGGGCTCGGCGCGGCGATGGTCGAGGTCGACGTCGCGCCGACGAAGGACGGGCGCATGGTCCTTTTCCACGACTGGACCGTCGACTGCCGAACCGACGGCAAGGGCGAGACGCGCGACCTGACGCTGGCCGAGTTGAAAGCGCTCGACATCGGCTATGGTTATACCGCCGACGGCGGCCAGACCTTCCCGCTGCGCGGCAAGGGTGTCGGCAAGATGCCGACGGTCGAGGAAGGCCTCGCCGCGCTGCCCGTCCACCCGATCCTCTTCAACTTCAAGTCGAACTACGCCGCCGAGGCCGAGCAGCTTTTTACGATCCTGAAGGCCGCGGGCCGCGACAGCCGGAATATCGGCGATGCCTTCTATGGCGGCGAACGCCCCGTGAAGCGGATGCGGCAGTTGCTGCCCGCCAATTGGTCATTCGACCTGAAAGACGGCGCGAAAGCCTGCACCAAAGATTATGTCACCTATGGCTGGACAGGTATCGTCCCCGAAAGCTGCCGGAACGGCGTGATCGCGATCCCGATCAACTATCAATGGGCCTTTTGGGGCTGGCCCGACCGGCTGATCGCACGGATGGACAGCGTCGGCGCGCGCGTCATCGTGCTCGGCCCGCATGAAAGCGGCAAGTCGAACGAGGGTCTCACGACACCGCAACAACTCGCGAAAGTGCCCGCCAGCTTCAACGGCTATATCTGGGTCGAAGATATCCGCGAGGTAGGGCCGGCACTGCGTCCGCGGCAGAAATAGCCCCGCTCCTCTGAGGTTTGGGTCAGATTGGACCCAATTGTTCCCCGGCGAAAGCCGGGGCCCAGTATGACGGGTCATGTTGAAACAAGGCTACGTCTATATCCTCACCAACAAGCGCAACGGCACGCTCTACATCGGCGTGACCAGCAACCTGCCGCAACGCATCTGGCAACACCTCACAGGAACGGTCGAAGGCTTTGCCAAAACATACGGCCTCCGCACGCTCGTCTGGTTCGAACATTTCGACGACCTTCAGGACGCGCGCCGCCGCGAACTTCAGATGAAAGGATGGAAGCGCGCATGGAAGATCGAGCTGATCGAAACGCTAAATCCTGACTGGCGTGATCTGTCTGCAAATCTTGTTTGACGCCGCATGGGCCCCGGCTTTCGCCGGGGAACAGAAAATGCGCTTACCCCTTCATGTTCCCCGGCGAAGGCCGGGGCCCACGCGCCACAAACCGACTTCGAAAGGGAGCAACCACTTAAAAGGTGAAAATCTCCTTTTGTTACGCTAAGCGCCGCGACCATGACTGACACGCCCTCCATCGCAGAACAGCGCGACTATCGCGACACCGTCTTCCTGCCCAAGACCGACTTTCCGATGAAAGCCGGCCTGCCGCAGAAGGAACCGCTGATTCTGGCCAAATGGATCGAGGGCAATCTGGAAGGGCAGATCCGCGAAAGCCGCAAGGGCCGCGACCAGTTCATCCTCCACGACGGCCCGCCCTATGCCAATGGCGACATGCATATCGGCCATGCGCTCAACCATATCTTGAAGGACATGGTCGTCCGCACGCAAACGCTGAAGGGCAAGGACGCGCCCTACGTCCCCGGCTGGGACTGCCACGGTCTGCCGATCGAGTGGAAGGTCGAGGAGCAATATCGCAAGAAAAAGCTCAACAAGGACGAGGTTCCGGTCGAGGAGTTCCGCGCCGAATGCCGCGCCTATGCGCAGCATTGGGTCGACACCCAGCGCGAACAGCTCAAGCGCCTCGGCATCGGCGGCGACTGGGATCATCCGTATCTGACGATGGATTATGAGGCCGAGGCCACGATCGTGCGCGAACTGCTGAAGTTCGCCGCGAACGACATGCTCTATCGCGGAGCCAAGCCGGTGATGTGGTCGCCGGTCGAAAAGACCGCGCTCGCCGAAGCCGAAGTCGAATATGAGGATATCGTCTCGACGCAGATCGACGTCGCGTTCGAGATCGTCGAAAGCCCGATCAAGGAACTGGTCGGCGCCTATGCCGTCATCTGGACGACCACGCCGTGGACGATCCCAGTCAATCAGGCTTTGGCCTATGGGCCGGAAGTAGAATATGTTCTGGTCGGCGAACATGGTGGCGCCAAATATCTTGTGGCGAAACCGCTCCTACTCTCGGGCGCACTTTACAGCCGATTCTTGAACCAAGATTCGACCGAGATTTTTTGGCAGGGCAAAGGCACCGACCTCGCCGGCACCATCGCCCGCCACCCGATGCACGCGCTCGGCGACTTCTTCGCGCGCCCGCGTCCCTTCCTCGCGGGCGATTTCGTCACCACCGACAGCGGCACCGGGCTCGTCCATATGTCGCCCGACCATGGCGAAGATGACTTCGACCTGTGCAAGGCGAACGGCATCGACCCCGTTTTCGCGGTCGAGGGCGACGGCAAATATCGCGCCGACTGGGGCTGGCTCGGCGGTCAGGGGTCGGTAATCAACCCCAAGTTCAACGCCCCCGACGGCCCGATCTGCACCGACCTGCGCGAGGCCGGCGCGCTGCTCGCCGCCAGCGCCGATTACAAGCACAGCTATCCGCATAGCTGGCGCTCGAAAGCCAAGGTCATCTATCGCTGCACGCCGCAATGGTTCGTGCCGATGGACAAGGTCATGACACATATCGAGCCCAAGACCCCGCGCGAAAAGCGCTGGGAGAATGAGGGCGGCGCGCTCAACCCGCACGAGGAAGATCTCTGCGACGCGCCGACGCTGCGTCAGGCGGCGATGCAGGCGATCGACGACACGCGTTTCGTCCCCGCAAAGGGCCGCAACCGCATCGGATCGATGGTCGAGGGCCGCCCCGACTGGGTGCTCAGCCGCCAGCGCGCGTGGGGCGTGCCGATCACGCTCTTCGTCGATCGCAAGACCGGGCAATATCTGAACGACCCCGCCGTCAACGACCGCATCGTCGCGGCGGTGAAGGCGGGCGGCGTCGACGCGTGGAACGACGCGCGCGCGCAGGAATATCTCGGCGATCAATATGACGCCGCGAACTACGAACGCATCGTCGACATTCTCGACGTCTGGTTCGACTCGGGCTGCACCCACGCCTTCGTTCTGGAAAGCGGCCGCTGGCCCGCGCTCGTCCGCCACGACGGCGGCACGCACAGCGCCGACCTCTATCTGGAGGGCAGCGACCAGCATCGCGGCTGGTTCCAGTCGTCGCTGCTCGAAAGCTGCGGCACGCGCGGCCAGGCGCCGTACAAGGCGGTGCTGACGCACGGCTTCACGATGGACAGCAAGGGTTTCAAACAGTCGAAGTCGCTCGGCAACACGACCGATCCCGTCAAGGTGATGGAAACCAACGGCGCCGACATCATCCGGCTGTGGGCACTCAGCGTCGACTTCACCGAGGACCATCGCATCGGCGACGAGATACTGAAAGGCGTTGCCGACCAGTATCGCAAGCTGCGCAACACCTTCCGCTACCTGCTCGGCGCGCTCGACGGGTTCAGCGAAGAGGAACGCATCACCGACGTCGCGGCGATGCCCGAGCTTGAGCGCTATATGCTCTCGCTGCTGGCCGACCTCGACGCCAAGATGCATCGGGCGGTCGATGATTTCGACTTCAACGGCTACACGCGCCTGCTCGCCGATTTCTGCAACGAGGATCTGTCGGCCTTCTATTTCGACATCCGCAAGGACGTCCTCTATTGCGACCTCGGCCCTGCAGCACCGCTCGGCACCGACACGCGCCGCGCCTATCGCAGCGTGCTCGACATCCTGTTCCACGCGCTCGTCCGCTACGCGACCCCGGTGCTGGTGTTCACGGCCGAGGAAGTGTGGGGTACGCGCTATCCCGAAGCCGGTTCGGTCCATTTGCTCGAATGGCCGAGCGTCGACGCCGCATGGAACGACGCCGCGCTCGCGACCAAATGGGCGGGCGTCCGCACCCAGCGCGAGGCCGTGACCGAGGCGATCGAGCCCTATCGCCGCGAAAAGACGATCCGTTCGAGCCTTGAGGCCGAAGTCACGATCCCCGATCCGACGCTCGATCCCGCGGCGCTCGAGGAAATCTTCATCGTGTCGGTCGCACGCGCCGGGGACGAACTCGCGGTCACCCGCACCGAAAACCACAAATGCGGCCGCTGCTGGCGCCACCTGCCCGAGGTGACCGAGGACGGCGCCTTGTGCAATCGCTGCGACACGGTATTGACCGCGGCATGAGCAGAACCCGTTCCCCCTATCTGCGCTTCGGCCTGATTTTCGCCGCCGTCGCCTTCATCCTCGACCAGATCACCAAATGGGTCGTGACGGTGCCGCTGTCGCTGGAACCCAAGGGGCAGATTGAAATCACCAGCTTCTTCAACCTGACCTGGGCGGAAAATTGCGGGATTTCGCTGTCGATGTTCGCCAGTTGCACCGACACGACGCGCTGGACGCTCGTCGCGGTGACGGGGATCGTCGCCGCCGCAGTCGCCTTCTGGATGACGCGCGAGCAGGCGAAGGGCGATGTGATCGCGCTCGCGATGATCCTCGGCGGCGCGCTCGGCAATATCGTCGACCGCGTGCGTTTCGGCTATGTCGTCGACTTCGCCGACCTGCACATCGGCGATTTCCGTCCCTTCATGATCTTCAACGTCGCCGATGCGTGCATCACGCTCGGCGTGCTTTTGCTGGTTGCGCGCGCGCTGCTCTTGGGCGAAAAGGCCGCGAACACGGACGGTCAGCCGTCCGCCGATTAACGGGGCGCATTGGGAGTATAGTAAAGTGAACCGGACCACCGCCATCTTGGCCGCCTCGATCCTCGCCACGACGCTGTCGGCCTGTGGGTCGAACAGCCTGTTCAGCCGCGACCGCCCCGACGAAATGATGGTGTCGCGTCAGGCGCCGCTCGTCGTGCCGCCCGATTTCGCGCTGACCCCGCCGGCGCCTGGCACCGCGCGCCCCGGCGGCGAATCGACCGCCGAACAAACGCTCCGCGCCCTCTTCGGCGGCCCGTCGCAGCGTAGCGCAAGCGAAACGCAGATCATCGGCAGCGCCGACGGCGCACGTTCCGACCCCGGCATCCGCAGCCAGATCGGCAGCCCCGACACGCAGGTTGTCGACAAGGGCCTCGTCGTCCGTGACATCCTCGCCGCGCCCGAAGGCGACGGCCGCGACGCATCGGCGGCAATCCCGACCAGCTAGGCGGCGCTTCGGCTCAAAAGAGCCACGCCAGAAACGCCACCGCAATCAGGCTTTCGATCATCGCCCGCGAGGCATGACCGAAGGCCTTGAGCGCGCCCGCGCGCAAATGCTGGCGGAACCATAATATCTGCAAGGTTCCGAACCACAGCAGCGCGAACAGATAAAGCCCCGCGCCTGTCAGCACCGACCATGTATGCGCAAGGCGGATCAGCACCTCGGACAATCCGCTCATCAAAGCGAGCGGCGCCGCGACATAGCATTGCGCGTAAAAGGGCCCGCGCAGCGTCTCGCGGTCGAGCGGTTTGCGTTTCGCGCGCAGCAGCCGCGCCGCGAGCACCAGCGGAAACAGGCTAAAGGTCGCGGTGCGCAGCAGAATCAGGCTCGAATCGTCGCTGATAAGTGCGCTGAGGCCCACCTTGCTTCCGATTTCCTCCGCCTGCCCAACGAGCGACAGCTCGATTCCGTGCCCGATGATCAGGGTCAACAGCAGGAACAGCGGCGGCGCGAGCGTGTCGGTATATTGCTTGTCCTCGGCATCATGCTGCTCGAGATCCGAATAATCCATCATCTTCAGCGGCCGCACCAGCGTGCGCCACAAAGTGACCGGGTAAAAGATCAGCCACGACATCACCTCGTACAGCAACTCGTCGAGCGACTTTAAGAGGTTGAAGAAGTTCATGCCGACGCCTCTGCGCGGCGGCGTCCCTCGGCGAGCCACAGGGCAAAGCTGCGCACTGTCGTCGGGCGCCCTTCTTCCCACGCCGGCCATGCCCGCCAGTCGTAGCCCCGCTGCTGGCAAAAGCGTTCAAGCCAGTCCTGCGGCTCCTCGGGATCGATCGGAAGACTGTTCAGAAAATCGTCGTCGGGGTGCGGCGTCGCCGGCGACCAATAGTCGGCGAACTCCTCCCACAAATATCGCGCAATATCAGGATCGGAGACCTCCGTGACGGCCGACAGGAATTCAGCCTCGCTGAGATTGGGCCGCGACGCCGCGAGCTTCGCAGCCTGGCTTCGCCAACGGCGCGCCAATATCGCCCATAACAGCAGGAACAGTCCGACGCAGCCAGCGGCGAACCACCAGCCGCTCAAGCCCGCACGCCTGCTTCCTCGACGCCCGCGCTATTGTGTCGCAGCGCTTTCAGCACGGTATCGACGATCTGTGGCGCGTTGAGCCCTGCCTCGTCATATTGCAGCTCGGGTTTGTCCTGATCCTGAAAAACGTCGGGCAAGCGCATCGTCCGCAGCTTCAGCCCCGCGTCGATCAACCCCTCGTCGCTCGCCAGCGTCAGCACATGCGCGCCGAGCCCGCCGACGCTATTCTCCTCGATCGTCACGCAGACTTCATGGCCGCTAAGCGTCTTGCGGATCAGTTCCTCGTCGAGCGGCTTGGCGAACCGCAGGTCGATCACGCTCGTCGACAGCCCGCGCGCTTCCAGCGTATCGGCCGCTTTCAGCGCCTCCGCCAAACGCGTGCCGAGCGACAGGATCGCGACGGTCTTGCCCGAACGCACGACGCGCCCCTTGCCGATCTCGAGCTTCTGCGGAACCGTCGGCAATGCCACCCCGGTGCCGTTGCCGCGCGGATAACGAAAGGCGATCGGCCCATCGTCATATTCGGCGGCGGTATAGGTCATATGGACCAGTTCGGCCTCGTCAGCCGCCGCCATCACGACGAAATTGGGGAGCGTCGCCAGATAGGTGACGTCGAACGACCCCGCGTGCGTCGATCCATCAGCGCCGACGAGCCCCGCGCGGTCGATCGCAAAGCGCACCGGCAAATTCTGGATCGCGACATCATGCACGACCTGATCATAGGCGCGCTGGAGGAAGGTCGAATAAATCGCCGCGAACGGACGCATCCCCTGCGCGGCAAGCCCCGCCGCAAACGTCACCGCATGCTGCTCGGCAATCCCGACGTCGAACGTCCGGTCGGGATGCGCCTTGGCGAATTTGTCGACGCCCGTCCCCGACGGCATGGCCGCCGTGATCGCGACGATGCGCTTGTCGGTCTCGGCGAGTTTCGCCAGCGTCTCGCCAAAGACATTCTGATACGCTGGCGGTCCCGGCGGCGCCTTCGCCTGTTCGCCGGTGATCACATCGAATTTCTGCACGCCATGATATTTGTCGGCGGCGGCTTCGGCGGGGGCATAGCCCTTGCCCTTCACCGTCACCGCATGGATCAGCACCGGGCCATGGTCGCTGTCGCGCACATTCTCCAGCACCGGGATCAGATGCTCCAGATTATGCCCGTCGATCGGCCCGACATAATAAAAGCCCAGCTCTTCAAAGAGCGTCCCGCCCATCGCCATGCCGCGCGCATATTCGTCGGTCTTCTTCGCCGCCTTGTGCAGCGGTTCGGGCAGCTTGCGCGCAAAGCGCCGCGCAATCTCGCGCAGCTCGATGAACGGCCGCGACGACACGAGTTTCGCCAGATAGGCCGAGAGCCCGCCGACGGGCGGCGCGATCGACATGTCATTGTCATTGAGGATCACGATCAGCCGGTTGCCCGCCGCGGCGGCATTGTTCATCGCCTCATAGGCCATGCCCGCCGACATCGACCCGTCGCCGATCACCGCGATCGCGCGCCCGGGCTCGTCCTTCAGCTTGTTCGCGATCGCAAAGCCCAGCGCCGCGCTGATCGAGGTCGACGAATGCGCCGCACCGAACGGGTCATACTCGCTCTCGCTGCGCTTGGTGAAACCGCTGAGGCCGCCGCCGGTGCGAAGGGTGCGAATCCGGTCGCGGCGCCCCGTAATGATCTTGTGCGGATAGCATTGATGCCCGACGTCCCACACGATCTTGTCGCGCGGCGTGTCGAACACATAATGGAGCGCGGTCGTCAGCTCGACGACGCCAAGTCCCGAGCCGAGATGACCCCCGGTGGTGCCCACGGCCGAGATCATCTCGGCGCGCAGCTCGTCAGCGAACTGGCGGAGGTCTTCGGGCTTCAGCTTGCGGAGGTCAGCGGGGACATCCACCGTGTCGAGCAGCGGCGTATGCGGACGATCAGTCATCGCGCCGTCATACTGCCAAGCGGATGGGGTGTCGAACGAAAAGGGATCAGTCGCCAGCGCCCCCTTCGCTCACTTCCTCGCTCTCTTTCTCGCGGCCCTTTGCCGCATCGACCTGCGCATAAAGCCCGCGCACCATCAGGTCGGTGAACACCAGCATCACCCCGACCATGCCGAGGAACAATGCGACCGCGACGGCGGGGAGCGGTCCGACGCTGTCGACGCCCTCCTTCTTCATCGCGGCCGCAAGCACCGCCGCGGCGGCCATGAAGGCATAGCCGATCAAGCGGGGAATGCGGCTCATGACGCTGCGCCCGCTCGGGAACCAATGGCGATGTGGGGGAATATGAAAGCGATGAAGGCGCGCTGGTGCATGAAAGTCACATGCGGCCAAATGCATCCTTCGGCAAGACGAAGCCGTTGCAACGGCAGAATGTTTACTTACACCCCCGTAAAGAGGGGCAAGACCATAGGATGTTTAAGCGGATGACCATGCCCGATTTGACCCAGCTCTTCCGCATCACCCGCCCAGCGCACCTCCTCCCGCTCCTCGCCGCCTTCGCTTTCGCCGCGCCCGCCGCTGCTGAAGACGCACCATTGCCCTACGAAATCACCGTCACCACCCCCGACACCGGCCTCGCGACCGGGATCGACGACGAACCCGCGCGCTTCCTCCAGAACACCGATATCGACGAGAATATCCTGCTTCCCGGCGCGCGCACCGACGATGACGAGGGCGAGCGCAAATGGTCGCGCGATTATTTCGCGGTTGCCGCGGGCGTGCTCAACACGCCCGACTATAATGGCTCGGACGACCGCCGCTTCCTGCCCGCCTTTTACCTGCGCGGGCGGATCAGCGGCTTTTCCTTTTCGACGCGCGGCACCAATCTCCAGGTCGACCTGATCCGCCACCGCCGGGGGCAAAAGGTTGACTGGAAATTCGGCCCGATCGTCAGCCTGCGCGGCGATCGCACCGGCAGCGTCAAGGATCCGCAGGTCGACCTGCTCCCCGACCGCAAGATGGCGATCGAGGCCGGCTTCTTCACGGGCGTCACCAAGACCGGCGTGGTCACCAGCGCCTACGACCAGATCGGCTTTCGCCTGGTTGCCACCAAGGATGTTTCGGGCCGCCACGGCAGTTGGGCCGCGTCGCCGACGATCGACTACGGCACTCCGCTTTCGAAACGCGCCTATATCGGTGTGTCGGCGTCGGTGAATTTCTACGGCAAGGGGTTCGGCCGCTATTATTACGACATCGACCCCGTCGGCAGCGCCGCGAGCGGTCTTCCGGTCTATTCGCGCGCGGGGACCAAGGCGACCGCGGGCAAATATACGCTCGGTATGGCGGGCGCCTATGCGCTCTCGGGCGACCTTCGCAAAGGCTTCGTCTTGATCGGCGGCGCCCAATATGGCCGCCTCATCTCACGCTTCGCCGACTCGCCGATCGTGAAGGACGCGGGCAGCGTCGACCAATGGCTTTTCGGCGGCGGGCTGGCGTACCAGTTCTGACGGTTTTCGACCGGTTGCGGACCTCCCCACCCTCGTCACCCCGGACTTGATCCGGGGTCCCGCTTGAGGCCGAAGTCAGTGAGCGCGTCAAAAAGCGGGATCCCGGATCAAGCCCGGGATGACGAAGTGGGGTGACGCAACGTCCGCTCCCCACCCCCAACCCGCCACTCCGCAACCCGGCTTCGGATGCGCCTCGGCACCCGATCACATATGCGCGGTGACCGCAGGCGGGTTCCACCAATTATTGCCCGCTCCATCCATATGTGTCACCGGCAACGCTGCCATCTCGGCAGGGGTCAGATCGTCGAGGCATGCGATCGACACCGAATAATAAGCGCCGCCGATCTCCTCGACATAGCCATGGCCGAACGACGACACGCCGCACGTCTTGCAGAAGACATGATGCGCGCTCCCCGATCCGAACACATATTCCTCCAGCGCCGCGGGATCGGTCAGCAGGCGAAAGGCGTCGGGCTTGATCTGCGCGCTCCAGTTCCGCTTCTTGGTGCAGATCGAGCAATTGCATTTGCCCGTTCCTGCCTCGAGGTCGATATCGGCCTCGAACTTGACGGCGCCGCAGTGGCACGAACCATGGTGGGTCTTCAGCATCCTAAAATCCTCCGGTCTGACGGGCGCCGCAGGCCGGCGCCTCTCACCCGAGGAGGATTAGCCCACCCCCCTGACAGATCATGTCAGGAGGCGGCGTCATATCCGTTCCGTCGCCACCAATCGGCCATCAGCACCGCCCGCCGTCGCCCGAAACCCTCGTCGCCGATCCGCGCCGCGCCGATCCGGTCGATGCGGAAACTGCGAAAGTCCTGTCGCAGCAGGCACCAGGCGGCGATGACCTGCTTATCCTCGAAATAGGCGAGCGCCGCGGGCCAGATCGCACGCTCGCTCGCCATGCCCTTCTCGTCGGCATAATCGATGTGCAGCGTCTTTTCCGCCCGCATCGCCGCGCGCACGGTTGCGAGCAGCGGCGCATTGCTCTCGCGCCAGCGGCTGTTCACCGGCCACAGCCCCGACTCGTCGATCCGCTGCTTGAGTTCGTCGGGACTCGCTGCCGCGATCTTCGCAAGCGCCAGCCCTGCCGCGCGCGACAGCGATCCGTCCTGCCGCCCCTCGACCCAGCGCGCGCCGAGCACCAGCGCCTCCAGTTCATCGGCAGTGAACATCAGCGGCGGCAGGAAAAAGCCGGGGCGCAGCATATAGCCGACCCCCGCCTCGCCCTCGATCGGCGCGCCCAGCGCGATCAGCGCCTGGATATCGCGATACAGCGTGCGCACCGACACGCCCTGCTCCTCCGCCAGCGCCTCGGCGGTCACCGGCCGCCGCCGCCGGCGCAAGCCGTCGATGATCGCAAAGAGCCGCCCCGTCTTGTCCGCCATGATGCTCCGCTTCGCTCAGTGCCGTCGATAGGTCCAGCGACGCGCCTTCGCCCCGTCGATCGCCGAAATCGTCGCGGTCAGCGTGTCGCCGGTGCGGGCATAGGCGATGCGCTGCGGATAATCATGCGCGGCATTCTCAAAGGTCGCGCTCGCCCCCTCCAGCCGGACCAGCCGGAACGCCACCGGTGCCCCGCCCTGCGGCATCGCGATATAGGCGAGCGCGCCATCCGCGCCGCGCGCGATGCGGATGAACTCAAACTCGCGCAGCATGTCGCCGCGCCCCGACCGGCTGTACCCGATCATCATCCCGCCGCGCGGCGGTGCCCAGCTTTCCTCGGTCCAGCGCCCGTCCGCATCGCTCACCCAGTCGCCCGCGAGCCAGCCGAGATCCTCGACGCGCGCCGCGGGGCTCGCCGCGACGAGCAACAGCGCCAAAGCCGCCGCGATCATCCGCATGAATTTCTCCCTCTCCGCCCTTTACCATCGTCCCATCGCCATCATCAATGGACAGCGCCGCCACCGCCCCCTATAACCCGCACCATCCCCGGGGAGCCGCGTCTGTGATGGCCGGTTGAGAGCGGAATATACCGCGACCCGTTGAACCTGATCCGGTTAATACCGGCGGAGGGAGGGTCGGTATTCCATACGCGGAATCCCCGTCTTCGCTCCGATAACAACGGAGCGACTGCACATGGCCGACATCGATTCCCGCCTCGACAAGGGCGCCGCAACCCCCATCGGCGTCACCACCGGGCCCATTCGCGGCAGCCGCAAGATCCACGTCGCGACGCAGACCGGCAGCGGCATCCGCGTCGCGATGCGCGAGATCGACCTCGACCCGCATTCGGGCGAGCCCCCCGTCCGCGTCTATGACACCAGCGGCCCCTACACCGACGCCAACGCCACCATCGACATCAACGCCGGCCTCCCCGAAATTCGCGCGGAGTGGATCCGCGGCCGCGGCGACGTCGAGGAAGTCACCCAGCGCGAGGTCAAGCCCGAGGACAACGGCCAGCTCGGCCCCGACCGCAGCGGCGGCGTCCCCGCTTTCCCGAACGTCCGCCGCAAAGTGCTCCGCGCGAAAGCGGGCCAGAACGTCAGCCAGATGCACTACGCCCGCCGCGGCATCATCACCCCCGAGATGGAATATGTCGCCGAGCGCGAGAATCTCGGCCGCGCGCGCCTCGCCGAATATAAGCGCGACGGCGAAAGCTGGGGCGCGAGCATCCCCGACTATGTCACGCCCGAATTCGTCCGCGATGAAGTCGCCCGCGGCCGCGCGATCATCCCCAGCAACATCAACCACCCCGAGAGCGAGCCGATGGCGATCGGCCGCAATTTCCTCGTCAAGATCAACGCCAATATCGGCAACAGCGCGGTCGCATCCGACGTCGCGGCCGAGGTCGACAAGATGGTCTGGTCGATCCGCTGGGGCGCCGACACCGTCATGGACCTGTCGACCGGCCGCAACATCCACGACACGCGCGAATGGATCATCCGCAACTCGCCCGTCCCGATCGGCACCGTCCCCATCTATCAGGCGCTCGAGAAAGTCGGCGGCGTCGCCGAGGATCTGACCTGGGAGATTTTCGCCGACACGCTGATCGAACAGGCCGAGCAGGGCGTAGACTATTTCACCATCCACGCCGGCGTCCGCCTGCCGTATGTCCCGCTCGCCGCAAAGCGCATGACCGGTATCGTGTCGCGCGGCGGCAGCATCATGGCGAAATGGTGCCTCGCGCATCACAAGGAAAGCTTCCTCTACGAACGCTTCGACGAGATTACCGAGATCATGAAGGCGTATGACGTCGCCTACAGCCTCGGCGACGGCCTCCGCCCCGGCAGCATCTATGACGCGAACGACGAGGCGCAGTTTGCCGAGCTCTACACGCTGGGCGAACTCACCAAGCGCGCCTGGGCACAGGATGTGCAGGTGATGATCGAGGGGCCGGGCCATGTCCCGATGCACAAGATCAAGGAGAATATGGAAAAGCAGCTCGAAGCCTGCGGCGAGGCGCCCTTCTATACCTTGGGGCCGCTCACCACCGACATCGCGCCGGGCTATGACCATATCACCAGCGGCATCGGCGCCGCGCAGATCGGCTGGTACGGCACCGCGATGCTTTGCTACGTCACGCCCAAGGAGCATCTCGGCCTGCCCGACCGCGACGATGTGAAGGTCGGCGTCGTCACCTACAAGCTCGCCGCGCACGCCGCCGACCTCGCCAAGGGCCACCCCGCCGCGCAGGTCCGCGACGACGCGCTATCGAAAGCGCGCTTCGAATTCCGCTGGCGCGACCAGTTCAACCTGAGCCTCGACCCCGACACGGCGGAGCAGTACCACGACCAGACCCTCCCGGCCGAGGGCGCCAAGTCGGCGCATTTCTGCAGCATGTGCGGCCCCAAATTCTGCTCGATGAAGATCAGCCAGGAAGTCCGCGACTTCGCGAAGCTGCAAAATCAGGACAGCGCAGGCTTTATCGCCGCCGAAGAGGCCGAAAAGGGCATGGCGAAAATGAGCGAGGTTTATGAAGAAACCGGGCGCGAGCTGTATATGGGCGCGGGTGGGCGGGAGCATGACTAGACGACATGCAAGTCTTGTCTAGTATACCAAGGAAATTTCCCTAAGCTGAGAAAATGGAAGAAGCACATTTCAAGCGGGCGATCCTGCATCTAGCCGATCTCGGTGATACCGACATTCTGCCGCCTTTGTTTGAATTTCAATTTTTCAAGGAAGCCGCTGATCCGATAGTAAAAAAGCTATCGTCATTTTCAGCGGCTTCTTACAACCCCGTAGGCGCGTTTGAGGTCCTCAGTCCAAAAACGCAGACATCCTTCCGGATCGCGCATCAACTGCATTCTACGGACGCTCTTCTTTTTACCGCCGCCGCGATTGAGGTTGCTGAAGCGATCGATGAAGCTCGTCTTGGGCCGGAACAGGGGGCATTCTCTTATCGATTTGACAACGACCCTACTTCATCAAGCCTCTTCACTGACACGTGCTCGTATCACGACTGGCTAATTTCTATTGCCGAACTATGCGAGCCTGACGAAGCGTTTTCAAATGAACCGCTTGTACTAGAAACTGATATTTCCGACTTTTACGGAAGAATATATTTTCATCGCATTGAGCATGTGCTCGACGATATTGAGGCCGCCAGCCCTCCTCGTAAAATTATTGAAAATGTTATCAAAAATTCACGGGCGCGTCAGTCTTATGGCCTTCCCGTTGGCGGAGCGGCATCTCGGATTATCGCTGAAGGCGTCTTGATTGACGTCGACAATATGCTGCGGCGAGAAGGCTTTAAGTTCACGCGGTTTGTCGACGACTTCCGCATCATCGTTGAGAGCCCGGCGCAGGCTCACACCGCCCTTTGCCGATTAGCCGAGCACCTGATGCTAACCGAAGGCCTGTCTCTTAACGCCGCGAAGACCCGTATCTTGCCTGCGTCATCTGTAAAGGACGAAATTGACAATAGCTTTTCTGAGGTTTTCACTAACGAAGAGAGAAACGGGCTAGATCGATACCTAAAAGCGATTTACGATTCAGAAGACGTCGCCGAAACAATCGCTGACGAAATTGACGTACCCATCCTAATCGAAAAGATAAGCAAAGTTCTAAAGCTAGATAAGATTGAATACACTTCAATTAAACTTATATTGAAAGCATTAAGAGCAAACACCGTAGAAGATATTGAGTCTTTTATATCAAGGTTTTCCGAACTTCTCTATTTTGCCCCAAGAGATTTTTGCATGGTGCTTGGATCTCAGGCCCAGCAAAATCCCAATAATGCCGAACTGATTGCTGAAAAGCTGCTTTCCATTGTCGGCCATTCTCCGTTCAAAGATATGGCCTTGGTAAGAATTTGGGTCAATCACCTGTTCGTGTCGGGCGCCCTACCGATCACGGATGCCCGAATGACTCAACTGGAGTTCGGGAACACTCAGATCGAGCGCAGGCAGAATATTTTGCTGCGCGGGCGCTTGAAAGATCGAGCTTTTTTTCGTGAGGCGAAAACTCGATTTGGAGATTTGAGCGAGTGGGAGAAGCCGGCGATGATGCTTGGCGCATCTTGCCTAGCAGCGAGCGAGTACGAGACGTGGCTTGGTTTCTGCAAAGGAAAATCGACCAACATTATATTCGATGAATACATTTCATGGCTAAAGGCAAATAGATCAAATTTGCTAGAGAAGTTGGATCAAAGCTTTGTGGTAAAATCCCGCAGGCAGCGCATAGCAGAGCTCTTTGCCGACATTGACATTACAAGCCTCCTTGGAAGCCTTTCGGGAAAAAAATCGGCAGAATGATCGCCAAAAGAGAAGAAACATTGTATCGGTTCACCCTGTCGGCCAGTCATTTTGTCCACCGCAACTGGCGCTTCACTGATCTTCTTACCGCCGACCACATGATAGCCAATATATAGGGGGACATTCCGCCTCGCCCCCACACCATGCTACACTCCCACCCATGCGCGCCCGGAACCCCCTCTATGTCATGGCCAAGCCGCCGCCGGAGGTGCAGGCGGCGATCGCCGCGTTGCCGCGTAACGACCGCGGACGCGGCCCCGAGCTGCTCCATGTCACGCTCATCTCGCTCTACGACCTCCACTATGCGCCGCCCGAGTGGCTGCCCGCGACCATCGCCGCGCTGGACAGCTTCGCCGCGGCGCCCTTCGCGCTCCGCTTCGACCGGATCGAGAACCGCAAGGCGGTGACTTTGCGCACGCGCGATCCGCTGGCCGGGGCGCGGGCGTTCCAGAAGGTGCTGGTGAACCATCTGCTGCGCGAAAAGGCGCCGATCATGGACGGCACCACCCCCGAACCGCATATCACGATCAACTATCGCGGCGACCGGCTGGGCAGTGAGACGCTGGGCAAAAAGACGCCGCCGATCGGCTGGACGGTGGACGAGATCATCCTGATGGAAAGCATCGTCGGCAAGACGACCCATGTCGAACATGGCCGCTGGCCGCTGTGTGGGGATGCGGGCTAAATGATTGGGATCAGGAGCGCGGCGCGGATGCCACTATCCTGAATTCGTCATCCCGGACTCGATCCGGGATCCATCGCAGCGCTGAAGTCATGGCCCCCGGATCAAGTCCGGGGTGACGATAAATCGCGTCAGGTACGCCGGACCGCCCGATCCTATTTCGCGCCGCGCGGGCCAGAAACCCCTTTCCTATAATGTGCACATCTGCTCCACTCTGTCCGACGCTGCGGCAACGCCATTTTTTGGCGTCCGCTCCGTTTCCGCCGCCGCCCCTGTCCCGCCTGTCATCACGTCCGATACCGCATCGCCAATGGGCTGAACTTTCCTGAACTTTGGCTGGCAACCGACCCTCGAAGGCACCGCAATGTCCCACGCCTCGAACATCGTCCATTGCACCGGTCCCGGCGATCCGCACGCGCTCGACGGCATTTCGCGCCGCCACCGCAGCGGCGACCTCGACACGCTGTGCCCGGTCTGCGCCGGTTACGGCCAGTGGAACACCCAGATCGACCTGGTCAGCCACCGCTCGATCCGTCACGCCTGCCCCAAATGCGACGGGCGCGGGTGGATCGAGACCGGCGACGACATGGTCCCTTCGCACGACATCGAGCGGAGCGAAGCCGGGCATCCGGTCTGGACGATACGGCTCGACCCCTCCGACGACCGCGAATAGGCAAGCGCGAACCGCACGCGGCTCGACTTGGCGGCGCGGCGCCGATAGGCTGGCGGTCTCTGGCGATATTGGGAGAGCGGCGATGCGTGGACAGGCTTGGCTGACGATGGTTGCGGTGCTGGCGCTCGCCGGATGCGGCAAGGCGGAGGCGCCCGCACAGGCACCGGAGGGCGCACCCGAAAAATCGGTGCTCGCCGAAGGACCCAAGGCCAAGGTCGACACGATCGCCGCGGCCGACATACCCCCCGGCGTCCGCGATGCCGTGCTCGCCCGGGTACCCGGCATGAAAATCGCCGAGACCGAGCGCAAGGAGCGTGACGGCAAGATCTTCTACGATGTCGAGGGGACGCGCCCCGACGGCAGCCCGGTCGAGCTCGACCTGATCGAAGAGGCGGGGAAATATCGCGTCGTGGAGATGCAGCGCGACATCGCCTGGGCCGACGCGCCCGCCCCGGTGCGCGCCGCCGCGGGCGCCGCCGCCGATGCCTTCGCCCCCGCGCGCGTGATCGAAAGCACGCAGGAGGACGGGACGGTCGTCTATGAACTCTTCGCGCCGGGCAAGGCCGACGAACCCGCCGCCGAGGTGAACTGGAAGGGCGGCAAGGCGGTGCTGCGTAGCGAACGCAACGAATATTGATGACCGGCCCCGCCCCCACCGGACCCGACGCCGGCGCCACCTTCTACCACGGCACGCGCGCCGACCTTGCGGTCGGCGACCTGCTTGGCGTCGGCTGGGGCAGCAATTATCAGGCCGCGCCGATGTCGTGGATCTATTTCTCGGCCGCACTCGAGTCGGCGATCTGGGGCTGCGAGCTGGCGGCCGGAGAAGGGCGCGAGCGCATCTATGTCGTCGAACCCACCGGCGACTGGTTCGACGATCCCAACCTCACCGACAAGAAATTCCCCGGCAACCCGACGCGCAGCTATCGCAGCCGGTCGCCGCTTCGCATCGTCGGCGAAGTCGAAAGCTGGACCCCGCATGCGCCCGACGTGCTCGCGGCGATGAAGGCCAATCTGGCGCGGTTGCAGGCGGAGGGCGCGCCGATCATCGACTAGCGGCTTGCCAAAAGGGCGCTACAAATGTAGCGCATTGGTTCGTTCATCCTGCACATCCGGGAGCTCCGATGCTGACGACCCTGCTCACCCTCGCCGCCGCAGCCGCAACCCCCGCGCCCACCGACCTCGCGGCAATCGAGGCGACCTGCTTCGACTATGTCGACGGCCAGCTTGAGGGCGATCCCGAACGCGTCAAACGCGCGCTCCACCCCGACCTCGCCAAGCGCCGCGTGACGGGCGACACCCCCGACGAGCGGCTCGGCCTGCAACGCATGAGCCGCGAGGAACTTGTCGACCTCACCAAACGCGGCGCGCTCAAGACCCCGCGCGGCGAGTGGAACCGCTCGTGCCGGATCCTCGACGTCGCCGGCGACGCCGCCGCGGTGCGCGTCGAAACGCCGTGGTTCGTCGACTATTTCCACATGGGTAAGTTCGGCGAGCGCTGGATGATCGTCAACGCGATGTGGCACATGAAGCCGCGCACGGCCGCGCAGTGAAGGCCCTCTTCGCCCTCGCCGCGGGGCTGCTGCTGACCGCGCAGGCCCCGGCCGCTCCCGATCCGCGCAGGCCCGCCCCGACCTTCGACAGCGTCGCGCCCGACCTGCCCGCACTCTCCCGCCCCGCCGTGCTGATCATCAGCAAGACCAACGGCTATCGCCACGACAGCATTGCAGAGGCGGTGCCCGCGATCGAAGCGCTGGTAAAGGCGCGCGGCTGGAGCAGCTTTGCGACCGAGAATGCTGCGGTGTTCAACCCCGACCAGCTCGCCAAGTTCGACGTTATCGTCTTCGCCAACGCCAGCGGCGACATCTACACCCCCGACCAGCGCGCGGCGTTTCAGGCGTGGATCGCAAAGGGCGGCGGCTTCGTCGGCCTCCACAGCGCGGGCGACGGCAGCCATCCCGACTGGTTCGTGAAGATGCGCGGTAATGGCCGGTTCACTGGCCATCCGGGCGGCGTCGACCAATTCCAGACGGCGAAGCTGGTCGTCACCGACCGCAGCCATCCGGCTACGCGCCACCTGCCCGCGGTCTGGCCGTGGACCGACGAATATTATAGCTGGGACGCCGCGCCCGCCGCCGACGCGCATATCCTCGCCCGCCTCGACGAGACCAAAATGCGCCTCGAACCTGGGCTGCGGATGGGTGACCACGCGCTCATCTGGTGGCGCTGCGAAGGCCGCGCGCGCATCTTCTACTCGGCGCTCGGGCACCAGGCCGAGGCATGGGGCGATCCCGCACATCTCAAAATGGTCGACGGCGCGATCGGCTGGGCAGCGCGCAAGGAAGGCACGGGCTGCGACTGATTCACGATCTGCGCACTGGAATTTGTTCGCTATTTGTTCTAATAGAATGATCGTTCTCACCCCCGCCGATTCGCCATCAGGAGGAACCGATCATGCCGCGCAGGATTTTCGCACGACGCCCCCTCTATCTGATGGTCAAGCCGCCGGCCGAAATCGCAGCGCGCATCGACGCCCTGTCTCGAAACGACCGGCGCCGCGGGGTCGATCTGTTGCATATGACGCTCGCGGCGTTCGGCGATCTGGCCGAAGCCCCTGCCGGCTTTCTCGAACTTGTGATCCGCGGGCTTGACGACTTCGACGCCGGCGCTTTTGCCGTGCGGTTCGACCGGATCGAATGCCGCAAGGCGACGACGCTGCGCAGTTCGGCGCCGCTTTCCGCCGCATGGGAATTCCAGCGGCAGCTTGCCGAATATTTTCACCGGCATGGCTTCAAGGAATTCAACCTGCCGCCCGAGCTTCACGTCACGATCAACTATCGCGGCGATGATCTCGGCGCCGAAGCGATCGATCCGATCGAATGGACCGCGACGGAGATGCTCCTTGTCGAAAGCGTAACCAGCCAGGCACGCCATATCGTGCACGGCCGCTGGCCATTGCCCGGCGGCGAACGCGGATTCTGCCGGGCCGCCTAGCCGGTGACTTCCAGCGGGCCGCCGGCCGTGCGCGACGGGGCACGCTCCCTGCCACCACTGCTTCGCGCTACTTTTTCGCTTTCGCCGGCTTTTCGAGGTTCGCCTCGACCGCCGCGCGGATCAGCGCCTTGAACGCCGCCTCGTCTACCTCGTCGCCCTCGAACAGATCGATCGCGCGCCGCGCGTTGCCGTCGAGGCTCGAATTGAACAGCTGTTTCGGGTCGGCGAGCGCCGCGCCCTTGGCAAAGGTCAGCTTGACCTTGTCCTTATAGGTTTCACCCGTGCAGAGGATGCCCGCATGTTCCCACACCGGCACGCCAGCGGGGTTGGACGGCTTCTGCCATTTGACCGTCTCCTCAACCTCTGCGTCGGCGGCATGAATCAGCGCGCGCAGCTTCGCGAGTGTCGCCCCGCGCCAGTCGCCGAGCCCTGCAATCTTCGCGTCGATCAGATCCGCCGCCATGTCGTCCCCTTACATCTTCTCGCCGGGCAGCGCCGCGGCCTGTTTCACCCAGTCGGCGAACGCCGCCTCATCGACCTTGTCGTCTTCATGGATATGGAAATAGCGCGTGTCGCCGCTTTTCGACGCCACCGGCGGCACGGGGTTCAGCGCCCCGCCGCGAAAGAAGGCGACCTTGATATAGCGGTCGAAGCAATGAATGCTGAGGAACCATTGCGTCGGCTCGCTCGACTGTCCCGGGGGACCATAGAGCGGCGAGTTCCATTTGACGGCCTTCGCGACCCCCGGAACCGTCTTTTCGATCAGCGTGTCGAGCCGCTTCCAGACCGCTGACTTCCACCCCGGCATCGCCGCGATATAGGCCTGGACCGGCGCATCACCATAGCCTTTCGGGATTTGCGGATTGCCGCCCGACAGCAGCACGGGCTTGGGTTCGGCCACGCAGCCCTCAACGTTCGTCGCGATAAAAGGGGCGGTCGCCTGCGATGGTTACCCGCTCCATCCGCCGCACGGCGGGGAAATAGTCCGACGCCGCATAATGCTGGCCCGCGCGATTGTCCCAAAAGGCGATCGAACCCGCGCGCCAGCGAAAACGGCACTGGATTTCGGGCACCGCGGCCTGGGCGTAAAGATGCGCGAGCAGCCACTCGCTCTCCTTTGCCGACACGCCTTCGATATGGCTGGTGAAGGCGGTGTTGACGTACAGCGCCTGCTCACCGGTCTCGGGGTGCGTGCGCACGACGGGATGCAGCTGCGGCGGATATTGTTCGTGCAATTCCTCGATGCTCTTGCCCAGCCTCTTGGCAAAGACGCGCGCGATATCGTGCACCGCGCTCAGCGATCGGCACCAGTCCTGCATCGCGGGCGACAGCCCGCGGAACGCCGCCGCCATATCTGCGAACAGCGTGTCGCCGCCGACTTCGGGCACCTCGATCGCGCGCAGGATCGACCCCAGCGACGGCTCGGCACGCCAGGTAACGTCCGAATGCCATTCATTCTCGCGCCCGCGCGAATCGGGTCCATGCGCGATATGCAGCACTTCGGGATTGGGCTGACCCTTCGGCGTCGCGGGGTGGATTTCGAGCGGCCCGAAACGGCGCGCAAAGGCGATATGCTGCTCGGGCGTGATGAACTGGTCGCGAAAGAAGATCACCTTGTACGCAAGCAAGGCGGCGCGGACTTCAGCGATCGTGGCGTCATCCTGCGCTTGCGCCAGATCGATTCCGGAAATTTCGGCGCCGATCGACGGCGTCAGCGGCGCGACCGTCAGACGTTCGAAAACCCGCTGCGATGCGGTCGATTCGACCGATGCGACAAAGGCCATGGCTTTCCGCTCCTGCTGTTATTTTGGAAGCATGAGAAAGCCATGGCGGCGGCGAGTCAAGCCGCGGTGCGACTAGCCGATTATCTCAGCGGTCGCCGCCCGCTCGATCGCCGCGCGCCAGTGACGCCGCACCGGCAGCAGGAAAATCTCGGACAGCGTGCGCTCGATCTCGTCGGCGGTCAGATAGCGCCGGTCGGTCCGCCCGTCAGCCAGCCGCACCGTCAGCCGGTTGTCGCGCAGGCCATAGCGCGCGTCGGCGGTCGTACGCGCGGCAATGAGCTGATGCCGGAAATGCGAGCCCGGATGCGCCGATGTGTACCAGTTGCCAAGCTCATAATCGATCGCGGGCGGCGATATGTTTTCGATACGGTAGAGCGTCCGCCATTCGCCCTCGATCGAAGCTGCCACCTGCCATTCGCTCCCCTGCCGTATAATATGATAGCGTTCGTGGCGCGTCGGCTGCGGTTCCTCGCTGTCCATCGCAAGTGGCTGCGGCGGCACCGCCGAGCCGAAGCCGACGTCAGCAAGCCAAGGCCGGCCGTCGAGCTTCACCCGCACGACCATATGCGTGCGCGGCGTCGGCGGCGCATCGTCGGGAAGCAGCCAGCGCACACGACCGAGCAACCCCTCTGCGTCGAAGCCGATCGCCTGCAACACACGCAGGAACAGGCCATTCTGCTCGAAACAATAGCCGCCGCGCCGCTGCCCGATCAGCTTGGCGTCGATGGCGTCGGCGCCGATGTCGATCCCGGCGCCGGTCAGCGCGTCGATCGCCTCGAACGGGATCGCCGCGATATGCGCCGCCTGTAACGCGGTCAGCACGTCGAGCGTCGGCGCGACCGGTCCTCTATAGCCGATACGCGCCAGATAGCGCGTCAGGAAGGACGCGGCAGGCGCGTCGACGTTGGTATCGTCGAGGTCGGCAGGGGAGGCAGCGGGATAGTGCAGCATGGACAGGGCTCCGTTCGCGAATCAATTGCCCTCGCCTTATGAAATCTCAAGCCCGGTTGAGGTCAAGCGCCGATCGGCGAAGCGTCCGCGTCCCGCAAAGCGCCATCATCTTGGTAACTTAGCCATTGCGGAGGACCACCGGCTGCGGCAGACCGCCAAGATAACATAAGGTCGCAGACCATATAATGATCCAGGAGCCCCCATGCACATCACCCCTCGTTCCCGCCTCGCCGCCGCGCTTGCGCCGGCCGCCCTGCTTTTTGTCGCCGGCACCGCCAACGCCGCGACCTGCGAAGAAGCCTTTGTCAAAAAGGGCAATCCGATCACCGGGCTGCGCTTTACCGGCGCGGTGACCGTCGCCGACCTGCCGCCCGCGGTCGCGATCGGCCAGATGCGCGGTATCGTCGCCGCAAAGGGCTATGACATCATGGCCGACGAGGCCGAATATGGCTCGATGCTGATCGAACAGCCGATGACCGGCACCGTGCGCGCCTTTCCGATCCAGATCACCGCGACGCAAACCGGCGGGATCGGGACGGTGGTGATGGAGGCCAAGCTGCGCGCTGGCCAGTCGGTCGGCGGCGATGCCGCCAAGGCCGAGATGTGCGGCATCCTCAACCAGATCAAGGGCGGCAAGGCGGGCGCCGCCGCAGCGAAGAAGGGCGCGACCGCGACCACCGTGGCCGCTGCACCGGTGAAGATGAACTCGCTCAGCTTCTCGCAGCAGGTGTCGAAAGATACCGAGCGCAACGCCGCGGGTATCCTCACCCGCTACAAGGGGAAACAGTTCACGATCGACGGCCTCGTCGATTATGTGACGAAGGACGGCAAGGATTTCCGCGTCGGTTACAAAATCCCCCAGCCGTATGAACAAGCGATCCGCCTGCCGAACCAGGCACCGTTCAAGACCGACATCGTATGTTATATGGCGCCGGGCCAAGCGGCCTATTCGCTCCAGCTCAAGCCGAACAAGAGCATCAAACTGACCGGCACTGTCGAAGATTTCGACGAATATAAGCATGTGATCTGGTTGAAGGACTGCCGTCCCGCCCAATGAGGGGAGGCACAGCGATCGGAGGAGGCGCCATGCGAGGAACGATAGCGATTGCGCTGGTTTTCGGCATGGCGGCTCCCGCGATCGCTGACGACCCGCCTTCAGGTGACGTGGCGAGCCTCCGCGCCTTTGCCGACGCGTTCGACGTGGCGCAGATCGCGGAGGATCGTGGAGCGCTGGATCGCATGGTCGCTGACGATCTCGTCTTCATCGACGGCAGCGGCAAGCGCTATGACAAGGCCTTTTTCATCGACGGCTGGACCGGGACCGACGACGATTACGACCCGGTGACGTTGACCGACCGCGTCATCCAGCCGCTCGGCAAGGACGCCGGCATTGCGAGCGCCGAGACGGTCTTGTCGGGACGTTCGGCCGGCAAGCCCTTCCGCGTCCGCATCCGCTTCACCGACATCTTTCGCCGTCACGGCGATAGCTGGCAGGCCTCCTATATCCACGTCACCCGCATGGCGCTGGAAGACAAATAGCCGAAGGATTCGACTCTCGCCTGGAACGAGAACATAATAGGAACATTGATCCGATTCGGAGGATGGATGATGAACGCGATGTTCCGTTATTTTCTGGGGTTTCAGGTTGCCGCGGACCGCGCCGGCTGGCTCGCGCGCCAGTTGCCGCCTGTTTCGGGCGACCTGTTCGCGGGCTTGAAGCCGCAGAACTATCATCTCACGCTGTGCACGATCGACGAGACGTCGGCCCAGCACCCCTTTCTGCGTCAGCGGGTCGCCAATGCGTTCGAAGCGGGCCTGCCCGCTGCCAGCCCCATTCCCTTCGGCCGTATCGTCAGCAAGGACGCAGGGGCCGAACTCGTCACGGCCGGCAGCATTGCCGGAATTCGTCAGCTATACGAAACGCTCGTCGCCTTGCTCGCACCGCATGGGATCGAGCCATTGTATCGCCAATCGGGGCTCCGCCCGCACATCACGCTCGGCTATGGCCGACATCCGTTCGATCCGGTTCCGCTCGCGTGGAACTGGACGCCCCGCGACCTCGTCCTCATCGAAAGCCACGTCGGCCACAGCCGGCACCGCGTCCTGCAACGCTGGCAACTGCCCGCGCCCGCACAGGGCGCCTTTGCCTTCATGGAAGACGAACTGCCCCCAGCGCTACGTTACGCCGCCTAGCCTTCAAGGCTGTGCTCAAGCGTGATCTCGCAATCGAGCAGTTTCGACACCGGGCAATTCTTCTCGGCTTCCTCGGCGATCTTGGCGAATTCATCAGCGCTGATCCCCGGCACCTTGCCGGTCAGCGTCAGCGCCGATTTGGTGATCGTGAAACCGCCGTCCTGCTGCTCCAGCGTCACCGCCGCACTCGTCTCGAGCGTATCGCCATTATAGCCCGCGCGCGCGAGCCCGAACGACAGCGCCATCGTGAAGCAGGCCGCATGCGCCGCGGCGATCAGTTCCTCGGGGTTCGTCCCCGGCTGCCCCTCGAAGCGCGTCCCGAAACCATAGGGCTGCTTGTCGAGCACTCCCGATTTGGTCGTAATCGATCCCTTGCCTTCCTTGCCGAAACCTTCGTAGCGGGCGGATGCGCGATTGACGGTCATGCTCTTATCTCCTCTGTGGGGTGAGTCTCGTATCTGTTTCTACATCAAGGGGCCGACAAGGGCATACCGACAAAGGTATGGCCGCACCCATCCTTCGGTCAGACAAGGGCGCGCCGCATGCCAACCCGCTTCCACGCCTTTTCATGGAAGAAGAATGCGACAGCATTGATACATGGTTCAATGATCGCGATCCCGCCCGCCAGCGCGACCGACCCCGTCATCACATAGGCGACGCTGAACCCGATGGTCAGGTGGATCGAGAGGTAAGTAAAGGTCTTGATCAGATCGAGGGGCATGGCGCATCTCCAACGGAACGAGGCACCAACTTAAGAATGATTCGCAAAAAGCGCTAGATGCGGCTTTAGGTCAGTCTGATCGATTTTGTCGCTCGACGCCTGCACGGTCGAGCTCTGAGTTCAGCCGTCCGGTCAGCCACAGTCCCCACATCCTGAAATCGGCGGCGAGGCTCCACAGCGGATAGGTGAAGGTCGCCGGCCGGTTCTTCTCGACCCCGAAATGCGCGACCCACGCAAAGAAATAGCCCGCGAGCGGCAAGGCGATCAGCCACCCCCAGCGGCCCGCCACGACCGCAGCAATCGCGATCAGCACGACAAGGCTCGTCCCCACATAATGCAGCGCGCGCGTCGACGCCTTGCTGTGCTCGCGCAGATAGAAAGGCCAGAATTCGGCAAAGGTCGTATATTGGCGCGCCATCGCCCGATGCTGCCTCCAGCCAGGGCAGAGGTCAACTACAGGCTACGCGCCGCCTCGTCGATCAGCGCCGCGACCTCGACAGGCCGCGAGGCGAGCGAGGCATGCCCGGCCTCGAGCGTGATGATCTTGCGCGCGCCGAGCCGGCCCGACATCGCCGTCTGGTTAGCCGGGTCGATCATCCTGTCCTCGCTCGAAATCTGATACCAGCTTGGCTTCGCGCGCCACGCCGGATCGCTCACCGCCTCGCCGAAGGTCGAAGCAAGCGGCGCCTTTTGCGTCACCGCCATCACCAGCGCCTCGTCGGCGCTCACATCCTGACAGAAGCTTTCGTGGAACTTCTCGGGTTTGATCCAGAGATAGCCGTCGGCGTCGGGTGCAAGGTTCGCGGCGCCCGCGGGCGGGTGCTGCTGCGTCAGCGCGCCCGGGCTCTCGCCCGCATCGGGGGCAAAGGCGGCGATATAGACTAGCCCCGCGACATTCGGCGCGCTCCCCGCTTCGGTGATTACCGCGCCGCCATAGCTATGCCCGACGAGCAGCACCGGCCCATCGACCTGCGCAGCGATCTGCCGCGTTCGCGCCGCGTCGCCCGCAAGCGAAGTCAGCGGCAGCTCGACCGCGCGCATGCCCCTGTGCCCCAGTCTGTCGAGCTCGACGATCGCCTTTGCCCAGTGCGCCGCACCGCCCCAGAAACCGTGAACGAGGATGATCGTAGGAAGCGCCGCCATGGTCCCGACTCCTGTAGAATTTCGCGAGACCCGAAGCTAACATGCCCGGCAATCACCTGACAGCGAAGAAAGCTGGCGGGATTTCGGGGGAGGAATTTTCATGAAAAAATCGACGCGTGCGCTACTCGGGCTGGTCCTGCTCGATCTTATCGTCGTCGCCGGCGCCTGGTGGATGATCGACCGGACGCAAAGCGGCGCGTGGAACTCGAACGATCCGGCGGGCTCTATCACGATGGTGACGACAACCGCCGGCATGCTGGTCGGCGTAATCTCGGTCGTGCTGCTGCTCGCCTTCGTCACGCACCGCCGCGCCGGGAACTGATCGGCGGGCCTTTCGGGCCGCCCGCACGCTCACTCCTTGCTGTTGACGATCACGTCCCAATGCTCCTCGACCAGCGCGAAGCGCTTGGCCTCTTCGGCCTTGAACTTAGCGAGGTCGGGGAACAGGCGCGCACCGACAGCTTCTGCTGCGGCATCATATCCGGTGCCATCGCCGACCGCGTCCTCGGCGCCGCGATAGGTGATCGTCACGCGCAGGTCCCATCGCGTTCCGCCCGCCATATGGGTGAAAGGGGTGGTCGTCTCGATCCGGGTGATAAAACCCAGCCGCTTCATCTCGTCGAGGATCGGCTGGTGGTTCTTTGCATAGAGCGCGCGGAACTCATCCATGCCGCCCCAGCGGATGCGATAATAATATTCGATCGTCACAGGGGTCGCCCTTGGGACAGCCGACGCCGCGGCGGTGGCGGACGGCGGCGCTTCGGGCGCGCTTGCGATCAACAGCAAAGGCAGAATGGAAAGCATCGTCGGCCACACCCTTCGCGTCGAAGTCTATGCGCGATGCACCGGGGGTTCAAGGTGCCGGAATCAAGACAGCCCTCCCGCCTGGGTCGCAGGGGCGGGAGGGCTGTGTTCCGGACCGGCGTGGTGGGCCGGGCCGGAGACGAAAATCTGTCGATCAGCGTGCCGCGGCTTCGCGGACCTTCTGCACCGCGGGGAGCAACAGGCCGATCAGGATCTGCACCGGGTTGGATGTCACCGTCATGCTGCCCTGTGCGGGCTGCGCCGACTGCGCCATTGCCGGGGTCGCCGACAGCGCGATGGAGAGCGCAAGCACAGGGGCGAAAAACATCTTCTTGGTCATCGTCTCTTCCTTTTCTCATCCGTCGATCTGAATTTGGTTCGGGTCGGTCCCGATGCCCCGCTTATGCCGCGCAGCCGGACGGGCGGCCGTGATCGCCATCACTCGGCCGGAGAAATTTCATATACCGCTGAAAAGAAACGAGAGAATCTACGCTTGGCGCTTAACCCGGACCAATGCGCTATCGAGCGCCTGCAGAAATTGCGAACGGTCGGCCTTCGAAAAGGGCGGCGGACCACCCATCCCCTCACCCATTCCCGAACGCAGGTCGGCCATGATCGCGCGCGTCGCGATCGCGGGGCCGATCGACGCGAGGGTGAAGGGCTTTCCGTTCGGACCGAGCACGGTTGCCCCTGCCTTCAGCGCGCGGTCGGCAAGCAGTATGTCGGCAGTGACGACGATGCTGTGCGCATCGGCGGCTTCCGCTATCCAGTCGTCGGCTGCATCGAAGCCATCGGACACGACAACGCGCTCGATCAGCGGGTGCTCGGGAACACGCAGCCGGCTGTTGCTCACGACCTTCACCGCCACCTCATGCCGCCAGGCGACGCGGTAGATTTCATCCTTCACCGGGCAGGCGTCGGCATCGACAAGAATCTGGATGGCGTTGGTCATGGGAAAAGATTCAGCCGACCTCAACGCCCTTCCAGAAGGCGATGCGATCCTTGATCGCGGCCGCCGCTTCCTTCGGATCGGGATAATACCAGGCGGCGTCCCGGTTCACCTGCCCGCCCACAGTGACATGATGATAATGCGCCAGCCCCTTCCAGGGACAAACGCTCGTCGTCGCGCTGTCGGACAATAGTGCGGCATCGACCGCATCCAACGGGAAATAATGATTGCCTTCAACGACAACCGTATCGTCGCTGTCGGCGATCACCGCACCGTTCCACCGTGCCTGCACCATCTCGACCCCGCTTCCGCCGCGCGCGGCTATTTCTTCATATTATCGAGCCCTGCGACGACGCCCACCTTGGTCGATGGATTGCTCGCATTGGGCTTCTTGGGCTTTTCCGCCTTGGGCTTGCGGGCTTCGCGGCTCGATTTCTTCTGGCTCTTGGCCATGGTCAATACCTTGAAATGTGGCGGACGCCTATGCCCGCCTCGGCCAGTCTACGCCCTTTGCCTGCCCGCGTCGCCTCTTATCCCGCCAGCCCGTCCCAGACCAGCTTCGCGCCGAGCGGGACCATCAGCAGATAGATGATGACATAGAAACGCGCGCCGTCGATCCGCTTCAACCAACGCACAGTGAGCAACGTCGAGACGATCGCGAGCGGCATCAGCAGCAGCGCTGCGACAAGAACCTCATGCGGGAAGGCGCCGAGCGCGATATAGGCGGGCACCTTCATCCAGTTGATCGCGGCAAACAGGATCGAACTCGTGCCCACGAAGACAAGGTGCGGCAGGCGGCGCGGCGTTACCCACATCTGGAACGGTGGGCCGCCCGCGTGCGCAATCTGGCTGGTGAAACCCGTCGCGACCCCGAACAGGCTGCCGACCCAGCCCGGGGAGGTCGATGCGGCAACGACGCGCCCACCGCGCTCGACCCACAGCCGATAGAGGCCGAACGCCAGCGTGATCGCGCCCAGAGCCGCCATCAGCTTCGCTTCGTCGACGCGTTCGGCATAGGCATAGCCCGCCGCGATACCCACGGCGGCGCCAGGCAGCATCCACGCGATAACCCAGCCGTCCCACGTCTTGCGGAACGACCAGACGCTGACGACGTCCTGCACGATCAATATCGGCAGCAGCAGCGCAGCGGCGATCGTCGGCGGCAGCACCAGCGCGACCAGCGGCGTCGCGAGCGCCCCGACGCCCGACAGTCCGCCCTTGGCCAGCCCGAGCAGGATCACCGCAATGGCAAGCACCAGCAGCGTCAGCGGATCGGAAAGCAGGCTCATGTTTTGGCGACGTCCGGAGTTTCGGGTAACCGCCAGTCGATCGCGCCGCGACCCTGCGCTTCGAGGAAGGCATTAGCCTGGCTGAACGGCCGCGACCCGAAAAAACCGTTGTACGCCGACAAAGGCGAGGGATGCGGCGCGCGCAGGATCAGGTGCGGGCTGCCCGCTCCCAGCCCCGCGACATTAGCCGCCTTCTTCTGCGCATGGCTGCCCCACAGGATGAAGACCTTGGGCGCCGGATCGGCCGCAACGGTGGCGACGACCGCGTCGGTGAACTTCTCCCACCCCTTGCCCTGATGCGATGCGGCCATCCCGCTCTCGACCGTCAGGCAATTGTTGAGCAGCAGCACGCCCTGCTGCGCCCAATGGTCAAGATAACCATGCGCTGCAGGCTCAATCCCCAGGTCGCTGCGCATTTCCTTATAGATGTTGACGAGGCTCGGCGGCGTCCGCACGCCGGGCTGGACCGAAAAGCAAAGGCCATGCGCCTGCCCCGGGCCGTGATAGGGATCCTGCCCAAGAATGACGACGCGCACATCCTGCGGCGGCGTTGCGTCGAGCGCTGCGAACCAGTCGCGCGGGCGCGGAAAGATTGCCTTCCCCTTCGCGCGCTCGTCAGCCAGGAATTGCTTCAGCGCCGCCATATAGGGCTGCTCGAACTCGCCGCCGATGCGTGCAAGCCAGTCGGGATGCAGTTTAACCTCAGACATGCCCGCGCTTCACCAGAGGAGCGCGGCCTTGTCCAGTACCGTTGCCCGCAAACGGCCGGCCTCGACGAATTGCGAACCTCTTCATCATCGCCACCCCGGACTTGATCCGGGATCCCGCTTGAAGTCGAAGCCAGTGAATGCATCAAAAAGCGGGATCCCGGGTCAAGCCCGGGATGACGGAAGCGGGCGATGGAACGTCCGCTCACCCCCCTAAGCTGCCTCGGGATCGCAAACCGGTGCGGCGGCCTAATAGGGACTTTTCGGCGCCGTTCCCGGCCGTGTGAACAGCTTGCCACGTTCGGCCCAAAAGACGAGAGCAAGGCCGACCACCGCGCTGATCAGAAAGGCATAAGCGAGCGGCAGCGTCGTGCCGTCATATTGCTGCCCGATCGCCGCGCCCACCGTCGCCGCAAGCAAGGTCTTGGCAAAGCTCTGATACGACGACGCAACGCCCGCCATATGCCCGAAATCCTCCATTGCGATGGATCCGAAGTTGCTGCCGATAAATCCGACGAGGCCGACGTTGACCATCATCAGCGCGGTGAACATCCACAGCGTCTCGACACCGCTCAGCGCCGCGACGATCTGCAGGATCGAGGTCGCCATGAAGGCGAAAACTGCCGACTGCGACACACGCCGCGCACCAAACCGTTCGACGATCGCCGCATTGGAGAAGTTGGCGATCGCGATGCCCACCGCGACGCACGCAAAGATCAGCGGGAACATCGCCTGCGCCCCGAACACCTCGGCGATGATCTGTTCGCTGCTGTTGAGATAGCCGTAGAGCGCGCCCTGCATCATCCCCGACGCGATCATATAGCCCGCGGCGCGGCGGTGCCGCGTCACTGTCGCCCAGCCCGCAATCATCGTGCGCAGGTCGAGCGGACGCACATCGGCGGGAGCGAGCGTTTCCGGCAGCCGGCGCAGCCAGAACAGCATGACGATCGACATCACCGCGAGCACGATGAAGATCGCGCGCCAGCCCGCGACTGCGGCGATCCCGGCGCCGATCGTCGGCGCGATGATCGGCACGATCATGAAGACAAGGAAGATCAGCGATAGGCGCTTTGCCATCGCATCGCCGGCAAAAAGGTCGCGGATCACCGCGACGACGATGACGCCGAGCGCTGCGCTGATCAGCCCGTGGATGAAGCGCAGCACGAGCAGCATCGCAAAGCTCGTCGCGAGGCCGCAGCCGATCGCGAGCGCGAGATAGGCGAAAAGCGCCGGAACGAGCACGCCCTTGCGCCCGAAGCGGTCCGACAGAGGGCCGTAAAGCAGCGAGCCAAAGCCGATGCCGAGCAAATAGATCGAGATGACATGCTGGCGATCGTTCGCGACAGTAACGCCCAGCGCTTCGCCGATCGCGGGAAGCGCAGGCAGCATCGAATCGATGGCGAGCGCATTGAGCGCCATGACCATCGCCATCATGACCACCATTTCACGGTCGCCCGGCAGGCTCCGTTGGGGGGATTGGGCCGGCTTGTGCATGGCAGCAGCCTATGCGCCCCCGCCGCCGCTTTGGATAGTCCCGAATAGCCCGCGAACCCAAAGGGCATTGCTATGCAAAGAAAAAGGGCCGCCCTTTAAGGACGGCCCTTCGCATTTCCTGGCTTGTGGTTCAGCCCTGGCGGGTGCCGGTCATCGCCATCGAACCAAAGGCGCCGGCCTTGATCGTGCCGGTCAGCGCGTCACCGTCGATCGTCGCTTCGCATTCGAGCGTCATCGGCATCGGCACCTTCATGTTCATGGTCCAGGTCAGCTTGTTGCCGTCGACCTTGCCATTTTCGACATCGAGCGAACCCATCGCGCCGGCATTCTGGCCGGTGAAGCCGTCGCCGCTGCTGTTGACGGTGAAAACCGACTTCTGGTCGCCCATCGGCGACTTGGTGACGCAATCATAGCTGCCATCGACTTGGGACATTGGGGCTCTCCTTACTGAAACTGATGTTAGTTATCGAGGGACACCGTTTCCACCGGCAAACCCAATCCGTCAAGCTGCGGTTTCACGACCGCGGCATCGCCCACGACGACATAGACAAGATCGTCGGTGCTCAGCGCTTTGCGCGCCGCCGCATCGATCGCGGGCGCAGTCATCGCCTCATAGGTTGCGGGCAACGTCTCGTAATAATTGTCGGGGCGAGCGAACTTCACGATCTGCCGCAGGCCGCCCAGTACGTCGCCCGACGTTTCGAAGCTGCCGGGCAGCTCGCGAACGTTGCCGTTGATCGTGCGTTCGAGCTCTTCCTTCGTCACGCCCTTGTCGCCGAGGAAGCTTTTCAGGTCGCTTTGCAATTCTTTGATCGAATCGCCGGTGCGATCGGCCTGCACCGGCGCTGCGGCGACCCAGGTCAACCGGTCCTGTTCGCCCGAAATGCGGCTGCGCACGCCATAGGACCAGCCTTTGGTTTCGCGCAAATTCGTGTTGAAGCGCGACAGGAAATTGCCGCCGAAAATATCGTTCGCCGATCGCAACACTTCGAGCTCGTCACCACCCTTGGCGGCAAGCACTTTGCCCGCAAGGATCACCGACTGCGGCGATTTCGGCCGGTCGAACAGCAGGATGCGCGGCTTCGGCGTCGGAATCGCAACCTCGAAATGCTTCACCGGCTTGGCCGTCGCGGGTGCCTGCCACTGGCCCAGCGTCGCATCGAGCTGCTTCTTCACTTCGGCCAGCGTCGTGTCGCCGACGACAAAGATACGCGCATTGTCAGGACGGATCCACGCCGAGTGGAAGGCCGCAAGCTGGTCCTGCGTCGCCGCCGCCACCGATTTCGCATTGCCCAGGCCCGACGGCGGGATGCCATAGGGATGGTCGGCGCCGTACAGCACCGGCGTCAATATGCGCGAGGCGATCGCACTCGGATTGTTGAGTTCGGCCTTGAGCCGGTTGAGCTGCTGCGCACGCACGCGCTCCAGTTCCTTGCCGTCGAATGCCGGGTTGCGGATATAGTCGGCAAGCAGGCTCAGCGAGGCGCCGAGATTGGGTTTCAACGCGAACAGGCTGAACACCGTTTCATCGGCATTGGCAGTCGCATCAATCTGTGCGCCCAGTCGCTCCTTCGCTTCGGCGAAGGCGATCGAATCGAGGCTCTTCGTGCCCTCGTCCATCAGGCTGAGCATCAGCGATTGGGTACCCAGCGCGCTATGCGGGTCAGCGGCATAGCCAGCGTCGAAGCTGACCGCGACATTGACCGTCGGCACCGTCGTGCGGCGCGCGAAGACGACTTCGACCCCGTTCTTGAGTTTCGCGCGTTCGATCGCCGGGAAGTCGAGAGCCTTGAGATCGGCGACAGCAGGCAGTTGCGAGCGATCGGCAAACGACGCGGCTCCGCTCGTATCGGGGCCGACATCGCCGAGCGCCTCGTTCCAATAGCGGTCGGGCTGGACGGGTGCGGTCACCTTGCCAGCCGTCACCGCGCCGCCGCGATTTTCGCCGCCCTCGGTGCGTTCGCCGGGCGTATAGGTCAGCGAGAACGCCGGGCGCGACATCCATTTCTGTGCGACCGCCTTCACCTGCTCGGGCGTTGCCTTTGCCATCCGGTCGAGCTCGACCTTGTAATAAGCGGGATTGTTGGAATAGAGCGCGCCCTCGGCCAGCGTCACTGCCTTGCCGCCGAAGCCGCCGACCGATTCCAGCCCGGCGATCGTCCCCGCTAGATAGCTGGCGGCGGTGCGCTGCAGTTCGTCGGCCGTCGGCCCGCTGGCAAGGAAGCTCGCGATTTCGTCATCGAGGCGTTTGCCGACGACCGCCGGATCGACGCCCGGTTTGACATCGGCCTGCACGATCAGGAATCCGGCGTCTTCGAACGGCTGGGCCCCCGCCGACACGCTGACCGCGATCGGATCCTTGCGCACCATCGCATTGTCGAGCCGCGACGACGACAGCCCGCCGAGCACGGTCGCTGCCATCTGCAGCGGCACCGCTTCGGCGTCGTTGAGACCGGGGATCGTCCACATGCGATAGATTCGCGTTGTGGGGACCAGATCCTTCACTTCTTTCGCCAGCGGCGCGGGCAGCGACGGGACCGACGTTGCCGGGGCCTTCACTTCGGGGCCGCGGGGGATGTCGCCGAACCATTCCTGGACCTTGGCCTTTGCTGTGGCGACATCGACGTCGCCCGCGAGCACCAGCACCGCGTTATTCGGGCCGTAATTGTCGCTGAACCACTTTTTCACATCATCGAGGCTCGCCGAATTCAGATCGCCCATCGAACCGATCGTGCTGTGGTGATAGGGATGGCCGGTCGGGAAGAGATTTTCGAAAATCTCGTAACGCAGCAGGCCATAGGGGTTATTGTCGCCCTGGCGCTTTTCGTTCTGGACGACCCCGCGCTGGTTATCGAGCTTTTCCTGCGTCACCGCGCCGAGCAGATGGCCCATGCGGTCGCTTTCGAGGAACAGCGCGCGGTCGAGCGCGCCCGTCGGCACCGTTTCGAAATAGTTGGTGCGGTCGACGTTCGTCGTCCCGTTGCTATCCGTCGCACCGACCTGTTGCAGCGGCTCGAAGAAATCGCCGGGCGCATTTTCCGAGCCGTTGAACATCAGATGTTCGAACAGATGCGCAAAACCCGTCTTGCCCTTCGGTTCATGCTTCGACCCGACGCGATACCACACCGATACCGCGACGACCGGCGCCTTGCGATCCTCGTGCACGATCACGCGCAGGCCGTTGTCGAGCGTAAAGGCCTGGTAGGGAATATCGACCGCCTTCACGAGATCAGCGATCGGTGCCGGGTTCGCGGCCTTCGCCTTGGCCAGCGCCGGCCCCGCGGCAACGAGCGAAGTGGAGACCGCCAGAGCGAGGGCAAAACGATGGAAACGGGGCATGAGAATCCTCTTGTACGGGCGCAGGCCTGATGCCCGCGTGCGACCGGGTGCCGGACGGCACTGTATCAATGGTTTAGGACAGCGGTTCGCGGCTTTCAAGGCCGATAGAATCGGGCCCCGCTCGCCTTCAGCGCCGCCGGATCGAACAGCACCGGCTTCAGCTTGTGCGCCACGAACAGCGGTGCCTGATCATTGTAATGCGGACTATCAGGGCGCGTCGTCGCCGACCCGAATGGCTGGATCGATTCCGACTGGACCTTGCCATCCTTGTCCCAGGTCACGAACATGATGAAGCTGTCGCCATGGCGCACCTTCAACCGCCCGTCGGGTTCGGCATCCCACAACGTCGACGCCCGCACCGTGTCGTTGCCGCCATCGAGCGGCAGGTCGACACGGTTCGCCCCCTCGCCGTGCCGCAGCCGCAATACGGTCCCGAGCTTGGGATCGAGCCCGTCGAAATGATCCTGCAGATGCGCGACGGCCTCTTTCAGCACTGTCCGCGGATCGGGTGCCGCACGGCGCTGGTAATGGCTGCCGTTGGCGGGGCGCAGCACCATCAGCGCCAGCGCATCGCCCTTCCCCCGGCCATCGAGATTCCAGTCCCATTCGCTGAGCAGTTTCTGCGCCTGCGCCAACGCAGGATCGCCCTTTGTATCGAGCGCAAGCAGCCGGGCCATCCACGCCTTTGCATAGCCCGTCTTTGAATAGGCGGTGTCATATTTGATCGTCTTCAGCCGCGCCGCGTCGATCTGCCCCGATGCCTCGAACAGTTCGATCAGCCGCGTCGCGCGATTGGTCATATCATCCTCGATGCCGAGCAGCGGTGAAAAAGCTGCGGCATCAAGTTCGTCGCCAGGGCCCGCCGCGACCCAAGGCGTGTTATTCGCGTTCATCACATAGCCCGAGCGCGGATTGACCAGCGCGGGCACACGGTCGAACGGCAGCGTCTTCGTCCACAAATCCGCCGACGTGTCGCCGGGCAGCACGCCGCGCCAGTTGAATCCGGCGGGCCGGTCGGGGAACATCGCATTATAGAAAAGCCCGATATTGCCCTTCGCATCGGCGTAGATGAAATTGGTCGCGGGCACACCCTGCCCGGCCATCGCCGCGCGCCATTCGGCGAAATTCTTCGCCTTGTTCAGGCGGTAATATTGGGTGACCATATTTGCCTGGTCGATCCCTGCATAGCGGATCGCAAAAGCGCCCTTTTCATTTTTTACCACCGGCCCGTGGACGGAGCGATATATGGTCCGCGGCACGGGCAGCACGAAGGGGCCGACCTTGACCTTCAACCAGATGCGCTTTTCCTCGAGCGGGCGCCACTGGCCGTCGAAGCGGTAATTCTTGCCGCTGTCGTCGAGAGCAAGCTTGTACACGTCGATCAAATCGGGCCGGTTCACGGTGTTGGTCCAACCGAGATATTTATTGTGCCCGAGGAAGGGATAGGGCGAGCCGGGGAAGTTCGCGCCCGCAAAATCCCAGCCCTCTTCCGAATGGACGACAAGTTCGTACCAGGCGACGCCGCCCGTCCACGGCTGGTGCGAGTTCGACACGAGCCGCGTTGCGCCGTCGGTCGAGCGCGCGGGCGCCACCGCCATGCCATTCGATCCATTGTCGGCCGGATCGCGGCCGACCGGGGTCAATTCACGCGGAACGAGCTTGCCCGTCGCGTCGAGCGCCGGGCCGCCCTCACGCGCCAGAGCCTTGTCCTCGACGAGCGAGCCAAGCACCGAATCGAGCCCGAAGAAGAAGGGCGAACGCAGCACGAAGCCCGCAACGACATCCTCGCCGGTCACCGGGAACAACCCCGACAGGCGCACCTCACCCGGATGCTTGTCGGCATAATGGTTGAGCCCTGCGGCATAAGCGGTGAACAATGCCCGCACATCGGCGGGAAGGCGGGGCCAGTCGCGCGCGGTGGTTGCCCGCACGCCCAGCAGCGCCTCCGCATAGTCGATCTTCGCGCCATCCTCGCCCAGCATCGCGCCGGCACGGCCGCGCGTCATCGCCAGCACTTCCTGCAAGGTCGAGAAATCGTCCTCGGCATGGGCATAGGCGACGCCATAGGCCACATCGGCGTCGGTCTTGCCGAAGATATGCGGCACGCCGAATTTATCGCGCGCGATACGGACGTCGCTGGGCTTGAAGGCAGGCGCTGCGGGCGCCTCGGCAGTCAGCGGTTCCCAGAAAGCGAGCGATACGGCGGCAACCGCCAGCAGCAACAGGAACCCCAGAAAAATCCGTCGCAGCATTGTTGGTCCTCTTACGGTTTGGCCCGCAGGGCTATGTGACCGCCATGTCGTCCGATGGCAAGCGACTGTCGTTCGTCGAGCCGGATTTGCGGGCGCGCGCTCCCCCGCTATGCAGGGTGCAGGTCATTGAACAACGGGGAATATCGAACCATGCGCATGAAACATCTGCTCCTTTCCGCTTGCCTGTCGCTCACCATCGCGCCGGCCGCGATGGCACAGGACATCGCCGGATCGGGCGTCGTTCCCGCAACTGTCGGCAACAGTGCCGAGCGCGCGATCGGCTTTGCCGCGAATGCGCCCGCAGGCGCTGCCCTCGTTGTCGTGATGACCGACGCAACCTTGCCGCCGCTCGACGGCGTATCGCTGAACGCCGCCGAACGGCAGGCAATCACCACGGCGATCGCCGCAGCCAGCTTCGACGGCAAGCCGGGATCGACCCTGTCGCTTCGCGGCATCGGCGCGCATCCCCGCATCCTGCTGGTCGGCGCAGGGCCCACGCCCTCGTCGCTTGCGCTCGCCGAGGCCGGCGGCAAGGCGGCGCAGGAACTCAAGAGCGAAGCGCAGCCGGTGGCGATCGCGGGCGCCTTTGGCGACGCCTCCGCCGCCGATGTCGCTTATGGCTTCACGCTCGGCCAATATCGGTTCGACCGCTATCAGACAGTCGGCAAAAAGGTCCCGGCAACCGGCGCCGTAACCTTCGTCGGCGCCAATCCGTCGGGCGCCGAAGCCGCCTTCACCAATCGCTGGAAACCGCTCGCCGACGGCGTGCGCCTGTCGCGCGACCTCGCGAACGAACCGGCGAACGTCATCTATCCCGAGACGTTCGTCGCCGAGGCGCGCAAGGCATTTGCGGGCGTCGCGGGCGTCAGCATCGAAGTGCTGGACGAAGCGGCGATGCGCAAGCTCGGCATGGGCACGCTCGTCGGCGTCGGTCAGGGCAGCCCGCGCGGGTCGCGGCTGCTGCTGGTCCGCTATCGCGGCGCGAACGCGCCCGACGCACCGACAGCCTTCGTCGGCAAGGGCATTACTTTCGATTCGGGCGGCCTGTCCCTCAAACCCGGCGCCGGGATGGGCAATATGAAGGGCGATATGTCGGGCGCCGCGTCGGCAATCGGCGCGGTCGTGTCGCTCGCCAAATCGCGCGCGCCGGTACATGTCGTCGGTGTCGCGGCGCTTGCCGAGAATATGCCCGACGGGAATGCGCAGCGTCCGGGCGACGTCACCCGCACCATGTCGGGCAAGACGATCGAAATGGTCAACGCCGACGCCGAGGGGCGCCTGGTCCTCGCCGACGCCAATGAATATGTCGCAAAGACCTACAAACCCAAGGCGATCGTGAATATCGCGACGCTGACCGGTGCGGTCGTCGGCGCGCTCGACAACAGCTATGCGGGTCTCTTCGCACGCGACGAAGCACTCGCGGCGCGGCTTACCGCCGCAGGCACGGCAAGCGGCGAAGAATTATGGCGCCTGCCGCTCCATAAGGATTATGCCGAGCGGATGAAGTCCGACATCGCCGACATCCGCAACTCCGCGACGGGCCAAGGTCCCGGCGCCAGCTTGGGCGCACATTTCATCGGCTTCTTCGTCGACGAGGCGACCCCGTGGGCGCATCTCGATATCGCCGGGGTCAACCGCTCGGAGAAGGCGACCTCGCTCGTCCCCAAGGGCATGACGGGCTTCGGCGTACGCCTGCTCGACCGGTTCGCGCGGTCGAGCGAGTAAAAAATTCTCGCAGAGGCGCGGAGCGCGCGGAGAAAAAGAGATCGGCGGCTACGCCGCCCACTATTTCTTCTCTGCGTCCTTTGCGCCTCTGCGAGAAATTTCCGCTCCGCGTCTCCGCGTCTCCGCGTGAACCTTTTCTGTCCCAGCATCTTTAGCCACCTCAACAACCCTTGTGTTGCCAAATGGCAACACTATCTTGCTGGGCAAGAAAGGGGCTTTCTGAATGAACCTCGAAAAATTTACCGACCGCGCCAAGGGCTTTTTGCAAGCGGCGCAGACGATCGCGATCCGCATGAACCATCAGCGGATTTCGCCCGAGCATATCGCCAAGGCGCTGCTCGAAGACAATGAAGGCATGGCCGCGGGCCTGATCGCCAAGAGCGGCGGCGACGCCGCGCGCGCGGTTGCCGGCATCGACGCGCTGCTCGCCAAGGTTCCCGCCGTGTCGGGTTCGGGCGCGCAGCAGACGCCGGGCCTGGACAATGACGCCGTGCGCCTGCTCGATCAGGCCGAACAGGTCGCGTCGAAGGCGGGCGACGGCTATATTACCGTCGAACGGCTGCTGCTCGCGATGGTAGTTTCGGCGGGCACCCCGGTCGGCAAAGCCTTTGCCGATGCCGGCGTGAAGGCCGATGCGCTGAATACCGCGATCAACGATCTGCGCGGCGGCCGCACCGCCGACACGGCCTCGGCCGAAGACCGCTATGAAGCGCTCAAGAAATTTGCCCGCGACCTCACCGAAGTCGCCCGCGAAGGCAAGCTCGATCCGGTCATCGGCCGCGACGAGGAAATCCGCCGCACGATCCAGATCCTTGCGCGCCGGACCAAGAATAATCCGGTGCTGATCGGCGAGCCCGGCGTCGGCAAGACCGCGATCGCCGAGGGCCTAGCCCTGCGCATAACCAATGGCGACGTCCCCGACAGCCTGAAGGACCGCCGCCTGCTGTCGCTCGACATGGGCGCGCTGATCGCGGGCGCCAAATATCGCGGCGAGTTCGAGGAGCGGCTGAAGGGCGTGCTCGACGATGTGAAGGCCGCCGAGGGCGAGATCATCCTGTTCATCGACGAGATGCACACGCTCGTCGGCGCGGGCAAGGGCGAGGGCGCGATGGATGCCTCGAACCTGTTGAAGCCCGCGCTCGCGCGCGGCGAACTCCACTGTATCGGCGCGACCACGCTCGACGAATATCGCAAGCATGTCGAAAAAGACCCCGCGCTTCAGCGGCGCTTCCAGCCGGTGTTCGTCGGCGAGCCGACGGTCGAGGATTCGATCTCGATCCTGCGCGGGCTCAAGGAGAAATATGAGCTGCACCATGGCGTGCGGATCACCGACGGCGCGATCGTTGCCGCCGCGACGCTGTCGAACCGCTATATCTCCGATCGCTTCCTGCCCGACAAGGCGATCGACCTGATGGACGAGGCGGCGAGCCGCATCCGTATGGAAGTGGAATCGAAGCCCGAGGAAATCGAAACGCTCGACCGCCGCATCATCCAGATGAAGATCGAGGAATCGGCGCTCGGCAAGGAAAGCGACGCCGCGTCGAAGGACCGGCTGGCGAGTTTGCAGGCCGAGCTTGCAAACCTTGAGCAGCAGTCGGCGGGGCTCACCCAGAAATGGCAGGCCGAAAAGGACAAGATCCACGCCGAGGCGAAGATCAAGGAAGAGCTCGACGCCGCGCGTTCGGCGCTCGATCAGGCGCAGCGCGCCGGCGATCTCGCGAAGGCGGGCGAGCTATCTTATGGCACCATCCCCGGCCTCGAAAAACGGCTGGAGGAAGCGCAGGCGGCCGCGGGCAATGCGATGCTGCGCGAGGAAGTGACCGCCGACGATATCGCCGCGGTCGTGAGCAAATGGACCGGCATCCCCGTCGACCGCATGATGGAAGGCGAGCGCGAGAAGTTGCTCGGCATGGAGAGCACGCTCGAGCAGCGCGTCATCGGCCAGGACGAAGCCGTCCGCGCCGTCTCGACCGCGGTCCGCCGCGCCCGCGCGGGGCTTCAGGACCCGAACCGCCCACTCGGCAGCTTCCTCTTCCTCGGCCCCACGGGCGTCGGCAAGACCGAACTCACCAAGGCGCTCGCGCGCTTCCTGTTCGACGACGACAATGCGATGGTCCGCATCGACATGTCCGAATTCATGGAAAAGCACAGCGTCGCGCGCCTCGTCGGCGCGCCTCCGGGCTATGTCGGTTATGAGGAGGGCGGTACGCTCACCGAGGCGGTGCGCCGCCGCCCCTATCAGGTCGTGCTGTTCGACGAGGTCGAAAAGGCCCACGCCGACGTGTTCAACATCCTGTTGCAGGTGCTCGACGACGGGCGCCTTACCGACGGGCAGGGACGCACGGTCGACTTCACCAACACGCTGATCATCCTGACCTCGAACCTTGGCAGCCAGGCGATCGCCGCGCTTCCCGACGACGCCCCGGTCGAACAGGCCGAGCCTGCGGTCATGGAAGTCGTTCGCGCGCATTTCCGGCCCGAGTTCCTGAACAGGCTCGACGAGATCGTACTCTTCAATCGCCTCGCGCAGCAGCATATGGGCGGCATCGTCGACATCCAGGTCGCGCGTGTCCAAAAGCTGCTCGCCGACCGCAAGGTGACGCTCGACCTGACCGACGCCGCGCGCGCCTGGCTTGGGCGTGTCGGTTATGATCCGGTCTATGGCGCGCGGCCGCTGAAACGCGCGGTGCAGAAATATCTGCAGGATCCGCTTGCCGATCTGATCCTGAAAGGCGAAGTGAAGGACGGATCGACGATCAAGGTCGACGAAGGCGACGGCGCGCTGAAACTCGCGCCAGCATAGGAGCGGTTTGCGTGAACGATGAGTGGGCGCGGCTTGATGCCGCCGCAGGGCGAAGCATTGCAACGGGGCGCCATGCGGAGGCTGCCGCGCTGCTCCGGCAGACGACCGTGCTCCGGCCCGATCATGCCGATGGCTGGTTCAATCTCGGCTATGTGCTGCGCCAGATGCGCGCCTATCCCGAGGCGCTCGAGGCTTATGCCGAAGCGCTGCGCCGCAATGTTTCAAGGCCCGAGGCGGTACACGTCAACCGCGCCGCGATTTTGTCCGAATATATGGAGCGGACGGCCGAGGCCGAAACCGAACTTCGCACCGCGCTCGATCGGAACCCCAAATTTCTGCCGGCGTGGCTCAACCTTGGCGGCCTGATGGAAGATATCGGTAAGGCCGATGCCGCCGCCGACGCGTACCGCGCGGCGCTGCGCATCGCGCCGGGGAACGGCCATGCGCGCGGCAGGCTCGCAGCAATCCGCGTCCACAAGGGCGAGGTCGAACCCGCGATCCGCGATCTGGAGGAGAGATTGCAAGGCGGCGCCGACAGTCCAAACGATGCCGCCGAGCTTCTCTTTGCGCTCGGCAACGCGCTCGATACGGTCGGCCGTTACGACCGTGCATTCGCGGTGGTCGCCGAGGCGAACCGGATCAATGAATCGATCCGTCCGGCCCCGCGCCGGTACAATCGCGCCGCGCAGGAAATGCTGGTCGACCAGCTCATCGCCGCCTTTCCCGATCGCCCGAACGCCGCCACGGACGCCGACGGCGGCGCCGACGGAGGCGAGCGGATGATCTTCATCTGCGGCATGTTCCGGTCGGGCTCGACCGTGATCGAACAATTGCTCGGCCGCCATCCGCTTGTCCGGATCGGGGGCGAACTCGACCTCATCCCGTCGATGGTCCACGAGCGGTTGATGCCCTATCCGGAAGCGATCGGCGACCTGACCGCCGCCGGGCTGGACGAACTGCGCGGCCAATATCTGCAGACGATCCGCACCAACTTCCCCGATGCCGCCTATGTCACCGATAAGCGGCCCGACAATTTCCTGCATATCGGCCTGATCAAGACGCTGTTCCCGGCGGCACACATCGTTCACACGCGGCGCGAGACGCTCGACAATATCCTGTCGATCTTCTTCCTGAACTTTGCCGAAACGATCAATTACAGCGACCGGCTCGACGATGCGCTCCACTATGTCGGTCAATATCGCCGGCTGATGGCGCATTGGGAGCAGATTTTTGGGGCCGACATCATCACGGTCGAATATGACAGGCTCGTCCACGCACCCGATGCGGTGATCGCCGATGCGTTTCGCGACCTGGGCCTGCCCCCGATCGATCCGGCGGCTGCGGATACGGGAGCAGCTCCCGTCATTCGCACCCCGAGCAACTGGAAAGCACGCTCGGCGATCCACAGCCAGTCGTCGGGACGCTGGAAAAATTACGCCACCGAACTCGCATCCATCCGGGAAGCGCTGGCGGCCATGGATGGCGGATGAAGGTCCGGCAAGGGAAGCCTAGCGATCGCGCGAGGTAATGTCGAAAAAGCGTGCGAGCAGATCCTGCTCCGCCGACGACAAATAGGGATTCCAGACGTCGAGGATCAGCACGACGCGCGGCTCGGCGCTGCGATTCCACGCCTCATGCTCGATCGTGTCGTCGAAGGCGAACGCCTCGCCGACACGCCATTCGCGCGTCTCGCCGCCCACGCGAAAGCTACAATCGGACGGAACCACCAGCGGCAAATGGACGATCGCGCGCGTATTGGTGACGCCAGTGTGCGGCGGAATATGCGCGCCCGGTTTCAGGATTGAGAAAAAGGCCGACGGCGCCTTGCCCGGAACGCGGTTCTGCGGGATCGCGTCGAGCGCGGCCGCCGTTTCGGGGCAAAGTGCGCAGACACTCTCATTCTTCTCGCCATATTCCCATAGGAAGCAGGCGCTCCAGTTCAGCGAATTGTCGAGCGTCGACCATTTATTCTCGGGCGTGCCGGGCTCCTGCCGAACATAGGGCCGGATCGCGTCATTGCCGTTTGCGAGCAGCGCCAGCGCCTCGCCGCGAATGGCGTCGGTGCGCGCCTCGATTTCGGCGAACCATGGAAAATGCGACCGGTCGAAAAATTCGTCGGCGGGCAGGAACGGATAGAAAAGACCCGCGCATTCGTTCTGATAGATGCGGCGGCGGCCGAGGCTGTTGTCGACACAGGCGGTGAAGCGGCGCCCCGCCGCGCCCATGGCGGCCAGCTCGGCACCCAGTTCGCGGTCGACGGCGTCGGCGATCGCGCCATTGTGGCGTTCGAGGAAGGCGCGTCCATGCTGCAGCGCCTCTTCGACGCGCGGCGGCCGCTCGGTCATCGCGCTCGCCATCTGCACGATATTGCTCCACCGCTGTGCCGCCTCGGCTTCCTCGCCCAGCCGCTCGTGCAGTTCGGCGATGCGGAGCAGCGCGATGAAATGCCGGCGATCGATATCGAGCGCGCTTTGCAGCGCCCGCCGCTCACCCTCGTCATCGCCGGCCGCACGGCACGCGGTCGCAAGGTTCAGCCACAGCGCCGGCTCTTTCGGATCGGCGGCGGCGGCGGCGGCGAAACTCGCCTGCGCCTGTCCGGAATCGCCGTCGGCGAGCGCGCGCATTCCGCGTGCGTTGTGCAGCCGCGGATCCGTGGAATATTGCGCCAGGGCGTCGTCGAGAATCTGACGTTCGGCTGCCGCATCGCCGCGTTGCCGCGCCTGTATGGCGGTCGCCAGCACCTGTTCGATCGCTTGGATATCGATGGTCATAGGACCGGCTAATCCACTAGCCGCGCGGGCGCAAGCGAAGGCGACTGTTGAAGCAGGGGCGATATCGTTGCAGACGGAACCCAAGGCATTGGGTGCCGGCGAAAGGGACAAATGAAGATGACGCCGGAATGGCTTGCCCACCGTTATGACGAAGGGAATGACGCCGTCCATTTTGTGAGCGCGCCGCGCGCGCTGCGCCGTTCGGTGCCGTTCCTGACCGACGAATATCTGGAAGCGACCGACGCCCCGACGATATGGAAGCGCGGCGATGCGCTGGCGGCAGCGCGCGGCGCGTCGCAAACGCATTTCATCTTTCATTCGGCCTATTGCTGTTCGACCCTGCTCGCACAGGCTTTTGACATTCCCGGTGCCGCCCATTCGCTAAGCGAGCCGCAGATATTGAACGACATGGTCGGCTGGCGACATCGCGGCGGCAACCCGGCAGAGATCGGCATGGTCACCGACAGCGCGCTCCAACTGCTTGCGCGTCCGTTCGTCGAGGGCGAAGCGACCGTCATCAAGCCATCGAATGTCGTCAACGGCCTTGCCACGGCACTCCTGTCGATCCGCCCCGAGGCAAAGGCCGTGCTGCTCCACGCGCCGCTGCGGCTCTTTCTCGGATCGATCGCCCGAAAGGGCATGTGGGGGCGGCTGTGGGTTCGCGAACTACTCTCGCGCCAACTCGCCGAGGGCATGGTCGACCTGGGTTTCGAACCGCGCGACTATCTGTTGCACACCGATCTTCAGGCTGCAGCCGTCGGCTGGCTGGCGCAGCATCGCCTGTTCAGCGACATGGCGCGGAAATGGCCCGACCGGATCCGGACACTCGACAGCGAGACGCTGGTCGCTCGGCCCGGCGAAGCATTTGCGGCGCTGGCCAGCCTGTTCGGGATTGCGCTGACCGAGGCGCAAATTGCGTCGACCGTCGCCGACGTCTTCGCGCGCGATTCAAAGAGCGGAAAGGCCTTTGCGAGCGGCCAGCGCGCCGCGGACCAGACCGCCGCCGAGGCGCTTCATGCCGACGAGATCGAGAAGGTCAGCAGTTGGGCCGAGGCCGTCGCGGCATCGGCGGGCATCGACATGGCATTGCCCGCGCCGTTGCTCGGCTAATCCTCCACCACAGCCTTCGATAAAATAGTCGGCACAAAAAAATGGGGCGGTCCGAAGACCGCCCCATCCTTTTTCGTCCGATCGGTGCGGATCAGAACTTGAAGTGCACCGAAGCAGCGTAGCGGCGACCGATCGTGTCGTACGTCGACGGATAGGTGTTGCCGCCGTTGAACGAGGTCGAACCGGCACTCGAACCGACGATCGGGGGCTGCTTGTCGAACAGGTTGAACGCCGACAGGGTCAGGTCAACATTGTCCGAGAAAGCGAAGCGCGCCGTCAGGTCGAAATAATCGTACGACTTGATGCGGTTGAAGTTGACCTGGCGACCAACCAGTTCGCCACGGCCCGTGATGGTGCCGCTGAACAGGTTGCGCGAGGCGTCGGTGAAGCCGCGATCGAGATAATCGCTGGCCTGACCTTCATACTTCATGCCGTCGATATGGCGCCACAGGAGCGAGATATCGATCTTGTCGAACGAGAGGGTCGTACGCTGGGTCCACGACAATTCGGGCTGCAGCGAACCGACGGTCAGACCGTTCGAGATACCGCAGTTCGTGCTGTAGTAGCCCGTGCACTCGCGTGCGAACGAACCCGGCGACGCCTGGAACTTCGAGCTCATGGTATAGTTACCAGCGAAGTTCAGCTGCAGTTCGGCAAAGCCAAGGTCGGTGCGGTAGTTGACCGTAAGGTCGATACCGTCGGTCCAGAGGCGGCCGTTGTTGGTGAGCGGCGTCGGCAGACCCGGGATCGGGTTCGCCGCCGTCGAGGTACCGCTGAGGCGACCGTTGATCGCGTTACGACGGATACCCGTACAGGCCGGATCGGTAGCCGAAGCAGCCGTGATGTTGCCGAAGCATGCCCCGATAACGTCACCCGGCGTTGCGGCCGTGATCGCGTCCTTCACCTTGATGTTGTAGTAATCCAAGGTGACGGTGAGACCGCTGATCAGATCCTGCGGGCGAAGCACGACACCGAACGAGTAGGAGTCCGACTTTTCCGGACGCAGGGTCGGGTTGCCGCCGCCCGTTGCGTTTGCCTGTCCCGCGCTGGGGTTCTGGATCGAACCGATCGAGGCCAGCGGCGCACCCTGGGCAATGCAGACCGCTGCCAGGTTGGCATTGGTGGTCGGAGCCGCGCCGGCGCAAGGATCGACCAGCAGGTTGGTCAGGCCCGTTGCCACCGGTGCGAAGAGTTCGCCGATGTTCGGGGCGCGAACCGCGCGCTGGAAGTTACCGCGGAACTTGATCGCATCAGCCGGCGACCAGTTCAAACCGAACTTGTAAGTGGTCGCGTTGAACTTCGGATCGCCCGCTGCGTCGATCTTGTACTTCGAATAACGGATACCCGCTTCGAAGGTCAGTTCGTCGAAGAAGGGCTTATCCGAAACGAGCGGAACGATAAGTTCGCCGAACGCTTCCTTGACGTCGAAGCCGCCGTCGAGCGGAAGGATCGCGCCGCCGGCACCGCCGAGTTCACCCGGGATCGAGGCCAGGTTATCGGGCGCGCGCTGTGCGGTGTAGTTGCGATATTCGCCGCCAACTGCGAACGAAACCGGTTCCGATGCCCATGGCACGGTCGCGCCGCCGAAGTCGCCCGACAGAACGCCATGGACCTGCGCCAGCGAGGTGCGGTTGACGATCGTGCTGGTGATGCCGCCGATGAACGCGCCCATTTCCGGCGTGATGCTGCCCTGCGGACCGAACAGGTTGAGCGGAACGCAGCCGTTCGACGTGTTCTGGCAGGTCGTGGTGTTGGTCGCGTTCAGCGCCTGCTGGACGCGCGAGTTCGCCACATAGCCCGTGCGGGTTTCGGCGTTTTCGCTTTCACCGTACGAACCATAGACGTCGAGCTTCAGCGAGTCGTTGAACGAATATTTCAGGCCAGCCGAATAGTCGAAGAAGGTCGTGACATATTCGCTGATGCGCGGCCCGAGTTCCACCGAGCGGCGATACACCGTCTGCAGCGGAATGGCGGGATTGTTGTCGCACGTCGGACCCAGGGCGATGCCGGCGAAGCCGCAAAGCTGGTTACGGATCGTCGAGTTCAGATAGGGGTTCTGGCCCGGAACGGTCAGACCGGCGGTGCCGAAGATACCCGAAGCTGCGATGATCGAGCTGACGCGGTTCTTCGAGAAGAGGCCGCGGGCATAAACTTCCAGCTTGTCCGAAACTTCGTAACGCGCCTTACCGTAGAAGCTGAAACGCTCGAACGGCGTCGTGTAGACGTTGAACGGGTTGAAGTTGAACGCGTTGTAGAAGGGCACGAGGCTCGAGCCATCGGGCGCAATCTGGAAATCGTCGGTCGCAGTCGAAATACCGGTCGGCGACGAGGTGAACGAGTCACCCGAAGCCACGCCGGTTGCCGACGAGAGGGTGAATTCACCGAAGGGACGCGCACCGAAATAGAGCGGGTCGGCTTCCTGATAGCTGAGCGCCAGCACGGCGTTACCGCGACCATCGTCGAAGTTCGCGCCAAGGACGAGGTCGGCGCGGAACACGTTGGTGTCGCCACGTTCGCTGATCTGTTCGCTGATGACGGCGTCAAGGCCGGCGAAATCTTGCTTCGTGACGAAGTTCACAACACCCGAGACAGCGTCCGCACCATAGCTGGTCGAAGCGCCGCCGGTCAGGACGTCGACGCGTTCGATCAGCGCGACGGGGATGTTGTTAAGGTCGACGATGCCCGAGAAGCTCGACGGCGCGAGGCGCTGCGAGTCAAGAAGGACGATGTTACGGTTCGCGCCAAGGCCGCGAAGGTCGACGCGTGCGCTGCCGACGGTGCCGTTGTTGACGTTGCCGCCAAGGTTCGGCGTCACGCCCGGCAGTTCGCGGAGGAGCTGTTCGGCGTTGTTGGTCTGGCGAAGCGCGACTTCGTCCGCGCCGATCACGGCGACGGGCGACGAGCTTTCGAGATTCGGGTTACGAATCAGCGTGCCGGTGACGACGATTTCGCCGGTGGTGGCGGTGTCTTCCGCCGGCGCGTTCTGCGCGAAGGCAGGAGCCGAAACCAGCGCCACGCTCATAACGAGCGGCGCGGCGCCGAGCTTCAGCTTTGAATATTGAGTTTTCTTCACAGTGCAGTCCCTTGCTACTGATGGATGAACTACCTGGACCCCCGACGCGACGACAAAAGTCGCCACGTAAATGCCCCGATAGCGTGCGGGATGACTGTTCGTTCATCGTGAGTAAAGGGAATTCCCGCCGCTTTCCGTCGTTTCAAAGGCCATTGTGACGTATTTGCAACAAGCGAGGCAGACGGCGAAACACAATGCGCGAAAAGGGCCGCTTTCGCGACATTTTGTTTCATCGGTTACGAATTCGGCGGCAACCTTGCCAGTATCAAGTGCCGATGGGACCCGCGAGTTTTCCGGGATCGAGGCGGGTATCGCGCCACTTCAACCCCCAGTGCATATGTGGCCCCGTCGCGCGCCCCGTCCGCCCGACCGTACCGAGTTGCTGCCCCTGAACAACCCGGTCGCCGACTTTCACGTCGAGCCGCTGGCAATGGAGGAAAGCGCTCGACAACCCCATGCCATGGTCGACGATCAGCAAATTGCCCTCAAGGGTGAATGGGGCGGTGGCAGCGAGCACGACAACCCCGTCGGCGGGTGCGACGAACGGTGTTCCGGCCGGGACCGCAACGTCGGTGCCGCTGTGATAGGTGCCGGGCTTGCCCTGATAAATACGTTGCGCGCCGAAGAAGCCCGACAGGCGGCCGGTGACTGGCCAGCGGAACGTCTGACGCCAGCCGTCGGATACGACCTCCATGTTGCGCGCCGCGGCGATCTGGGCGAGCTCGGCCGGCCGGCGCCGTTCGAAATCGGCGTCGCTCGCCGCGCTGCCCCGATAAGGCGCGTTGATATGCTCCAACCGCCAGCTTCCGGGCGCAACCACGATGGGGCGTTCGACCGTGCGCCCGTCGCCCAGCGTCGCAACGAGCCGCGCGCTGGTCGGAGCGTCGCGGTCGAAAGCGATCAGGAAGCCGCCATCGGCCGCGACGGGAATTGCCTTGCCGTCGAGCGTGAGCGCGCGCGTGTCGCTCGGCACCTTTCCGACCATCACTGCGCCCTGTTCGGCAAGACCGGCCAATGCGAAATCTGCACGAACCGGCGCGCGGGACGGCGCGGGCGGAGAGGATGGCGGCGTTACGGGCTGGGCCGCGGGGCGCGGCGCGGGCCGGGCGTCCGTTTCGGCGGCCGGAACGCATCCGGCAGCAACGACCATCAGCGTCAGCGCCGCCCCATGCCGTCGCCAGTCCCTCACAAAGCTCATGCCTTGCGCGCGGCGTCCAGTTCGGCCTGCACCGAAATCTCGGCAGTGGCATAAGGCTCCTGCCGCGCGACCGACCAATAGCGCAGCTCGTCGAGCCCGATCGGCGCGCCACTCACCGCGCACAACACATGGTCGCCGGGCGCGAGGACGCGAAAACCGTTCGGTCCGTACTGCAGACGGGCAAGGCGGTTGCGGCTGGCGATCAACATGATTCTCTATCCATTCGGCGTTACGTCTTTCCCGCGACTATAACAGCATCGCGCCGCGCAGCCACCCCCGGAAGCTCAGAAGAGCTCGCCCTGCCCCCGTTTGGGCTCCGCCGGCGAAGGCTTGCGCACCGGCTTGGGCGTGGGCGTGGGCGGCGGCGCGCCATCGCCCGCACCGACAGCGACCGGCACCTCGCCGTCAGCGAATTGGAGCTGCAAATGCCCGGCGCCGCGCGCCTTGGCCGCGGTGGTCACGATCGCACCGCCCGCATCGCGCACCATCGCATAGCCGCGCGACAGCAACGCGCGGGGGTCAAGGCTGTCGAGCAGCCGCCCCAGCCCTTCGAGCAGCGCCCGGTCACGATCCCAACGCCGCGCCAGCAGCGCGGGCCGCATCGCGGCACCGCGCGTCGCGAGCCGTTCCGAAATCACCGTCAGCCGGTGGCGCTGGCTGCGGTCGAGCCGGTCGCCCGCATCGTCGAGCCGCTGGCGCTGCGGCGCATAAAGCGCGTCGCGCTTCGGCAAATGCCGCGCCAGCGCCGTGAGCCGCTCGCCCGCCAGCGCCTGATGCCGGTTCGCCGCGCCGATAATCCGCCCGTTCCAGGTCGCGAGCTGCGAGATGAGTTCGGCGCGCACCGGGACCGCCATCTCGGCCGCCGCGGTCGGGGTCGGCGCGCGGACGTCGGCGGCATAGTCGGCGAGCGTCACGTCGGTCTCGTGCCCCACCGCGCTGATCGTCGGAATGCGGCAATCGGCGATCGCGCGCACGACGACCTCTTCATTGAACGCCCACAGATCCTCGATCGACCCGCCGCCGCGCGCAACGATGACGAGGTCGGGGCGCGGCACTCGCCCGCCCGGGTCAATCGCATCGAAGCCGCGGATCGCATTTGCGACCTGGGCCGCCGCGCCGTCGCCCTGCACCAACACCGGCCAGACGATGACATGCGTGGGGCAACGGTCGGCGAGCCGGTGAAGGATATCGCGGATCACCGCCCCGGTCGGTGAGGTCACGACCCCGATCGTTCGCGGCAGATAGGGCAGCCGATCATATTTTCGCTCGCGGTCGAACAGCCCCTCGGCGCCAAGCCGCGCCTTCAATTTCTCGAAGAGCAGCATCAGCGCGCCTTCGCCCGCAACCTCGAGCGTATCGACGACAAGCTGATATTTGGAGCGGCCCGGATAGGTCGTGAGCTTGCCTGTGGCGATCACCTCGATCCCGTCCTCGGGCCGAAAGGCGAGGCG